>JBARDN010000337.1:0-30191 GCA_049795175.1 Binataceae bacterium (SeqCode) | reverse complement strand
GGTGCTTCGGCTAACGCGGCCGAAGCAGCGGCACCCTGTGAAATCACCGCGATCGAGCCGGAACCATCATTTGACCTGCGCGCCCTACCCAACATTCGCCTGGTACAGATGCAGGTGGAACACGTGCCGCTGGAAGAATTCGACAAGCTGGAGGCGAACGATATCCTGTTTATCGACTCGAGCCATACGATTCGCACCGGTGGCGACGTGGTTTGGGAATACCTGGAGATCATCCCCAGGCTGCGTGCGGGAGTGATGGTACATTGCCATGACATTTTTCTGCCCGCCGAGTACCCGCGCGCGTTTGTAACAGGCGCTTGCACATTTTGGGACGAACAGTATCTTTTCCACGCCTTTCTCTTGTTCAACCGCCAGTTCGAGGTCATGTGGGCCGGGCATTACCTGCACCTCAATCATCGCGAGATGCTCGGGAATGCCTTTAACTCGTACCGCAAATGTCCTACTCCGCCTTCCAGCTTCTGGCTACGGCGTGTCGCGGGATAAGCCGATTTCCTGACCGCCAAGACCCGCCGTCGGCGTCATGCGGTCATTTATAAGCCCAAGGCAGTACTTCTACGGCGGCAGGATGCGGCTGCTGAAGGGCTGCCGCCGGCCGTATTCATCGCGGCGGCGATCGTTGACCCGCGGCGCCTTAAGCTCGACCGTTCCCGCGCCCAGAGTATGCTTGCGCGCATGCGCCCGGCTGTCGTGCACCACCAAGGCGGAGCCGAAAGCGTCGCGATCGTCACGATGGCGCTCGACGTAAGCGGCGCGGCTTCCGTCTCGAGCGCCGCCATCAGCATCCGCCGCTCCGCCGTCCGCTTCCCTTGCAGCCCATTGTCCATTACCTCTCATCCCCGCGCGTGATCCACAACTTTTCGGCAATAACTCGGGTCTGTCGCTACGAACGCCTTGCGAACCGCCTTGGCCATTCGCGAGCTCTCTCGGTGAGTCTCTACCGTAGCGCCGGAGGCGTACGGAACCGCGTCGGATTTCATCAAGCAAAATGCGCATCTCAATCGTCGTGACGATCGCGGACTACACCCGAACGCTCATGATCAGCAATTGCAAGAATTACAACCGCGAAGGACAATTTTTGCGCATCTGATTCCGTTTTGTCCGGGCCAAAAACCAATAAGGTTGAAGTTTTTCCGCGCTCCATGATGGCATCGTGATTGCTCGGATCAACCGTGGTGATGTGATTTAGGGGTCGTAACGAATTGATTGGTACCCCGCACGGTAGCTAGTCCTCCCTTGGGTTACCAACCTCGTCGTTCGCAGTAGCATGGATCCATTCAGTCAAAGGCTGCCAACCCGATTCGCGAAACTGCTGGTGGCAATCGTATTTTATGCCGTTACGAAACTATCGCGTGCAGCGAAGACTATGTTGGGGGGCCGGCCTCAACCCATATGCATCGGAGTTTTTTATCACCAAGTCCATCCCCAGCACCGCGAGCGTTTTGCCCGCCAAATGGACCATCTACTCAGATGGTCCAATCCGGTCCGTGCTGACCAGGATCGCTTGCCCGAAGGCGCTTCGCGTTGTGCGTTTGTGGCCGTCGACGACGGATGGTTGAGTTTCGTCGAAAATGGACTTCCTGAGATGAAGCAGCGCGGCATTCCCGTCGCAATTTTTGTTGTTGCCGGCCGTTTGGGCGAATCGCTTGGCGAGCCCAACGATCGTCTGATCACCGAAGCCGAATTGCGCGATCTGAACTGTGAATTGGTGACGATCGGTTCGCATACCACAACCCACGCGCGACTAACGTCACTGACCGAAAACGAAGTGATGAGCGAGCTGCGCGAATCGCGAACAACTCTCGAGCGCATTCTGCGGCGCGACGTCAGACTGTTTTGCTTTCCATTCGGCGCCTACCGCGATGGACATTTGCAACAGTGCTATGCTGCAGGGTACGCGCGTGTTTTCACCAGCACCCCCGTGCTTGAATCGAGTTGGCCCTCCCGTTTTGTCGTAGGCCGAATTCGCGCCGATCCAACTGATTGGTTGATCGAATTTCGCCTGAAGCTATGTGGTGCGTACCAATGGATGGCAATCGTGATGGCGTTGAAGGCCAGATTTCAACCGCGTCTCACGCCCGCACCGCCTGTCGCCCGCAACTCCCGTCAAATTTCCTCTTCATCGGTAGACGCGATCGGCATATCAGCGGGTGATCTTGGCAGACACCTCAAGTGAAGGAACCATGACGAACCATGGCGCGCCGGCCAATGAACCGGCAGAGGACAAGAAGAGCGGCCGCGCGCTTAAATTTCTTCTCGCCTCGGATTTCAATCTGCACAACCTCGCCGCACTTTTGCTCAAACGCGAGACAGGATTCGCACTCGACATCACAACTGCACCATTTGGACGGGTGATGCAGCTTCTGCTGTCCCGCGAGCCGAGCACGTGGCTCGCAGATCTTGACGGAACCTTGCTCTGGACCTCTCCTGAAGCGATTTCTCCGACCTACGGCAAAGCACTTTGCTACGAGGATTTCAGCACCGAGAGCGTGCTTGGCGAAGTTGATGAATTCGCGCACGCCCTCACCTCAATCCTTCCGCATGTGCGGCACATTTTCGTGCCGACCTGGTCGTCGTGTCACGCACTCGACACGCGGCGCGGATTGCTCGATATGCATCCGCGTCTGGGGATCACCGCGCTTCTCATGAAGATGAACCTGCGTCTGGCGGAAGTAACCCTGAGGGATTCCCGCGTTCACCTTTTTGATTCGATGCGTTGGATCGCTTCGCAAGGCGATCGCGCATATGACGCCCGGCTTTGGTATTTGTCGAAGACTCCGTTTGCAATCGGAGTATTCCGGGAAGCTGCACAGGACCTCGTGGCTGCGCTTCGAGCTATCCAGGGCAAATCTCGCAAGCTGGTTATCCTTGACCTGGATGACACTTTGTGGGGCGGTGTCGTCGGCGATGTGGGATGGCGCAACTTGCGAATCGGTGGTCACGATCCGATTGGAGAGGCGTACCGGGATTTCCAGCTTGGATTGCGCGGTCTCACTCGGCGAGGAATCCTGCTCGCGATCGTCAGTAAGAACCAGGAGCATATCGCGCTCGAGGCTATCCATTCACATCCCGACATGGCGCTGAAATTGGAGGACTTTGCGGCCTGGCGCATCAATTGGGAAGACAAAGCGGCGAATGTCGCCGAGCTAGCTGCTGAACTCAACCTTAGCCTCGATTCGGCGGTTTTCCTCGACGACAATCGCGCCGAACGCGCGCGGGTGCGCCAGGCGTTGCCATCAGTACTGGTGCCCGAATGGCCGAACAATCCGATCGATTTTCCGCGCGCGTTGCGCGCGCTCGATTGCTTCGACGCCCCCGTAGTGAGCGACGAGGATAGAAATCGCACCGCGATGTATGCGTCGGAACGCAAACGAAGGGAACTGCGAACCACCTTGGTTTCGATCGACGAGTGGTTGATGACGCTGAAGGTGGCGGTCAGCGTCGAAATCCTCGATGACGCCAACCTCGAACGGGCAGTTCAATTGCTCAACAAGACCAATCAAATGAATTTGCGCACCCGCAGGCTCTCGAGTCGCGAATTTCGTGCATGGTCCACGACGCCGGATAATTGCGTTCTGATTTTTCGCATCGCCGATAAGTTCGGTGACTACGGCTTGGCGGGAATCGGAAGTCTGCACTTCGACCGGTCAAGCCACCACGCGTCTGTCGAGGACTTCGTGCTGAGTTGCAGGGTGATGGGTAGAAAGGTCGAAAACGCGATGCTGCATGTGCTCTGCAAGTGCGCACGCGCAGCCGGTATGAAGGATCTGTTCGCGAATCCTGCGCCAACTGAAAAAAATCTCCCGTGTCAACAATTCTTTGAAGCGGCCGTGAAGCGCGCGGCTCTATCCGGTGCGGGCTTCTGCTGGAATCTAAGCACTGATTTTCCGCTGCCGGCCTCGCTCGGGCTTAGCTGGCCCGGCATGAGGAGCGCCGAGAGCATCCGTGCGATCTCATCTGATCGCGCGCAACAGGATACGCATGATGGCTGAGCAATTGGGAAGTCGCGGGATCGTGACAAAATCCTTCGCGACACGGGTGCAGAACCGGGTGCTGCATCAGCTCGCGCGAATTCTACCCGGAAGCCGGAGCGTCCGTCCACGCCTGCACCGCCGGCGGGGCGTCGTGATCGGTTCCAACGTATTCATCGGCGACGATGTCTATATTGAGAATGAATATCCGGAATGCGTTCAAATTGGCGACAACGTAGAGATCGCTCTGCGTACCGTGATAATCGCGCATCTTCGCGGACCCGGCGGAATAGTAATCGAACGAGACGTGTGGATTGGCGCGTGTTGTCTGATTAGTTGCGTCAGCGATCGGATACTGACTATCGGCGAAGGCGCGGTAATCGGAGCCGGGTCAGTAATAACAAGCGACGTGGCTGCTCACGCGTTCGTCAGACCGGCGCCGTCGGGCCAGGTCGCGACAGCGGCTGTGCCGCTGGCGATTGCACCTTCGTATTTTGCGTTTTTCCGTGGATTGAGGCCCGTGCGCGCGCGCGGAGTTGGCGCCGATCCAGGATCCGGAAGCGAGGTGCACTGATGGCGGCCAAGCATAACCAAAGCAATCCCGCCGCACGCGGAACCGCGACTGCTGAAGGTGTGGTCTCGCGGGCGATCGATCAAGTCAACGAGCTATTGGCTGAATCCCAGCAATTGAAAAAGGATCGGCTGACGCCACTGGTCGACCCCAACACGACTCTCGATTCGCTATCGGTAATCAATCTCCTGGTATTTATCGAAGATGAATTTCGGGAATCGTTCGCGCGGGAAATTGTGCTCGCCGGCGAAATCGGCGATGCGACCCTCACTCCCAGCGCGCTCAAAACGGTCGGTAGCCTGACAGACGCACTCGACGAGATTCTTCGCGGAGAAGCCTGACCCGACATGGCATCGCGGCTGGCACTCCTATCTTCGCGGAGCTCGCGAAAGTCGGACGAAAGACTCGCCGGCCTTGCCTCAGTGATGGGCATTGAGACGGCGGTCTATCAGGTAGAAGACACCGCGTCAGCGGCGCAGATGGCCGCGGTGCTCCAGACTGCCGGTGAGCGGGTGCTGGCGGCCCGCGCTGACACCGTCTCGATGCTTAGTCGGAATTCGGAAGATCAGCCCGCCGGGCGGCTGCTCACCGGCATCGAATCCGCTTTCATATACGGAGCCGGAGAACCGAGCGCAGGTTCGGTCGCGAGTGAACTCACCGATGGACGTTTGGAAGGAACTGCCGCGCTCCCTGATTCCACGCTGGTGTGTGGGATTAGCGCCGCGTCCGGTTGCGCCTATGCGCAACTCGCAGGGCTGTCGTTTTCCATCGAGCATCAGAGGTGGCAGGCCTTCACAGGGAACTGGTTCGATGAAACAGAACAACTAATTTCCCTCCAGCACCGGCCATTTCTGGTGACTCTGCGAAAGTACGGTTGCCAGTGTTTTCTGCTCGCGACAAGCGAAATTGCCGACCTGCACGCGCCGGTGCCGCATCCGAACCTTGGGCAAGAAATCGCGCCAGCATTGTTGCCGGCAATGCTCTTCATGCGCCAGAGTTTTGGTGATCAATGCTGGAGCAATCCGCGCCGCTGCGCGACCGTGACGATTGACGATCCGTTACTGCGGCCGCGATATGGATTCCTTTCCTACGATCGGCTGGTCACGGCGATGCGCACGCATCGGTTCGCGAGCACCATCGCCTTCATTCCGTGGAATTACCGCAGAAGCGATTCGGCGACCGCGGAATTGTTCCGGCGCAATCGCGACATACTGTCGATCTGCACTCATGGATGCAATCATTCAGCCGGCGAGTTCGGGATTCGCGACCGGCGAATTCTTCGAGCAAAAGCACGGCTCGCGCTGGAACGAGCGCAACGGCACAAGCAAATCACCGGGGTCGGATGCGATCCGATCATGATCTTTCCGCAAGGCGCATTCTCAAACTCCGCCCTGCCCGCGCTCCGAGCGGAGGGATACCTGGCAGCCGTGAATACGTCGGTGCATCCAACAGATCCGGATGACGGCGGTCCGACGCTTCGTGATTTGCTTGACGTCGCCGTCACGCGAGCGGGTTTTCCGCTTTTCGCGAGGAGGTATCCACGATCGATTGCTGAGTTCGCACTCGATCTCTTTCTCGGCAAACCAGTTCTGATCACCGCGCATCATCAGAATTTCAGAGATGATGCTCACGAAATCTCACAGTGGGCGGACCGCATTAATTCTATCGATCCTGACCTCACTTGGGCTCCACTCGGAACTACGCTGCGTTCCACCGCGTTACACCGCCGGACTGGCCCGCATACCGGCGAGGTTCGCTTCTTCACGGATGAGCTGGATCTTGTCAATCCGTACACCGAACCCGCAGTCCTGTCGCTGTCGAAGCAAATCGATAGTGGAATTTCGCCAGCAGGCGTTCTGGTTGACGGATGTGCGATCGACTTCGAGGCCAATGCGGGCTCGCTTACGACCCGGCTTACACTCGCACCACACGCGAAGGTTGATCTGAAAATAGTCAACGTCAACCACGGCGGCGCTTTATCCGCCGGCACTCTGCACCACCGCGAACCAGGAATCGCCGCACGCCGCTATCTGTCTGAGTTCCGCGATAACTATCTGGCGCGAAGCGACCTGTTGACGGCTCTCTCGCACAAAGCAGCCCGGCTGATTCCGCGCTGAAGAGCGCTCAGGAAAAGGACCCACCTACTATGTTGCTTCAGAAAATTCTAAATCAGCGTAGTGCACGTTATCGGATTCTGCGGGAACGCTTGACCGAGCCGATCCATCTGAACGCCGCAGCGCTAGGAGTGGCACTGTTTGGCTCTTTTCGCGCCAAGGTGGCCTGCGATCTGATTTCTCGCCCGCACTACGCATACGGGCTGTTGGCCGCGGCCGACCAGGCGATCGAGGTGGGATTAACATCTTTTACCGCGGTGGAATTCGGAGTTGCGTCCGGCGAGGGTTTGCTCAACCTGTGCAAGATCGCAGAACAGCTGAGTGAAGCAACCGGTATCTCGGTGAATATCGCCGGGTTCGACAGCGGCACTGGGATGCCGGAGCCGGTGGATTATCGCGATCATCCGGAGGAGTTTCAGGCCGG
Organism: Binataceae bacterium (SeqCode); assembly: GCA_049795175.1. Lineage (GTDB taxonomy): Bacteria > Desulfobacterota > Binatia > Binatales > Binataceae > JBARDN01. Next base: position 23,093 of record JBARDN010000337.1, on the reverse strand, counting down.
AGACTTTCCTATGGAATTCGACAAACTCCAGTCGCGGCTGCCATCGAACTGCCGCCTGATTCTTGGGCCGGTACGCGATACGGTTCCGCAGTTCCTGGCTTCGCTTGCGAGTACGTCGCCACTGGGATTCGCCGCCTTCGATTTGGATTACTACACATCGACCAGCGAAGCGTTCGCGTTATTGGCCGATCGGGATACGTCAAAGTACCTGTTCCTGCCGGTTTTGTATTTCGACGACGTTGTACTGCCTAATTACAACGAGTGGGCGGGCGAACTTCTGGCCGTTAAAGACTTCAATTCGCAGCATCAGTTGCGCAAGATCGAGCAATACCGTTTTCTGCGTTCGCGCCGCATCTTCAAAAATGCCCGTTGGATTGATCAGATGTACTTGTTGCATCTGTTCGATCATGCGTGGCTCTATCGCAAACGCGAGGTGCGCGCGATGCCGAACGTGTACTTTTGACGCAAGCCGGAATAGGCGACCCGACCGCAATTCCGAAGACGCGAAGCGAAGCCGCGATTTTTGCCGCTGAAAGGTTGCGATCGTAGTCCGTCCGATGCGCACGTATCGAACTGTGTGTGATTCGATCTCGCGGCTGCATCAAATAGCGTGCGCTCGAACGACACGCTGGTTTAAAACACGGATGCTCGCGGCACTGCTCGAATGTGCGAAATTATTTCGCGTAGCCTTCATATTGAGTTTGTAACGAATCACTTCTTGGCGCGTCTAACATTTCAACGGAATGTAAATCTTTCTTGATACCGACATGCTGGAAGAAATTTCCGGCTACTCAGGCAAATCTGAGCGGTATCAGAATTGCTGCCGAACGGAGAGTACCGGTAGCTCTACCCGAGCCGATTCGGTCGTTCCTGAAAACTCCCTAAGCTGGATTTAATTCTGATGATGCGCGACGCGAAACGAATTTTGGTAGTCGAAGATGATCCATCGACCCGCAACGCATGGTCCGAGCTCATAGATTCATGGGGATACCAGATTATTGCTGCCGAGGACGGCGTGCGTGCGCTCGAGCTGGTTCATCTAACCGAGCCGGACATCTTGTTGCTCGATTTGAAGCTACCGCGCAAGGACGGTCTAGAGGTCCTTGCTGAGCTGCGCGACCAGGGTGCGCAGCAACCCACGATCATTGTGTCAGGCGAGGGCGAGATTCCCGACGCGGTGCAGTCGATGAAGCTGGGGGCTTACGATTATCTGCGCAAGCCCGTTGACCTGCCTCATCTTAAAGTTCTCCTCCATAACCTAAGTGATCACCTGAACATCAGCGCTGAAAACCGGCGCTTGCGCCAGAGACTGATCAGGGTTGGCGAATTGGGTCCGCTGATCGGCGAGTCGCCAGCTATGCATCGCGTCATGCTTGCGATTGAGCAGGTTGCGCCAAGCAATGCGCCGGTGATCATCACCGGCTCGAGCGGCTGCGGCAAAGAGATCGTGGCGCGAACGATCCACGATCTGTCGGCGCGCCGAGACGGCCCCTATGTCGCGGTGAATTGTGCCGCGCTGCCCGAATCGCTGATGGAGAGCGATTTGTTTGGCCACGAACGAGGAGCGTTTACCGGCGCGGACAGAAAGCGCGAAGGATGTTTCGAGCTGGCGCGGGGCGGAACCTTGCTCCTCGACGAAATAAGCGAAATGCGTGTTGACCTGCAGGCGAAACTGCTCCGCGTGCTCGAAGATCAGAAGGTGCGCCGGCTGGGGGGTGTGACCGAAGTGCCACTGGACGTGCGCGTGCTTGCGTCCTCAAACCGGGACCTTGGCGCGGCGCTACGCGAGGGGAAATTCCGGCAAGACCTTTTCTTTCGACTCAATGTATTTTCGATCGAGGTACCGCCGTTACGAAAACGTATCGAAGATCTCCCGGTGCTCATCAATCACTTTCTGCATCTGTTCGCAAATTCCGACGGCAGCGGGATAACCGGCATCGATGCCGATTGCCTGGAGGTGATGAGAGCATACTCGTGGCCCGGAAATGTCCGCGAGTTGCGAAATGTGATCCAGCGCGCGGCCGTGGTGGCGCGAGGACCGTTGATGACGGTCGCGGATTTGCCGGCTGACGTCACCGGCCGGGGAATCGCCAAGGAAGCGGTCGAGGCTCGGGTCGGTTGCTCTCTGGAGGAGGCTGAGGAGGAATTGATCCTTCGGACGCTCGACGCGGAGCATGGAAATAAAGTGCGTACCGCCGAAATTCTCCGCATCAGTTTAAAGACTCTTTACAATCGCTTGGGAAAGTACCGCGCCGGAAAACAATCTCAAACGAACTGAGCCCGCACGCCAGAGGGGACCTGGAATATGGGCCTGCGCTCCAAACTTGCGATCGCGTTTCTAGGGCTGCTGATCGCGGTGGTCTTCGCGATCGGCGCGATACAGATCAATCGCACGATGAAGCTGACGATCGGCAACCTTGCGGCCTCGGGCGACCTGCTGACCGGCCAGACCTACGAACAAATGCGCGTGACGCTTGCCACCGCGCATGGCGATCCGCTGACGGCGCTGGCCCACGATGCCTCGTTGCGCGCCCTGCTGGATTCGTATCGCGCGTTCGGCAAGGGCGTGGCCTACGCGCGAATAGAAAGTCTCGACGGTGCGGTGATCATCGCGACGCCCGAGTCTCCGGAAGCTCCCGCCGTCCCGCCGGTTCAATCGTTCGAGACTCTGCAGTCCGAAACCTCGTCATGGCTCCGAATGACAAAAGTGTTTCTGCTGTGGGGCGATTCGACATACGAGATGCGCCGGGAGATTCAGATCAACGGAAGGCCGTTTGCCGTTCTCGACGTCGGCCTATCGACGGCGCTGACCGCAAGCGAACTCAAACGCTCGATTCGAGAGGTGCTGATAGTCGCGGCAGTTGCGGTTGCGGCCGCAATAGCCGTTGCTATGTTCCTCGGCGGCATGCTGCTGCGCCCAGTGGCCGCGATGGCGACCAGCGTGGATGAACTCGCGGCAGGATTGGAAACACAGAAGGTCAGAATCGGCGGTCGTGACGAACTCAGTTCGCTCGCGGAGAAATTCAATCGGCTCTCGCAGCGGCTCAACCGCGATCGATCGCAATGGGAGCAAGATCGCGGTCAGTTTTTCAGCATCTTTCGCTCGATCACGGATGCGGTGCTATTGCTCGATTCCGCAGGCGCGATCCTTTTCGCAAACTCAGAAGCGATCGGACGCCTCGGCCTGCCGGCGGGGGGTGTTACCGACGGCAAGGCTATAAGGTTGCTGCTCGGTAAAACCCATCCTCTGACCCGGATGATCGAGGCGGTATATGCCACTGCAACCGAGGTTCATGACGTCGCCCTTCAAATTGACGATGCCGCGACCAGTAGCCTCCTGGTTTCAATATTCTCGCTTGGAAACGGACACGAGCCCGCAGGCCTACTGGTGATTGTCCGGGATCTGGAACCGGTGCGCGAACTGGAAACCGTAGTCGATCAATCGGCGCGGCTGGCCCGGCTAGGCGCTCTCGTCACCGGGATCGCCCATCAGGTTCGCACTCCGTTAAACGCCATGAATCTGCAGCTCGAATTGGCAACCCAGGATACCGACCGAGGATTTCCGATCGCTTCGCGCTTACAGGCCGTGAGGCACGAGATGCATCGCGTGGACGATGCGGTGTGCGCGCTGACACGATTTATCCGCCCCGAGACGCTACAACTCGAGGCGATCGAGCTCAATGAAATGATCCAGGAAGTCGCGACGCGGGTGCTGCGGCCGGGTATCCACGTAGAATACGACTTTGATGCACGCGCATCATTAGTCACAGCGGACCGCGCGCTGCTCAGCGAAGCGATCCGAAACGTGGCGATCAACGCGGTCGAGGCGATGCCCGAGGGCGGTCTGATAGCGTTTCAGACGCATTTAACCGTCGAAGGATTCCTGGAGATTAAGATTTCCGATCGGGGCAATGGGATTCCATCGGAGCAGCTCGAACGAATTTTTCAGCTCTATTTTACGACCAAGAACAGCGGCACCGGCATCGGGCTACCGCTTGCGACCCGCGCGATCGATCTTCATCGCGGAACTCTCGAGGTCCAGTCAGAGGTGGGCACGGGTACGACCATAACAATTCGTCTTCCGAGCGAAGATCAAACCGGCGCGATGCCGGCCGCCGCGATCGCGGGCGACTAATCTATTTGGCGCCAATGTCTGTACCCAAAACAAAATGGCTGCTTTGCTGCGCGTTGGCAGCGACATTGTCCGGTTGTGCGACCGGCAGGTGGTGGCGGCCGTTATCGAACAGCACCCCAGCGTCGAATTCGTACGGCGCACATGACCGAAGGCCCGAGCCGATTCTACGATCGGGAGCAACACTCGAACCCGCGTCGCTCAGAACTCCGTCGGAGAAAAGGTCCTCTCCGCATGTTCCTGCCAAGCCTTCGGTCAAACCCCCAGTTGCCGTCATCACTATGGGCGATTCCGAGGGCGCGAAGGCGAAAGCGTCTCAGGTGATGGCCGATACGGCCGCGCGGCTGGGCACAGTCGAATACGAAAAGCTTAGTGCTGCCGATGCTACTCAATATCAACAGGCGACCAGCTTCATGGCTTCGGCACGCGATGCGATGCGGCAACACGACTATCCTGCCGCGAAGGGACTCGCGCAAAAGGCCGCAGCCCTAACCGAGCGTATCGGACCCACACCACTCCCGAGATAGGATCCCGCGCGATTGAAAGATTCGACGGTATCACCGGTCCGCCACGGGCTTTGCTTCATGCCCCGAGCCGGGCCCTCGATTGACCGCTGGTGCGGACTCAGCCGACCTGTCATCGAGTTCGACCGCGCGCCTGCGGTTGGAATCAAGTACCGCCTCGAGTAGCGGCGAATCCGCAATCTGAAGAAGAAGGTTGATGTTGGGGATAACGCAATGTCCACCGATAAAGCCCGGAAAGTAACGGCCCCGCGGAAGAAAATCTACCTCATCAAAAAATTCGCTGGCTTCGTAGAAGTCACTGTCGACCCGCTCGCAATAGCGGTTCAGTTCCTGCGCGAAAGCGATCAGAACGCCGAAGTAGGTGGTTTCGGCCAGCTTGGCCACTTCCAGGGTTTCGATGCGGTTGATGCGGCGAGTCTTCATGCCGGCGCGCTGAAAATGCTCTTCCGCAACCCGCGCCGCGTTGGCATCTACTCCGGCCACAAACTTTAGATAATGCATCAGGTCTTCGGACATCCGCGCGTGCTTGCCGCGAACCGGGCTGTATGCCATCGGGACGCCGCTCGCCTCGCAGAGGCGGCGCGTGGTGCCCGGCAACACAGTGCTATCGACAATCGCGAGTGCCGGGTGAAATCGTCTCAGGTATGCTAGCGCGGCGGATTCGAATTGCGTGCACGACTGGAACGGCAAACACAAGTGCATTACTGCGATCGGCTCATCGATGCTCACCGGTTCAATATCGTGTTTCAGCACTGGCTGTGTTCGTTCCAGAACCCGCGCCAGGGCGCCGCCCACTTCTCCCAGGCCTACCACCAACGTCTTCCCGTTAATCACAGTGATTCTCCTTCACCGAAATTGCGCGTGGGTTTGCGTCCGGCGCGCATCCGGTCGGTCACGTACGCTTTTGGGTTTCAGAACCGAATCGATAGCCTGATAAAAGTTCGCGCGTTGTTCCCGCCAGTCGATTCGATCCAGAGCGGCCTCAGCGGCGCGGACCAACTTCTCGCGCCGCCCGGAGCTCAAGTAAAGTTCTTCGATCGCTCGCGCCAGCTCGGTGGGATTCCCGGGCTCGAACAGGCGTACTGCACCGGCGCCGAAATAGTGCTCGATAGTCCTGAGGCGTGAGGCAACGACCGGGATGCCCAGTGCGGCATACTCGAGCAGCTTCACCGGCAGCATCAAATGGGTCGCACTGCTCGCGTGGTTCGGGACCAGGCCGATTGATGCTCCGCTCAGAGTCGAGGGTAGCTGCTCGAGCGGCACCGGCGGCAGAAATTGCACGCGGTCATCAAGCCCGAGCCGCGTCGCGAGCGCTTTTGCGTCCGGCAGATAGTCACCTGACCCGATGAGGAGCATACGCACGCTCGGAATCCATTTGCGCAGTATGCCCATCGACTCGATCGCTACGTCGAGTCCGAGCCGCCGCGCGACGGTGCCGTGGCACACAATCGTGAAATCGTGCGCCGCGGCTGAGGCGATTTTTCTGCGCGAAAAGATGCGCGAGTCCGGCGTATTCACGACTACGCGAATCTTGGCGCGGCGTACTCCCGTCTCTTCGAGGCGCTGACGGTGCAAATCGTGAACCGCCAGCACCCGATGCGCCATCGCGGTGCTGGCGCGTTCTTCGATCTGGAGCAGGCGGGCACCCAGCCGCCCCCGGACGCCACGGAATTTGTCGCGATAAAGTTCCGGCATCGTGTCGTGTATGTCGAGCACGACCTTTGCGCCCATCAGCCGAGCCGGGATCGCGCATAGCACCGCCGCATCGGGCATCGTGCATACGATTGCCGCGTCATAGCGCCACTGCCGGCACAATCGGGAAGCGGTGAGAGTGGCGTCAGCGAAGAAGCGCAGATAGCTCAGGATGTAGCGGACGCGGCTCGACCCGCGATAGTGATTCATCCGAAGTCCGATAACATTCACACCATCGCGCAACCCTTGTTGCGGGTTCGCAAGGCAAATCACATCGATCTGGTCGCCGCGATCAGCCAGAGCCTGCGCGTGACGTTTCACGCGTCCGTCGTTGACGTAGGTCGTATAAGCGATCATCAGCAATCGAGCCATACGGTTGTTCTCACTGAAATAACGGCTCGTGGAGGAGACGTTGCGCCACCGCGCCGGTGATATCGCTTCCCGCGATAATCGGTTGCTTGCCGATGACCTCGAGTGTCAGAGCGTCGCGCCTGCGCCACCAGGCGGCGGCCTCGGAAGGCAGCGCGCGCCACGCGCGATCGATCCGGTTCAGATTGTCCAACAATCTCTCATAGACCGGCAGGTAGTTTTCCGTACCGATGCAACTGGGATCAGTCCGCACCAGAATCATTCCGCCGACAGCAGAAACCCATCGCGCCTTCAGCATCCAGATCGGAAGTGGGCTGCGCCGCAAAATGCGGACGAAGGTGCGATCCTGTTCAAGTGTGTACGGCAGCTCGACCAAGTCCGGGAGGAAAAACGGGAACACGCTGCACGTGCCGCCCGGATGAGCTTGATGCGGATCGGTGTCCGCGAAGCTGGAATCGAAATCGAATTCGTATGCGCTCGCGCCTCGATCTCCGCAGGCGGGTTGGCCAGTCCGCTTGCGCGAAAAAGTGCCGAACTCAAAGCCGCGCCCTTTCAGTGCGTTGACCGCTGACCAGTCGACCTGATTTTGCGCCAAAACCAGGTTCCAGGCCGAGCGGAAACCGTATTTCTCCTCGAGCTTCGCGATACCCTCAATCCGCGTGAAGCCCTCGCGACTCTCGATATCGTGCATCAGCGCGATGGAGCATTGCGCGCCAGCGGGCCAAAACCCAATATGCCAACCGTCCTTTAGGTGCAGCGCCGTGAGTGCACCGCGAAGCCATTGGCGCCAATAGTCAAGCAGCGCGCTCTCGCAGGGCCAACTCGGAAAATCTCGCCGTAAACTCAAATGCGCCGCTCTGGTACGCCCTCGGCGCTGCATCAGACCAGGAATCAGGTTGCGGAATCGTTGACGGGCCTCGCGTTGCGTCCGGCAAGGTTCCCGATCGTCCTCCAGATATTTTTGAAACAGGAATCGCTCCGCGACAGTGGCTGACTGGGGAATCGATCTTGCCAGAGCGCTGCGCCAGTTATCAGGCAACTTCCAGAAAGAAAACGCGTCATTGCAACCGATCGCGGTGGCGGATCGGTTGCGCCAATCGCAGTAAGGGGTGCTGGTTGCGGACGAGTTTCCGTTCAACGCCATTGCGATTCCATTCCCAATAGCCGCCGGACCTGCTCGCGCCGCACGAATTTCTCAAGCTCCGGGCTCGCAGCCTTTGGCGATTGGCGCACATAGCCTTCGAGGTAGCCGGTCATAAGCGCGGCACTCTCTACGAACACCGGACGATGCAGCGTCCGGCGCGCGGCGCGAGCGAGCATGTACCACGGTGAATAACCAATCCGATAGGCCGCGCGTCCTGCGGCGAGCCTGCTTCTCCAGATTCCGTCGACCGCACCTTGCGGACGATGATGCCTGGCCTGAATATGTCGGAAACTTCGCGTGCGGAATCCGGACATCATCGCGCGTGCTTCATCGAGCGTGTCCCAACCCAGCCCCGCGTCGAGTCCGCCAATCGCGGCAAAGCATTCGCGCCGATACATCTTCACCGCACCGCGAGTATGGAACGAAGGTTGCCGCGATTCGCGCCATCCATCGCTCGACGGTTCATGCAAGGTCGCACCTGCGATTCCGAGGCGCCGGTCGGCGTCCATCTCGCGCAGCAGCATCGCGGCCAGCTCAGGCCCGAAAGTCAAGTCAGCGTCGAGTCTCAGGATGAACTCATAGCGTTCCCAGACTTCGTACGGCAGGAACTGCATGACTACCGATTCGCCGCCCGCCTGGCGCGCTCGCTCCGCGGCGAGATGGTGAGCCTCGATCCATTCATGTTCGCTCGCGACGCGATCGGCGATTTGACCGGTATTGTCGGACGACCCGTCGTCGATCAGGATCCAGCGGTTCGGACGCCTCGATTGCGCGAGCACGGAATTTATCAGCCCGGGCAGCAGTGCCTGTTCGTCGCGTGCAGGTGTGATGGCAACGTATGAATTCATGATTCCACCGCCTCGCGCGTGCGACTGCCGGATGCGACTGAAAGCATTCGGGTCAGGGTTGGAGCCTCAAGCCAGCAATAGGCAATCAGAGGCGGCAGCGCCGCGGCTATCAAGACCAACGGACCTTCGAGCCCCGCGTATTGCGCGGCAGCCTTTCCGATCGCGGCGCCAAATACGCAAACCAGGGCGAGCCGCAACCCCGGCATCGCGGCGCTCGCGAGGTCGCTCAGCTTCATATCCACCAGTCGGCAAGCCATCTGCGCTCCGACGATGCTGATGATGCCCTCGACCACGCTGATCGCGGCGCTGACTCCGATCAGACCCCGGTACGAGAAGACCGTACATGCGAACACCACCAGGACGAGGCGCAGCGTGTGCAGGTAAATATCGAACGACGGATGCGACTTACTATAAAAGATCGAACCGATCCCGACCCGAAGCCCGGCCAAGGACAGACCCGCCGCCAGCAGACGCAACGGCTCGGCGGCGGACCGCCACTGTTTGCCATAGACGGTGGTCACGAGTTCGGGTGCGACGACAACTACGACCGCGACGAGCGGCAGCACGATTCGCGCGATATAGCCGAAAAAATCCCGATACGCTTCGGCGAGCTTTACGTTGTCATCCTGGAGGCGGCAGAAAGTCGGATAAGTCACGCGGCCCGCGACCTGATACAAACGATCGGGAACGAAGCGAAGAAGATCCCACGCAATCGTATAGAAGCCCAGCGCACCGCTGCCGAGCAATCTACCGACCAGGAGATAGTCGGCATTGTTCGAGAGCAGATACATAAACTGGCTTCCGGTCACGCTGGTGGCGAATCGCCACAGATCTTGTGCTGCGCGGGCGCTGGGCGTGCCCAATGGCGGCCGCGGTTCCGCGATCCAGATTGCGACCGCGTGCATCGCCAACCGCGCCGCCAGAGCAAGAGGCAGACTCCAGACCGGCAGCCCGAACCATAGCGCCGCAAGCGCTACTGACAGGAACATAACCTCGCCGACTACGTCCGCCGCTGCGAGCGCGCTGAATCTGAGCGCGCGCTGCAGCCGCGCGTTGGAGATGACCACTGTGCCTTCGAGCAGCAGCGGGATGCACAGCAGGCGAATTCCCGTCGTGAGCACGGGCATCCTCATGGCCTGCGCGAAAATCGGCGCACCCGCCCACAATAGCGCCGCGCTGATCACTGCGAGCACGATGCTTATCCACCATGCCGTCGCTTCGTGTTCGCGGGTGATTTCTTTGCGCTGAATAAGCGCGTCGGGCACGCCAGCTTCATAGATGAGGACGCCCAGAACACTGACTACCAACAACACTTTGAAAACGCCAAAATCGCGAGGCATCAACTGGCGCGCCAAAATCACCATCGCGGTGATGCGAACGCACTGAATAGCCAGTTCGGCCAGCACGTTGTCGCGCACGCTGCGCGCGAATGCGGACCATAGGTTCGCTTCCGCTGCCGCGTCTCGAACTTCGGCGCTGAGGATTTCCTCGAAGGTGCTCATACTCCGCTGCCTCGCAGCAAAGCCGGCAGAGTTCGCGCCAAAATCTTCAGATCCCCGACCAACGACCAGTCCTCGAGGTATTGCACGTCGAGCCGGACCATCTCTTCGAACGACAACTGATTGCGGCCGCTCACCTGCCACAATCCGGTGATTCCGGGCAGCACGTCCAGCCGGCGGCGATGCCAGTTCTTGTAGAGCTCAAGCTCGTAGGGCAACGCCGGGCGCGGTCCGATCAAACTCATCTGGCCGCGCGCCACGTTGATCAATTGCGGAAGCTCGTCGATGCTGAATCGGCGGAGCAGACGGCCGACTCGGGTCACGCGCCGGTCGTTGGTGATTTTGAAAACCTTTCCATCCGGTGCAGTCGGCTTCGTGGTCGATCGGGACTGCTCCTCAATCCAGTTTCTGACAAAATCCCGGTGAACCGAATCATTCGCACCGGACCGCATCGTGCGCAACTTCAGCATGTCGAAGCGCCGGCCGCGCGCGCCCACGCGCGCCTGCCTGAAAAGTATAGGCCGGCCGTCATCGAGGAGCATTGCGGCGGCCGCGAGTGCGATTATTGGCGCGCTCAGGACCAGCAGGAACGTACTGACCACGACGTCGAACGCGCGCTTGATTACGAAGTTGAGTCCCTCGATATTTGAACCGCGCCGACCGATTAGCGGAACCACGCCCAATTGCTCGATTCTGAGACCCCGCGCAAGCGATCGAATCATCCACGGAACGATCCACCAGTTCACCCGCAGGTCGTCACATAGATTGATGATTGATTCGATTTGCTCGCGCGGAGCTTCAGGAAGAGCGATAGCGACTTCCATTGCCGGGCATAGCGCGGCGAGTTCTCGCAACTCACACAACTTCGCCATCACGGGCAGACCGCGGTGGTGTCTGCCCGCTGGACCGTCGTCGATGAACGCGACCGGCTCGTATGGGCCGATCTCATCGAGCACTTGGTCGCACAAATACTGTCCGACCGGGTTCATCCCGACTATTAGGAGCGGAATCGAAATTTTTGGATTTGCATACATCTGCCGGATGAACAAACGCACGCACGCACGCGCGAGTACGGCGAATGGGATACTGATTAGCCACGCGGTGCCTACGGTGATGCGCGAGATCTCGACATGAGCAAGGAATGCGGCGAGCAGCGTCAGCAGCGTGGCGATCGAGCAAGCTTTTATGATTCCAGTGAGTTCTTTGTATCCGCCAGCGCGCAATCGGTAGAGGTCGTTGGACCGGAAGACCAGCAGCCACAACAGCATGGTCAGAACGATCGCTGCGCCGCCGGCCGCGACCCCGGATTCGAAAAGACGACCCTCGATCGTGTTCGAGGGATCGTGGATCCGGAGGGCGGCGGCAAACGCTCCAAGAATCGCCAACGCATCGGCGATCGCAAAGAGCATTTTCTGCTTGCGAAGTTCGCCGGCGAGCATGGTTACTCCGCCGCACGACGGGGGACATTTGCAGCTGACGAGACCATCGGCTCGCCGGCGAAAGCGTTATCGTTGTGACTGATTACAGCAGCGATCGTGTTGACGACACGGACGACCTCGGCGTTCGACATATGCGCGTGCATCGGCAGCGAAAGAACCGTGTTCGCCCACCGCTCGCTCACGGGGAAATCGCCCGCGTGATAGCCCAGAGAGAGCAGCGCGGGTTGCAGGTGCAACGGAATCGGATAGTGAATTCCACATTCGATTTCGTTCGTCAGCAGCGCCTGGCGAATGGCATCACGCCTCGCGCTACGAATCACAAACAGGTGGTAGCAGGACTCGTAGCCCACGGGCTCGAGCTGTGTATCCACCCCGAACGCCTGGAACAACGCGCTATAAGCTGCCGCTATTTCGCGGCGCCGTTGGGTCCATTTCGCCAGGCGCTTGAGCTTCACTCCAAGCACTGCGGCCTGAATCGTATCGAGGCGCGCGTTGTATCCGCAGTCGGCGTGCGCGTAATGGGAGATCCGGCCGTGATTTCTGAGGCGGAGAATTTTCTCAGCGACTGCTTCATCGTTGGTCGCAACAGCACCCGCTTCGCCCCACGCGCCAAGGTTCTTGCCGGGATAAAAGCTGAAACAGCCCACGCGTCCGAGCGCACCGGCCATCCTCCAGCGTCCCGGTTCGCGCACGCGCGCGCCGTGCGCCTGGCAAGCGTCCTCGACGACCGGGATGCGACGAGCGGCCGCGATTTCGCAAATCTCGTTCATCGCGGCCGGCAGCCCATATAGATGAACCGGAACGATCGCGCGCGGGCCATTGGGCGATTTCCAACTCCCCGCCTCCAAATACTTGCGTAGTCCCTGCGGGCTCATAGTGCCGGTTTCAGGATCAATCTCGATCAGCACCGGGACCGCGCCGGTCTGGATGATTGCTTCGGCCGTAGCGATAAACGTCATCGGGACCGTCAGCACCTCGCCCCCTTGACCGACACCGAGCGCCAGCAGCGACAGCCGCAACGCGTCGGTGCCACTGCCAACTCCAACGACGCGTCGCACACCTAAGTAATTCGCGAACTCCCGCTCGAACGCGGCCACCTGCGGCCCGTCGATATATGAGGTGTGATCGTGGATTCGCGATAGTTCGCGATCCACGTCGGCCGCTATCTCACGGTTCTGTGCTGCCAAGTCCAGAAATCTGATCATTGTGAAACCCCTTCCTGATTCGAGATGGTTTGAAGAACGCGGCGGATGCGCGCAGGATGGCCGCTCACGACTGTGAATGGCGGCACATCGCGGGTGACCATCGCGCCTGCGCCGACCAGCGCACACGCACCGATTTCGACACCGCACATGATGATCGCGCCACTGCCTATCGAGGCGCCCTTGCGAACGATGGTGGCCTCAAGCTCCCAGTCCGTCTGGGTTTGCGAGGAACCGTCGGCATTTACTGCGCGCGGATGCCGGTCATTGATGAACACCACGCCGTGGCCGACGAAGACCTCGTCTTCGATTGTCACGCCTGAACAGATGAAGCTGTGGCTGGAAATCTTGCATCGCATTCCAATCGACGCGTCGCGCTGAACTTCGACGAAAGCGCCGACGCGTGATCCGTCTCCGATTTTGCAACCGTAGAGATTTACGAATGGTGCGAGCTGGACACCCTCGCCGAGGATGACATCGTCAGCGACACATACGTTTGCCGGTAGCTCGTGGCGCTGCATGGCTAGTCAACCTCGGGCCGGGAAACCGGAATCAATCCGCCGCCGTTTCGTAGTGATTCGTTCGCAGCTTCGAGAACGCTGACCACGCGGATACCGCTTAGGCCATCGGTCCTCGGAGTCGCCGAAGTGCGAATGCAGTCGACGAAATGTTCGCATTCGCTGCGCAGCGGCTCGGTCTCTTCGATCCGCGGAATACAGATATCGCCGTAACGGTATGCGAACTGAAAGTCGGCATAGGTGTCGTAGTAGCGTTGAACCGAGACGCCTTTGTCGTAGATGCGGATCTTTCCCTGCGGATCGGTGTCGTCGTACACGAGCATCTTGCGAGAGCCTACGATCGTGGTGCGGCGGATCTTGTTCGGGTCGAGCCAGCTAACATGGATGAACGCGATCACGTTGCCCGGAAAGTGCAACTCGAGCATCGCGACATCCTCGACGTTGCCGCGGTAATGGCTGCGGCCCTGGCAGCTCACCGCCTCCGGAATCCGCCCCATCAGCATGAGGATGATCGAGATGTCGTGGGTCGCGAGATCCCACGCTACATTGACGTCGTGCTGGAACAGCCCCAGATTCGCTCTAACCGAACTGATGTAGAAAATTTCGCCAAGTTCGCCGCTCGAGATCAGTTCCGCCAGCTTCAAGACTGGCGCGCTGTACTCGAAAGTGTGGCCGACCATCAGCACGCTGCCGTTCCTGCGCGCGACACGAACCAGGTCCTCACCCTCCGCGCGCGACATCGCAAGCGGCTTCTCGACCAATACTGATTTACCCGCTTCAAGCAGCCGGCGCGCAAGCGGATAGTGCGTGCTTACCGGGGTCGCCACCACGACACCATCGATGTCACGATCTTCGACGATTGAATCGAATGACTCCGAAGTCTCGACGCTCGGGAAGAGCGCGGCGACCCTGCCGCGCCGATCAGCATCCATATCGCACGCGACGATCCGGCTCGCGCACCGCAGTTGGGACAAATTACGAATCCAGTTAGGTCCCCAGTAACCGAGGCCGACCACCGCTATCGCGCGTAGTTGATCGTGATCCCGGCTCTCCTCAGTCTTGTTTGGAGCGGCGGAAGCCGGATTCGACTCAAAGATTGGATTTTGATTCATGAGCTCAAGAAACTCCTGATGGGTTTCGCGACCGGATCGATTTTCGAGTTTATGATCACGCCGGCGATCGAACGGTTCGCTGCTCGCAATGCTGTAGAGGTGGTGAGCAGTTCTTTGCGTTCGGTTTCTCCATATTTGACAACCAGAAGTATTGGGTCGGTCGGCCGCGCGAGCGGAAGCATTCGCGCATCCAGCCGCGGAATACCGAGGTCCAGTACTGCGGCCTCGTATTTGGGTAGGAGTTGTTCGAAATCCCGCAAGACTTCCTCCCGGTCCGTATCACCATCGGAAAGGCAGCAGCTTGCAAGATCGAGCCGAGCCCGCCCGCTAGCCCGAATCTGCAGCGCACCTTCGAGCAGCAATTCTTGGGCGCGCGCCTGCGGCATCCGGAAAAACCGATGCAGCGAGGGATGACGTATGTGCGCGTCGACCACGATGGTCTTGAGTGACAGACGCTGGCTCAGATCCATCGCGAGTGCGATCGCCACCGTCGATACTCCGTCACCGGGGCGGCAGCCCGCGACCGCGAGCCGAATTGTACTATCGACAACCGCCATCGGCGCGAGGCGCTCGCTGATCGATCGCAACGCGTCGCATTGCGACATCGCGGCTGGCACATCGGGAAGGGAAGGCACCGGAACAAGCGCGTTCAATACGGTGTGATCTCGCAGCGTCGCGGTATCAGGCCGATCGTCGGCAGGCCGAGTGCTCGTTTTGGGCTCACGCGCCAGCCGCGTCATTGTGTCGGAGTATTTTCCCACAGCTTTTACTCTTTGCCGCGGACCCGAGCGGATGGCGAAAATACCGGCGCAATCCCATCAGTCGGCGTAATCTCCGGTGCGACGTTTGCGATGCGCGCACGCTCTGCTGCTGGCGCGTCAGCGCGCAGATTCCGGCGCGGACCCAACCAGAGATTTCCGAGCAGCATTCCGGTGGCCGCGAAACCGCCGAGCATGGCTGCATATTTTCCGAATTTCCAGAAGCGGTACCGTCGTGTTGCCGATGCTTCTTTGATCTGAGCGCGCCGCCCCGCGGATCCGATCCGCAAATGTTCGTATTCTTCGATTACTTCCCTGACCGTCTTCGCGCTTACCGAATGCTGTCCGGTCGAATAGGCCGCCAGCATCGCGTTGTGGCACATCACGTTGATGCAGCGGGGAATCCCCCGACCGTGATCAACGATCTGGTTGAGCGCCGATCGCGAGAAGATTTTTCGTGCGCTCCCATTTCGAGTCCGCAGGCGATGCTCGATGTATGCGACGGATTCGTCTGGCTCCATCGGATTTAGTATCGCGCGCGTGCCGATTCGCTGGTTCAACTGCCGCAGCATCGGCGCCTCAAGCCTGGTAAGCAGAACCGGCTGGCCAATAAGTACAATTTGCAGGCGCTGCCCGCTGGCCGCGACGTAGTTTGCGAGCAGCCGAAGTTCCTCAAATATCTCGACGCTCAACGCCTGAGCCTCGTCTAGAATCAACGCCACTCGATCGCCAAAATCGGTACGCCGCAACAAGCTCCGGAAGGCGTCGACGCAGTCCAGCTTCGAGGTGGGGGGCGGATCGATCCCCAGTTGGCGCAGCGCCATCCGGAATAGATCGATCGCAGGAAGCTTCGGATAATTCAGGTAAGCGGCGCGCAAATATTGGTGACGCTGCGAGAGAACGGAGCAAATCAGCGTTGTCTTTCCAGTCCCCGGCTCTCCCACCAGCAGGGTGTAGCCAGACGGTTCGTGCAGCAGTCCCCAATCGAGCGCGGCGATCACCTCGCTATGCTCGCGTCCTCGATACAGCGCCGCGGAGGAGATCGTGAAATCGAAGGGAGGACCGGTCAGACCAAAGTGGCGATAATTCATGGTCACGTGGTTCTCTCCTCACCCCTGATCCGCGAAGACCGCGACGGTCTGGAGTCCCGTCTCTCGCGCGATCGTTACCTTCGAATAAATCTTCGGGTCGCGTCGTTCATCGAACTCGGCTGCCGCAATTCCGAGTCCCGCTGCGAGCACGAAGCCCACCGCGAAGTTAAGCCACAGGATCGGAAAAACCGGGCGCTGCGGCATCTCCGGAGGACGTGACACGCTGATGTCAAGTATTTTGTTGGAATTCAGTCCTCCCGCCGCGCGTGCTTCTTCGGTTTTACGCACGTAGGAGAGATAAGCCTGGCGGTCGGTATCGACCTGCTGCCCGAGGCGATCTGATTCAGTCTCGTTTTTAACGAAGAAACTCAAGCGATCCTGGACTTTGCGAATTTCATCGGCGAGCTTGTCCTGTGTGGCCTTTCCGGCGGCGGTGCTGGTCTTGGCGCCGGAAAGATCCGAATCGATCGTGACCCAGGTCGGATTCAGATCGGTGCTGCGCTCACTGACTTCAAGATGGTTTTCCTGGTCGAGGATTTTCTGTGCCGCGGCGAGTTGCGCATCAATCTCCCGGATTCTCTGGCTATTCGGCTGGTAGCGGCTGAGCAAATCGGCGCGCTGCGTTTTCAGCTGCATCACCTGCGGCTTCAATTGGCTCAGAGCAAGGTCCTGAACCGATCGGACTTCTTTGGCTATCCGCTGGGGCGTGTTCTTGCGAAGCCCCTCGAGCGCGGCGACTTGCTCCTCGTCGGAGGCGAGTTGCGCGGTATTCTTGCTCTCCTCGAGTTCCAGTTCGGATAGTCGATTGATCAGTACCTGTCGCTGCTGGGACAAATCGCTGATACCTGTTTGCAACTGGAAGGCGCGGAGTTGATGCTCTGAGACCGCGAGTTTGCCCTGCAGCAGTTTCGCCTGTTGTTGAAAGAATTGCTCGGCTTGCGGATCGTGCGAAATCCGCGCATGAACCTCCAGATAGTGATTAAGCAACAGACCCAGAAACTTCTGTGACCACACCGGATCATGCGAGCTGAAGGTCACCTCGATTACGTTAGACCTTTTGATCACGCTCGAATCGAGATGCTGCGCGAGAGCGTCCGTCCAGCGGTCCGCCGGAGTTGTTGCCGGCGCTTCGTGCAGCGCGCGATATCCCTGGCCGGGCAGTGAGAGGACGGCGTCAAAGGCTCCTATGACCTGAGACCCCGGCCCGTCGTACGCTGCCGGCGCACGCAGTCCCGTGATTGCCTGATGCACCAGATAATGGCTGGTCAGCAACTCGCGCTCCGAGTTGAGATCCTCTTCGGTGATTGGATTTGCAACTACTGCGGGGCGTTCCGGAGAATCGTTCTGCAAGTCGGGCGAGACCAGCAATTGCGCGCGGCTATCTTGAACCATAATCTCCGCGGCTGAACGATAGTCCGGTGGCCAGAAGATCGTTGCGATAGCTACTAGTCCGAACACCAGTGCGCCAAGCGAGAGGACTCGATTGCGCCGGCGGCACACCAGTTCGGTCCAATAAGTAAGGTTCCGCGTCTCCACGATTAGTCTTTCCTGGGAGCCCCTAGAGCCCGGGCAACACTGAGGTTGCGGCAAAGTAGGGCTCTACCGGCAGAACGTTACGGATGTATTGCGAAACCCAGAGGTCGACGTTGGCAATCTTGCTCCGCGGCACCACCACAATGTCGCGCGATTGCAGCACGGCATCCTGTTCGCCCTCGGGATTCTTGACTGCAGCGGTGATATCAATCGACGATCCTGCTGGAATACCACACGCGTCGCGGCGGATTAGGACGGCTTGAGGCGCAGCATTGTCGGTCAAACCTCCTGCCGCGGCGATCGCCTGCAGCGCTGTCATGCCGGAATCGAGCGGAAATCCGCCGGGCTTTTGAACCTGGCCTTCCACAAATATCTGCCGGCTCGGCATGTTCTTGACCATTACCGACATGTCGGGATTGCGAAGCTCCGTCGAATAGGCCTGATCGAGATCGGTTGCAAATTGCTGTGGCGTACGTTGACTCGCCTGGATTGCTCCGATGAGCCGGAGCGATACTCTGCCGTCGGGCCGTACTACCACGTCCTGACTGAACTCAGAATTTAGATAGGAATCGATACTTAAGTCGTCGCCTGGCTGAATAAGGTAGCTATTGTCAGCGGCAGACGCGCGCATAATCTCTGCGTTCTCTTCGCATTGCTCCGATGTTAACGTCGTCGCATGGCCGCCGGATGACTGTTCATTTTTGGAGCTGGAGGAGCATCCAGAGATAACCAGCGATATACTCAATAAGACTCCGCAAACGACTGCTACGCGGGTGTTGTCCATCAACGGTCTGCGCGCGACGACAACTCCGGAAGGCGCGGGACCGTCGATATCGACAAAAGACGCGCCATCACTCCGAATTCCGTGTCGGAGAAAGTTTTTACTTCTCTGGCTTTGATTCTTCATCGCTTCATCGAGTGCTTGCAGCGTCGCACCTACAAAGGCCGATATCGGTCGGCCACTGACGGCCTGAAGCGCAACGAGTGTGCCACTTAGCTATCATCGGAATCGCTAGGACTTTTCCATTCGCGCACCGAATTGAATCTGCGGCGATTGCAACTTCGTCATCCGAAACTTACAAGGCCAAGTCGATGCTCAGCTTTGCGTGCTCAATCGGCGGGCAAGGACAAAATCTGTCGGATTTTCAAATGCGATGTAATGGTTACATGTCGAATCTTCAAATCACCCTTCATTGCCTCCGTCTCCCGCACTGAAACAGGCGCAAATTCGCCTTTGAGCACGCAATCTTCTGATGGCACTCGCATTGCTCAGCACTTTGCGAGACCGCACAGGCGCAGGTCTATTTGGCGATCCGTCGTCATCCATATTTGATCACTGTGGCAACAGGGGATTCCGTGCCCGGCAGCATCTACCGCTTGAAGAATACCGATCGCCGATCGGTGTCGAGCAGTGTTAATAGTGCGTTGCCGCCGGCATGGATGGTGATCGTTCTCGCGGCCGCTTCAGTCCTGCTCGCGATGAGCGTCTTGCTCGGACGGCTTTATGCGCCGGTCGCAGCGCTCGCGGGACTCGCCCTGCTGATTGCTCTTTTCAAAGCGGCGGCGTATACGCGGCAGCATCCGGAATGGATCGTTCTACCGATTTTTCTTACGTTCGCGCTGATCTCGGCTTCGTCTTTCACCGAAGCCATTCGCGCGCCGATCCATTACGGTTTGCTGGTGCTGTTTTGCCTGCCGGTCGTACCGGTGGCGTGGCGCAGCGGCATCATTGGACAGGGCGGGTTTCGACTCTACTGCATGTATCTCGCGTGGGCGGCGTTCACGATAGTGTATTCGATCGCACCTGCATACTCCGCAGCTCGGCTGATCGAAGCGACGCTCGTAATTGCGGCGCTAGTCGCGGCTGTTGCACGAATACACAGTGCTGATGATGTCGAGCGGCTGCTCTCTCACTTCTTTCTGGGATGCGAACTGATTACGCTGGCTATCGCTGTATCGTTCGTAGCACTTCCCCACGCTATTGCGTGGGTAAGCCCTATAGATAGTCTGACTCCTGATATATTGGCGGAAATGCACCGGATGGGGCAGCGGGTCGGAGGACTCGACCGCTTTCGCGCGATCTTCAACGGACCCAACGACGTCGGGGCGTTCATGCTAATCACTGTCGGAGTCGGGTTGGCAAGATGGCCACGAATTCACGGGCGTGACCGGATCATCACCACCTGTACGATTCTGGCCGCGCTCACGTTCGGTGCGATCGCCGACTCGCGCTCTCCATTCGCGGCGCTGCTGGTCGGCATCGTGCTTTACCTCGTATGGAAGAAAGGATTTCGCGGCGTTCTGTATATCGTGGGAGCAGGTGCGATCTGCGCGATTGTTTTGGCCGGCGCCGGACATGACCTCGGCCGCTATGTAGATCGCGGCGATGTCACGACGCTCACCGGGCGAACCGAGATGTGGGGATTCGTGGTCCATTCCATTCGGGATCGCCCGCTATTCGGTTACGGCTATGAAGTCGGGGGAGCGATCTTTGACAGCCCTTACTTCCCTCTGTGGTGGGGGCCGTGGGATCAGGGCCCTCACGTTTCGGTTCACAATGGGTATTTGGCGCACGCGGTCGGCGTTGGCATTCCGGTGACTATCTTCTGGCTATATATCATGCTTCGACCGTGGATATTCATTCTTAAGCAACGCGATGACGCTTGGCTTCTCAAACCGGTACTATTTCTAGTCTTGGTGCCTATTTTGATCCATAACCTGACTGAGGTAATGGCGGATGACGCGACTGGAACAGTAGGATTTCTGTTCGGCCTCGTTTGGGTAATCGCTGAGCGTTACCGATTGTCCGCTATTGCGGCTGCGCGCGAAACCCGCGCCGAAGAGGTCGCCGCGATGCCGCGCGCAGTCGCCGCACTGTCGGTATCGCGTTAAAATCAATGGTCAAACCGGGTGATCGCTCTTCAACCGCGCTGCGCCGCTTGGGTTGGTGTGGTTGGATTCTGGCCGTGACTATTTGCGCGGTCGCCGTTTCAACCGCAACAGTGTGGACCCAGGATGGCGTCATTTCAAACAGTCATTTTCCGACGCTGCCGCCGCATAGTGCTCTGCCCAGCAGTCAGCAGTGCGCGCAGGCGGTTTTATCCGCAGCGCCTTCGGCACGAAGCACCGAGGTGAGGCCGGCAAATGCACTCGCCAACCAAACCGAACCCGATCGTGCCGCACTTGCCGAATTTTATGCGCGGCCGGTCAAAGGAACCTTTGTTCCCGCTTCGGATTTCTCACGCGTGGACGGCCACTTCTCCGGGAGCACTGATCAGATTCTTCGCTGGGGCGCGTGCAAGTGGGGCGTCGACGAAGATGTCGTCCGCGCCGAGGCGGTCGCAGAGTCTCATTGGCATCAAAATGGTACTGGCGATCGTTCGAGCGATATGGCGCTGTGTCCGCCTGGCCTCGGTTTCGCGGGCGCGTGGAACGGACAGACATGTATGCAGAGCTATGGAATATTGCAGATGAAGTATAAGAGTTTCGGCGGATGGCCACTGAGCAAAGATAGCACCGCGTTCAATGTCGATTTCCGGCTGGCCTATCAGCGCGCATGCATGAATGGCGATATTGATTATCTTCCCCGCCGAGTTCCCCCGGCAGGTTATCCAATTTATCCGCACGGCAGCCCCGACCAAATGTTGTGGGGATGTATGGGCGATTGGTTCTCCGGCAGTTGGTTTGATCCCGGCGCGCTTCGCTACATCACGGAAGTAAAGTCGGATCAAGCTGCCAGAGTCTGGGAAAAGCCCGGATTCTGAGATTCCGCGGTATTCATAAAACTACATGTTCGCACGAGCCGAATCGGGGCGCCTGCGATGATAACAATCGACCGCAGGCTGGTAGGTGTGCTCCCCTATCGGGCCATCTTCTTCCCATCTGAAAGGTGCCTTCGAGACGTCACCACTGGTTCAGGCCGTTTTCAGTTGACGCGATTATTCTGGTCCGACAAATATATCGCAGAAAGTTCGTGCATCATTCGTCATCAGCCAAGTGAAGCCGCCTGCGTCGATCTGCGGCTGCCGACGAAAGCACTATGGAATGGTATTTCCAGGGGCGGCCGATACGACATCCGCCAAGCTGAAAAATTGCACCCCAGGGTTACACTCGCGCGCAATGGGGCCCGAGTCGTCCGGGATTTTCTGGCAATATACAATGATTTCGCGAAAGCAA
This sequence comes from Binataceae bacterium (SeqCode), assembly GCA_049795175.1. Taxonomy (GTDB): domain Bacteria; phylum Desulfobacterota; class Binatia; order Binatales; family Binataceae; genus JBARDN01. The sequence goes on along the minus strand of JBARDN010000337.1, from coordinate 1,056 downwards.
AAGCGGATATTCCACCTATCACCCGCCGGGTACTTGCGCGCTATGAGAAACACGCCGATTTTTTTATGACCTACCTCGACGACGCCGCGATATGCGGCCACGTGCTGCTCCGCGATATGGATTCAGTTCGGGTACGCCTGTTGTACTCGGCAAACAGACGTCTGGCCGACCGTCAGACGGCGAAGACTTGCGGGTTACTAAATCGCTATCTGCACTGGCACGAAGTAGGCCTCTATCGGGAGGAGGGTGTTGAAGTTTATGATCTGGGTGGAATTCGCACGAAATTCCCGGATGGCATTACGCGCTTCAAGATGTCGTTCGGTGCCTCAGTCGTCCCGGAACATACCTATCTGTGCGCCGGCACGCCCTGGCTCGGGCGCATGGCGCAATTAATTTCGGACATGTTATTCGCGCCTCAAAGATGGTCCGGCCACAACCTCGACCAGGACCCGGAAGACTGACAGCGGGGCGCCCATTCTCACGCGCGGCGTTTACTGGGGCGGCGCGTAACGAACGCGCCTCGCGCCAAGTTGCCCGGGCTTGGTCCCGGAACCAACACAAACCGAAAGACGCGGTCTGTCCTACGCGCGGAGGATCCCTTTCGAGACCAAGGGTTGCGGCATCCTGATCATCTCGAATCACCCTCGTCTATATCGCGACGTCACAAAGAGCAGGCATCCCGAGGCTGGTTAAAAATAGAACATTAGTTGGCTTATTCGTCAGTAAAGGATTTGGAGAAGAAGGTGCGACCTTAACGCCGTAATCCCCCCTCTCCGCCACCGAGTCCCGAACCATCTGCGCGAACTCTACTATGATCAGATCGTCAAGGACTCTGCCGGCCCAGGCGCGCAGCTCCTGAGAGAGAGAACCGCGACTATAATCAGAATCGTCCACCGCGAGAAATCCAACATACCGATCGGTTTGTGTTTTACTGCGGGATAGATCGATACTGGAGAGTAGCGTTTCGGACCGCGTCAACCTTCAGAGAGAGGTGCTCGTCATGGCGGATTTCGACTTGGTCGTAAAAAACGGCATGGTGGTCGACGGTACCCGTGC
>JBARDN010000336.1:0-9689 GCA_049795175.1 Binataceae bacterium (SeqCode) | reverse complement strand
CAGCCGGAGCCGCGAGAGCGGACCATAGTCCGCCCGCTCCCGGGCCCCCGGAAAAATCGGCGTTGCTATTTTCAGTATCCGATCCGCTCGCGGCTCGCCTGCGGCCAGACCTTTTTGATGTCGTAGAACGCCTGGAACGCGCGCGCATCCTTCGGCAGAACTACCCACGGCAGCTTGCTCCGCGTGTAAATATGTACATCGGGAGTCACTGCGTCAGGATTGTCGAGCGTGCCGGCGCGAACGAAATAGCTCTTGCCGGGAGCACCGTAATCGCTCCACAGGTACGTGCCGCAAGTGCCGCAAAAGTAAACGTCGTGAGCCTGTCCGCTGCCGCCCTTTAGCCGGTACGATTTGAGCAGAGCGTGATCGGCTTCCACGAAATGCTTTTCGATCCACAAGTTGATCACAAATGCGCTGCCGGTCACGCGCTGGCAATCGCGGCAGTGGCAGGCATGAACGATCAGCGGATCGGCGGTGAGTTTGTAACGCACCGCGCCGCAGGCGCATCCACCTTGTAGATTCACCGTGCGCACTCCTTTTGCTCCAGATTCTTTCGGTTCAGGCAGGTTCATGGCAAACCACCTCGAGGTTGTTGCCGTCCGGGTCGAGCACGAACGCCGCGTAGTAGGTCGGGCTGTAGTCGGTTCGCAGGCCCGGAGCGCCGTTGTCCTTGCCACCGGCCTTTAGAGCGGCGGCGTGGAACTCCTTGACGGCGGCGCGGGAGGCGCTCTTTAACGCGATATGCGTGCGCGTGGCCGGAGCGCCTTCGCCGATCCACAGATCGATCGCTCCCTTCGCGCCGAAACCGGCGGCCTTGTTTTTCGCGTCGTCGTATTCCGCCCGATATCCGATTGGTTCCAGAGCCTTGGCGTAAAATGCGCGGCTCACCTCGAAGCTGTTCACCTTGAGTCCGATATGATCGATCATCGCTGAGTCTCCTGTTTTAGTTGCGAGCCCGTGATTGCGGATGCTCGTGACGTGGAATCTAACCTGTCGTGGTTTCTGAAAACTTGGTAAAAATTGCTCTATGGAACCGCATCCGCCCGCCCCGCCCCCCTCCGAGCCGTGGCGCGACGTAGTTCGCGACGGCCTGGTGCAGGTGCGTGAGTACCAATGCGCTGCGTGCGCGGGGGATCCGCCGCAGGACGACCAGTTCGGCCACGACTCGATTGCGATCGTTCGCTCGGGCGTGTTTGCGGTTCGATGCGGCAAGCATTCGCAGATGCTGACGACCGGGTTTCTTCTGCTCGGCAACGCCGGACAGCATTACGAAGTCTCCCACGAGCACGCCGGAGGAGACTCGTGCCTGGTGTTCAATTTTAAGCCGCCGATGGTCGAAGAGCTTGCCGGATCGCTAAGGCGCGGCGGCGAGCGCCGTCCGTTCGCGCGCAATGTGCTCGCGCCGCATCCGCGCGCCGACGCGATCATGCTGCTCGCGGAAGAACGGCTTCGTTCCGGCGCGTCACTGATAGGGCTCGAAGAGCTGGGGCTTGCGATCGCTGAGTACGCGCTCGCCGAGGCGGGCACTGGAACCGCGCGGACCGGAGCGTCCGCTTCGGCGCCGGAGAATCCGCGCGCGCGGGAGCAGGTGCTGGCCGCGATCGCGCGGATCGAGCAGCATGCGCATGAAGAGCTCGACCTCGCGGGGCTTGCGCAGTCGGTGAACCTGAGTCCGTTTCACTTCCTGCGGATTTTCAAGCGTGAAACCGGAGTGACGCCCTACCGCTTCCTGGTCCAGACGCGGATTCGCACCGCGCTCGAGTTCCTGCGGGAAACTTCTCAGCCGGTAACCGACATTGCCTTCGACGTCGGCTTCGGCGACCTGTCGAACTTCATCAACGCCTTCCATCGCGAAGTAGGATGCTCCCCGCGCGAGTACAGAAAATCCGGCCTCCCGCTCGCGCCGCGCGCCGCAACGCGCTCACGCTGAGTTCATCAAGAAATCACATAAGACGTCAAAGTCAGACCTCGATTTGGCGAGGACGCGAAAGCGTACGCTGGAGCGGCAATAATGAAACGTCGAAAACATATCGGCTCTTCGCTTGACGAGTTGCTCACTGAAGACGGTTCTCTTGCCGAAGCAGAGGCGGTGGCGCTCAAACGGGTGATCGCCTGGCAAGTTGAACGCGGGATGAGCGAGAAACGAATATCGAAATCAGACATGGCGCGCGCGATGCGCACCAGCCGCGCGGCGCTCGATCGCTTGCTCGATCCATCAAACGAATCCGTGACTCTGCGGACCATGGCCCGCGCGGCAAAGGTCCTAGGCAAGCGGCTGCGGATGGAACTCGCGTAGGCCTTTGCCCGCGCTCAGCGGCGGCGCGGGGGCGGGTTGTAAACGTGAAAAAATGAAAACGCCGCGATCGTCAGCGCGTGCATTATCTCGCCGCTGCGGATCATAGACTTGATACTCGCCAGCGGCACCAGCTCGACGTGGGTTTCCTCGGCGCCAAGTTCCTTGGGCTTGCGGCCTAGAGTCACGTTGCGCGCCAGGAACGAATGGCAGATGTTCGATTCGATCGCGGGGTTCGGATGCACCTTTCCCAGCGCGAGGATCGCGCCGGAGTCATAGCCGGTCTCCTCGATCATCTCGCGCCGCGCCGCATGCATCGGCGATTCATCAGTCAAATCGACCATCCCGCCCGGCACTTCGAGCGTGAACTCCGAGATTCCATGGCGATACTGCCGGACCATCACGACCTGGCGGGCGCGCGTGAGCGGAATGATATTGATCCAGTCGGTCGCGGTGAGCACGTAGAAGTCGCGCTCGCCGCGGCGCGGATGAATCGAGTGGCGCCGTTCGAGATCAAAAATCGGCGTGTGATACGCAGTCTCGCTCTGAAGAACTTTCCATTTGTGGTGTTTCATGATTTGGTGGCCCGCGACCCTCCGGGAACGCCAATCTCCCGATTGGCGTGACCTTCGGCATAATCTTGAACCTCACCGATGCCGATAACCCCGGAATACGCGCTGCTCCAACGCCAGCTCTCAGCCGTCGCCGCGATGGCCGCCTTCACCGGATTCAGGTGGATATACTCAATCACTTGTTCGAGGTGTCTCTGGTTGCGGATATACCGATCCCAATACTCCCGATGCCAGACCGGCGCACCAAGCTCGCCGCCGCGATCCCGCCGCGCATCGCAAATCTTGCGGGCGGTGAACTTCTTCCAAGCGGCCACAATCTTCGCGACGGTCCATCCATCGATCGGCTGGAACAGGGCATGGACATGATTCGGCATCACGACCCACGCCAGTAGCCGGTAACGCAGCGAATCAAAGGAAAGCAGGGAGCTCTGCACCATGGCGGCGACGCTCGCCGAGCGCAGGATGCACGAGCCGTGACCGGCGTCGATCCACGCATCCAGCCGCTTGCGGCGTTCCGCGTCCCGCTTCCCGGCGGGAAGAGCTTTCATCTCGGCTTCCAATCGGAGCAGCACCGTTTGCGGCAGGCTGTCCGCCAAGTGAAAGGTCACATGCTGCGTTACTTCCGCGCTTTCAAAGTGCGGCAGATATCCGCGGCTGTGCCAGCCGGGAGCGCCATTCTCCTGAATGACGCCTTGCCCCACGCCAATCGGGAGAGTGGCGTTCCCGGGATGGTAGTGATTGCGTGGAGATTTTCTCAAAACAGGCGGCGATACTCGATTGCGGGGCAGCGGTCCATGATCACCGTAAGTCCCGCTTTTTGCCCACGGGCGGCGGCTTCATCGTCGATTACGCCGAGTTGGCACCAGAGGATCTTTGCGCGCTTCCTGATCGACTCGGCGGCTGCGGCGGCGACGAACTCGGAGCGGCGGAATACGTCCACGATTTCTACCGGCTCGGGAATCGAGGCGAGGTCGGGGTAGCAGCGTTCGCCCAGCGCCGATTCGAGCGCGTCGGACTGAAGTTGCGGGTTGACCGGAATCACGCGGTAGCCATGCGACTTCCATAGCTTCGCGATCCGCAGGCTGTCGCGCGCGGGATTATCCGAGCATCCTACGACCGCGACGGTGCAGGGACGCGACAGAATCGCCTTGATGGTTTTGTCGTCGGGATTCTCGAAACGCATCGGCACGCCTCCCGGGTATTTATTCGTCGAACAGGCGCTCGATCAGCGACGGCAGGAGCCGATTAATTTCTTCGCGGCACTCGGCGAATACGACGTCGCCCTTCTCGTAGGGATCGTCGATATCGCCCGCGGTCCCGGTGAATGAGCGCAGCGTATGCACCATGCGGCCGTGCGCGCCGGGAAATTTCTCGACCAGATCGCGTGCCTGCTGCTCAGTCATCGCGATCACCAGGTCAGCGCGGTCGAGGATCTCCGGATGCCGCTTCAAATCGGTCGAGGTCGCTTCCTCACCGATATCGATTCCGACTTCGCGCAGGGCCAGGCGCGTGTCGAGCGAGACCAGCGCGCCGTCGCGTGCGTACGGTGCGATTCCCGCGGAGGTGACGCTGACGTGGCGATCGATTCCGCGCGCAGCGAGCTCGCGGCGCAGCATATGCTCCGCCATCACGCTGCGTGCGGTGTTCGCCGCGCAGATGAACAGGACAGAGCGGAAGCGCGGCTCGCGATGAGCCGCGCTTCCATCAGGTTTGTTACTGCGATGAATCGGATCAGGCAACTTAGACGTTGCCCGCCATCACGGAGCCCATGTTCTCTTTCTTGGTGGCGCCTTTGGCGAGCTCTTCCTTCAATTTCGTTCCGAGCTCGGCCGGCTCCCACATCGAGCCCTTCTTGGCGACCTTGCCTACCGAATGCCATCCCTGCATCAGCCAGACCGTGCCCATCCCGACGCGGAACACTTCGCCGTGGACGTCCTTGGCGTCGTCGCTTCCGAGCCACGCCACCAGCGGAGCGACATGCGCAGGCGTGAACGCGTCCCATTCGCCGGCCTTCGCGGTGCCCATCCCGGCAGCGGTCTGCGGCGTCGCGTCGACGGTGAGGCGGGTGCGCGCTACCGGCGCGATCGCGTTGGCGGTGACGCCATAGCGCATCATCTCGCGATCGACGATTATCGCAAACGCGGCGACCGCGGCTTTGGCCGCGCCGTAGTTGCCTTGGCCGGCGTTGCCCAGGATGCCGGAATCGGAGCTGGTGTTGATCAGGCGGCCGTTGAGCACGTTGCCGGCCTTATGCTGCTCGCGCCAATAGGCGGTTGCGTGGCGGGCGACGTTGAAGCTGCCCTTCAAGTGCACGGCGATGACGGCGTCCCAATCTTCTTCGCTCATGTTGAAGATCATGCGATCGCGCAGGATGCCGGCGTTGTTGACGACGATGCTGAGCTTGCCAAAATTATCCACCGCGCATTCGATGATCCGCTTGGCGGCCTTGAAGTCGGTGACGCTTTCGTAGTTCGCCACCGCTTCTCCGCCGGCTGCGCGGATTTCCTTGACGACGTCTTCAGCCGGTGAACGCGACTGACCGGTGCCATCGAAATGGCCGCCCAAATCGTTAACCACGACCTTGGCGCCATGCTTTGCGAGCAGGAGCGCTTCTTCACGGCCGATGCCGCGACCGGCTCCGGTGATCACTGCAACCTTTCCATCCAATAGTGCCATCGTTCTACTTCCTCTTCGTGCTAGTTCTGCTTCGTGTTCTCTTTCGGACCAGGGCCCTTTTGGGCAACCGCTCCTGGTCCTACCACGTCGAAGATCTCCTGCGGCTCGAGCATCGCCTCGTCGATCTTCGACGGCATCTCGTAGATCAGGTCAATCGTCATTTTCGACTTATCGGCGTCGCTCGGATAGAGCATGATGCTGCCCGGGCGACCCTCTTTGTGAAAGTCGCACGACCAGGTGCGCCGCGCAGGCATGATGAGCGACGAGGTGATGTGGAAATTGCCTTGCTTCAGCCCTGCTTTGAAATAAGCAACCAGTGTCGGCATCGCGGCGTCGGCAGTAAACACGATCTCGCGCATCGAACCTTTGGGGCGGCGGACATGATCGATGGTCGAGCCTGGGTAAACCGGCATCTCTTTAAACATATCGGGCGGCAGGGTTTTGTAGGCCTCATCGGGGCCAAGGGCGATGGTTTTGACGGAAGCGGCGGGCGCCGGTGGCGCGGATTTATTGCATCCCGCGGCGGAGCCGAGCAGGAACAGCACCGCCAGCGAGGCAATCGAGATCGCGCGCGGCGCGGACACGATCGCAGCGCCATCTGCAGAGCATCGTTTGAACAAGTAGCGCACCAACTTCGTCGAATTAGGCATCAGGTTAGTAGTCTCTAAAAGAAATCTCCAGAAAATTCCCAAAAGATACCAAGAGGAGCCGCGATCGGAAAAAAAAGACCGCTCGGCGGTCAAAACGGTCAAAACTTGGATAGACTTGAGAAGCCAAGAAGTCAAGACGAAGCCCACCGGCAACGCTGCCGATCGCGTCCGGCCGAGGGCTCTGATCGCGCCGCGGCTGGCGGTCGATAGCCCACGCTGAATTCCCGGATTGCGCTAAGCGTGGATGCGCCCTATGCTTTGAGAGTCAGGCCGTTTGCAACGGAACTGCGAGGAGTGCGGCGCGATGCGCCCGCTAAATGGATGTTTTGTCTCCGCAACGTTAGTCCCTCTTGACAAAAACAGCCCTTTGTTCCATTAAAGGCTTCCGCGTCGTCTCCGGTACGCCGGATTCTTTCTGTCCAACGGGATGTGAAATCCCGGGATGGCGCAGTTATAGTGCGGTCGGTTCAGGGGAGAACCGCGAGGATAAGTTTGGGGCTAGAGAACGGTTCGAGCGGGACCTGAGAACTACGCCGCTCAAATCTAAACCACATTAGCGAGGGTAGGCGATGTCTAATCAGTACGGCATTTTGGCGATGATTCAACAGGGTTACTACGCAACGTATCCCCTGCTGTTCATATCGGTGGTCTGCTTGGCGATCATCTTCGAGCGCATATGGTCGTTGCGCGGGATCATGACGCGGACGGCTAAATCGGCCGATACATTGATCCCACAGCTCCGCCAGGGCAACTTCAACCAGGCCCTGCAAGCGACTCAGGCTCGCGCCAACGCTTCGGACCGCGTTTTCCATACGTTGATCTCCGCGGCTCAGACGATGGACCGCGAGCATCTGGAAGATCTCGACGATGAGCGGCGCTACCAGGAGAGTTTAGAGCTCAAGCGCTATGTGTGGGTGCTCGCGACCGCGGGCGCATCGGCGCCGTTTATCGGGCTGTTCGGAACCGTCGTCGGCATCCTGGTCGCGTTCCAGTCGATGGCGATCATGGGCACCGGCGGATTTTCGGTCGTCGCGGCCGGTATTTCCGAAGCGTTGATTTCGACTGCGCTGGGTCTGGCCGTCGCGATCATCGCGGTTATTTTCTACAACTACTTCTCGGTCAAGATCGAAAACATCAACGCGATCCTGCGCATCAACGCCGACCGCCTGATAGACGCTGCTCTGCAGGGGAGGCAAGCTGGTGGCCGTTAGTGGTCCAAAGGGTGAAGGCGGCGGGGTATTCGCCGACATTAACATCACCCCCCTCACCGACATCTTCCTGGTGTTGCTGATTATTTTCATGGTGACCACTTCGGTCACGATCGAGTCGGCAGCGCATGTGGATTTGCCTACCGCGACCAACACCAGTCCGGAGAACAAAGGTGTGATCGTCACCTACACGGCGCAGCACGAGTTGTTCGTCAACTCGAAAGACGTTCCGGAACGCGAGCTGCTGCCGAGCTTGCGCGAGGCGTTGGGCAAGGTCGATGCGAAAGTTGTTGTCTTCCAGGGCGACCGCAAAGTGCTTTTGGGAGACATGGTGCGAATCCTCAATATCGCTAAAGCCGCCGGTGCGGGGCAGATCGCAATTGCCGCCAAGCGCGTCACCGGCGCACAGCTCGCCACCCAGGGAGCATCGGGAGGTTGAGCGGCGGAGCGTAACGTAAGCGCGAACGCATCCGCCCTCGAAAGGATTCGTCAATGACAACCAAGAAGAAAATAAGGAAAGGCGCACATCCGAGTGGCGGAGTTTTTTCCGACATCAACATCACGCCGCTGACCGATATTTTTCTCGTCCTGCTGATCATCTTTATGGTGACCACAGCAGTGACAATTGAGTCTGCCGCGCACGTGGATCTGCCCAAGGCGGAAGCAGCGGCACCCACCGACAAGCCCAAAGGAGTCGTCGTCACCTACACTGCGGACCATCAGATCATGGTGGGATCGCAGCAGGTGACGGAGGCGCAGCTGATGACGACGCTGCAGCAGCAGCTCGCGCCGCTGCAATCCTCGGACAAAATCGTGATCTTCCAGGGCGACCCCAAGGTGATTCTCGGCGACATGGTCCGGATTCTGGACATCGCCAAGACCGCGGGCGCCGAGGCAATCGCGATCGCCGTCTCGTCACTGCCACCGGGCGGTGGTGCGGGCGCAGCGCCGGGTGGCGGAGCGTAGCAGCGGGAGCACTTCATCAAATGTTCTGGCCAATACTAATTATAATTCTGTTGATTTCGATGTTCGTGACAGCATTCGTGCTGTTTCGATTGACCTCGAAGAAAGAAGCCGCCGCCGAAGTGCGCGGCGACGATGACACCGCCGACGTAAGCCGTCTGCAGAAGATTCGTGACGGTCTGCGGCTGCTGATCGGCCCGTTCCCGCTTTCGGTCGCAATTCACGTTCTCATATTGCTGTTCCTGATCATCACGGTGCACGAACAGCGCGGACGTGAGCTGATCATGGTGAACCTCGAGGCGGGCGGCGGCGGTGGCGGCGGCAACGAGATGCAGGACCTCGACATGCCTGAAGTGCCGATGCCTGACACCGCGCCGCAGCAGATGGACACGCCGCAGGCTGTAGATACCTCGCAGGCGGTCGGCATGGCCAACGATTACGTGCGCGCCGCGGGCGGCGGCGGAATCGGAATCGGCCGTGGCGGCGGTATGGGCTCGGGCTACGGCCACGGCATCGGCTCAGGCTTCGGCGGGTTCATCGGAGAACTTCGGCGCAAGGGCCTGGACGTGGTGCTGGTGATCGACGGCACGGGTTCGATGAACCTGATCATCAACGACGTGAAAGCCAAGATGGCGCAGCTCATCATGGCAATCCATCGGCTGGTCCCAATCGCTCGCGTCGGCGTCATCGTGTTCGGCGGCAAGGGCGAGAAGATGGAGATCCAGCCGCTTACGCTGTCGCCGCAGAAGCTGACTGACTTCTTGAACGGGATCACCGCCAAGGGTGGCGGCGAGTGGGAAGAAGACACCTTGGGCGCCTGCCAGACTGCTATCAGCAAGATGGACTGGAAGCCATACGCAAAGAAGGTGGTAGTTCTGGTCGGCGACTCTCCTCCCGCAAAGAACGACTTCGGTCCGCTGCTGGCGCTAATCCGCCAGTTCAAGGGTGAGAACGGCACCTTCAACACGGTTGACGTTACCGCCGAAGAGCACGAGCGCTTCGAGCGCGAATTCTGGCTCAAGGTGCATCGCGAGGAGCCGCCCAAGATCTCGGCGCTGCCGCAGTTCGCCAAGCAGACCCAGGCTGCCTACAAGGTGCTGGCTAACGCGGGAGGCGGTGCGATGCGCTCGCTGACGCACGACTCGCACATCAATCAGCAGGTGCTGATCCTGGCCTTCGGCGAGCAATGGCAGAACCAGGTCTCCGCATTCGGCAGAGGAATCAGTTCCCCCGGCGGCGGCAGCGGTTCGGAATAGCGAATTCTAAGGTGCCCGCGGCCGTCTAATCTGGTAAGGATTAGACCGCTATGAAAATGCGATACATAACC
>JBARDN010000335.1:0-4059 GCA_049795175.1 Binataceae bacterium (SeqCode) | reverse complement strand
CAAAGACACGAGGAAACAAAGAAGAGCGGGACTCTCCTTCGGGAAAGTCCCGCCGCCTTTTCTTCTTAGTGTCTTGGTGTCTTAGTGGCCGCCTGGTGCCTTGGTGTTTTTCTTCTCTAAGCCACGCGCTTGCCCAAGATCAGCAGATCGCGCTCAACCCCATCAAGCGCCGCGACCGCCGGAAGATTCGCCCAGGTCTCGAACCCGAAGCCTCGGAACAGCGCGATACTCGGATTGTTGTGGCCGAAGATGAAGGCGAGCAACGTCTTGAGGCCGAGCGCCGGCGCGCGCTTGACCGATTCTTCAACAAGGCGGCGCGCGTAGCCATGCCGATGATGATCCGGCGCTACATAGACGCTGATCTCCGCAGTCGCCTGGTAGGCTGGCCGCCCATAGAAAGACTGGAAGCTCAGCCACGCAAGGATCTCCGTCCCGCGCGCGAGCACCCACAGCGGCCGCGACGCCGAGTTGTGCTCCTCGAACCACGAGCGCCGCAGATCGATCATCACCGGCTCGAGGTCGGCGGTCGCCATCCGGCTCGGAATCGCGGAATTGTAGATCGCGATAATCGCCGGCAGGTCCGCCTCAGTCGCGTCGCGAAGAATAGGTTCGTCCATCGCTGCCTCCGATGCCCGATCAGAGTATCGCGTAACATAGCGCTCGCGATTTTGCGACGATCGGCGCCGATGTGTCGCGTGCGCCGGCTTTGCGCTAAGATCGTGCGCCGGGATGCCATCCGATGAGTCTCATCATACGCGAAGCTGTTTCAGACGATGCCAGCGAATGCGGCCGCATCTGCTACGAAGCGTTCCGGGCGATCGCCGAGGAGCACAACTTTCCGCCCGACTTTCCCAGTACCGAGGTCGCGGTCAGCATGCTCTCAGCGATGCTTGCCAGCAGCACCTCTTACGGCGCAGTCGCGGAATTGGACGGAAAGATCGCCGGCAGCAATTTCCTGGACGAGCGCAATCCGATCTCCGGCGTAGGCCCAATCTCGATCGATCCGCGCGCGCAGAACCACGGCATCGGAGGGCGCCTGATGCGCGCCGTGATGGAGCGCTCCGAACGCAAAGGCTTCGCCGGAATCCGCCTGGTCCAGTCCGGCTACCATTCCCGCTCGCTCTCGCTGTACTCAAAACTCGGCTTCGAGGTGCGCGAGCATCTGTCGTGCATGCAGGGCAATGCGATCGGCGGAACTATCCCCGGATGCACTGTGCGCGCTGCGGTCGAGGGCGACGTCGATTCCTGCGCCGCTCTCTGCGTGCGCGCACATGGACATAATCGAACCGGCGAGCTGCGCAGTGCGATCCGGCAGGGTGTCGCAACGGTCGTCGAACGCGCGGGCCGAACGACGGGCTACGCAACCGCGATAGCAATCTTCGGTCACGCCGTCGCAGAGACCAACGATGACTTGCGGGCGCTGATCGCCGCTGCGAAAGCATTCGAGGGTCCTGGCGTCCTGATACCTTCGCGCAACGGCGAGCTGATGCGCTGGTGTCTAGGCAAAGGATTGCGCATGGTTTTTTCGATGACCTTGATGACGATGGGGCTGTACAACGAACCGGCAAGCGCGTACCTGCCATCAGTGTTGTATTGAGTGATGCGGCGGCGACGCCGGTGTATTGCATTGCACGGCTTTGCGCTACGATCGCGCCAGCATAACGCGGGGAGAGACTTCGATGCGTCTGTGCGTGGGAACTGCCAAGGGAATAGTCATTCTGGATCCGGAGCGTTCCGGAATTCCGCTGATGGTGCTGGCCGATCCGACTGGCATCTGGTGCATGACGCAAGACTCCGCCGACCCAGCGGTCATATACGCCGGCGGCGTCGAGCACGTTCGCGGCAAGGGCACGCTTTCGCGCTCGAGTGACGGCGGCAGGAGCTGGACCGACATCACGCCGCATATCGCACGCGAAGAAGAAGTCTGGGCGGTCGCCGCGTCGCCCGCAGTCAAAGATCAGGTTTTCGTCGGCACCTCGCACGCGCGTCTCTTGCGCAGCGACGATCGCGGCCGGTCGTTTCACGAATGCGCGGGCTTCCTGAAAATCTCCGGGCGCGAGCGCTGGACCTTTCCGCCTCCTCCACATATCCCGCATGTGCGTTCGATCTCGTTTGACCAGCACGATCCGCGCACGATGTATGTCGGAGTGGAGGAAGGAGGAGTATTCCGCACCCGCGACGGCGGCGCCTCCTTCGAGACACTCAACGACGGCATCTACACCGACGTGCACACCGTCGCGGTCGATCCCGCAAATTCGAGCCGTCTCTACGCAACCACCGGGCGCGGCTTTTATACCTCCGAGAATGCCGGCGCATCGTGGCGTCACGTCCGCAACGGGATCAATCGCACCTATACCGTTCCGCTGCTGGTCGATGACAGCGAAACCATCTTCACGGCGGCCGCGGCGGGTCCGCCGCCCACCTGGTCGGGTAGTCATTCGGGGGCCGACGCGATCGTGTTTGCGAGCCGCGACCGCGGCGCGTCGTTCACGCCGCTCGCGGCACAGTTCGCATCGGGGCGCGGAATGGTGATGCGACTGCGCGCCGACCCGGAGCGCGGCGGATTCTTCGGCGTCACCACCGACGGCCGCGTGATTCGGGCTGAAGACGGCGGCGTGGCGGTCACCGCGATCGCGGAGAAGCTGCCCCCAGCTCACGACCTGATCGCACTGCCATAGCGTGCGCTCGCAGCAGCCCGGCGCGCGCCGCGAAAAATCCGCCAATTCCCGGACCGAGCCTAACTTGAGCGCCGGGCTTTGGATCGATACGCCAGATAATCGCCGGGCAGCATTATTGCGACCCCTTCAACTAGAGATCCCATTAGGTGTCCGAAATCGTGCTTGTCGCCAGTCAAAAGATGAGTAGCGCGGCCATGAATCGCTGCTGCCAGAATCGGTCGGTCGGCAACGTCGAGACGAATCGCCTTCGACAGTCCGACGCTGTCGGGAACGATGACCATCTCAAGCGCTACGCTCAAATTGGCTAGCGCCGAGAGGGCCTCTCGATGCTTTGCCGCCAGATTCCGTTGCGCTTCGCGCAGAGCGTAGTCAGAGCTCAGCAGGCGGCAGTCCGAGATTCGCCACAGCCGCGAAAGCCGTGACTCGCTGGATAGTGAAGCGGAAAACAAAACATTCGCGTCCAGAAAGGCTCTGTCCAAGTCCGTTCGCCTTCTTTCCGGAATCAGACGCTAGCGGCGGCGTTGCCCATACGGAGGCCGGAAGTGATCGATCGTAGCGGGATCCAGCCCCATCCGTTTGACAGCCGCACAGGCACGCTTGTAATCGGCGGCGTCCACGGCATTGTTGAGAATAAATTCGGCCTCGCGCTCCGGGGTGTAAATTTCGACAGGGACGACCTCGGCCGGCCGAATCAAAATGCCCTCGGCGCGTTCCTCGGCAACGACGAAGCTTCCCTCATCGAGCCCGAACCGCCGGCGCATCCTGGCCGGAAGAGTAATAACGCCCCGCTTGCCGACTTTGCTCGCTGCCTGTGACATGGCTGTGTCCGATATTCAGATTATCGGCATTCCCGGCATCAATCAATTGCGACGGCCGCTGACGAAGGATCTCGTCACGACCCGATAAACTCGCGCAGAACCTTGAAGTAGCGGTCCGGGGCGTCGGCGGCGATTCCGTGGCCCGCGTTCGCGAAGCGCTCGAAACGGACCAGATGCGCCGGCAGATTCGCCACCATCTGCTCGGAGTAAAACGGCGGCGTTTTCGGATCGTCCCCGCCGGCCAGCACCAGAGTCAGGCATACCGCGCGCCGCGTCGCCCGCGCCCTGCCGCCCAGACGCTCGAACACTTCGGCGTCGCGCTCGGGCTCCGGACGCCCAGCACGCGTGCAGCACAGGATGAGCTTGCCCGGATGATCAGGATGCCGCGTCGCTAGGCTGCCGCGACGAATCCTCCGAACGATGGCCCAAGCACGACGGGCTTGGTGATTTCGAGCGCCTCGCAGAACGCCACGACATCGTCTGCCCACCGGGCAAGCCGCCACGCATCGGGAGTGCTCGTATCGCTGCGGCCCTGTCCGCAATGGTCGAGATAAATCACCTGC
>JBARDN010000334.1:0-5443 GCA_049795175.1 Binataceae bacterium (SeqCode) | reverse complement strand
GTCGCCGCGCAGCTATATCGGCCTGGCCGCCGAGCTGGTCGAGCGTTTCGCGCCAAGCGCCGCCGAATCTCCGGCAAAGACGCGCGTGCGATGACCTCGGCAGCGTCGCAACCGGCGCGGCGCTGTGAATTGAAGATTAGATTTGTGGATAGATCGCGTGAAGCTTTGGTTGTTCATGGCGGCGCGGTCAGATAGTTGAAAGATAAATCCACATTGGGAGACAGGAATTTGGAATCCACTCCAGAACGCGGCGAGCAGTTTTACGAGGGCAAGGCGAAGAAGCTTTACGCGACTTCCAACCCGGACCTCATCATCCAGTATTTCAAAGACGACGCGACCGCCTTCAACGCCAAGAAGCGCGGCACGATCGAAGACAAGGGCGTGATGAACAACCGGATGTCCGAGCTGTTCTTCACGATGCTCGAATCGCACGGCGTCAAGACTCATTTCGTCCGCCGCCTCGACGACCGCCAGATGCTGTGCAAGCGGCTCGATATCGTGCCGGTCGAGATCGTCGTGCGCAATATCGTCGCCGGCTCGCTCGCGAAGCGACTCGGCCGCCAGGAAGGCGAAACGCTGACGCATCCGTTCGTCGAGTACTATTACAAGTCCGACCCGCTCGACGACCCGCTGATCTATGCCGAGCACGCGATCGCGTTCGGATGGGCGACGGAAGCCGAGCTTACGCAAATCAAAAAGCAGGCGTTGCGTATCAATGAGCTACTGAACAGCTTCCTCGACGAACGCGGCGTGCTGCTGGTCGATTTCAAGCTTGAGTTCGGGCGGCATCACGGCGAGATTCTGCTCGGCGACGAGATCTGCCCCGACACCTGCCGCTTCTGGGACAAGGCGACCCGCCAGAAACTCGACAAGGATCGTTTCCGCCGCGACTTGGGCGGCGTCGAAGAGGCCTACCACGAAATGCTCCGCCGGGTAGAAGGATGATCCGCCGGGAACGCCAATCTCCCGATTGGCGCCCGAATGATCTATCGCGCGATGCTCCGCCGAGTAGAAGGATGATCGAACAGACTGCGCATTCGGCCATGGTCCCCCTTCCCGTGCGGGAAGGGGTCGGGGTTAGGTCGGTCTTAGTTTGGATCGCGCCGAGTTAGATAGAGGTTTCTATTGCAGGTAAGAGTCTTCATCACCCCGCGCAAGGGAATCCTCGACCCGCAAGGGCGCGTCGTCGAGCAATCGCTCAAGACGCTTGGCTTTCCCGATGTCTCCGGCGTCAAGGTCGGAAAATATATCGTGCTCGAGGTCGCAGCAAAAAACGCTGACGCCGCGCGCGAGGAGACCCGGCGGATGTGCGAACGGCTGCTCGCGAATCCGAATATCGAGGACTTCACCTTTGAGGTCGAAGGCGAATGAAGTGGGGCGTCGTCAGGTTCCCCGGTTCGCTCGACGACAATGACGCCCTCTATGCCCTTGCCGACGTGATGGGGCAGGAGGCCGCGATGCTGTGGCACAAGGACACGTCGCTCGGCGGCGCAGAGTGCGTCCTGCTGCCGGGCGGTTTCAGCTACGGCGACTATCTGCGCACCGGCGCGATCGCGCGCTTCTCTCCGATCATGCAGAGCGTCGAAAAATTCGCCGCCGACGGCGGCTTGGTCATTGGCACCTGCAACGGGTTTCAGATTCTGTGCGAAGCCCATCTGCTGCCCGGCGCGCTCACCCGCAACCGCTCGCTGTTGTTTATCTGCCAGCAGATTCACGTGCGGGTCGAAAACGCAAAAACTCCTTTTACCCGCGCGACCCGTCAGGGCGACGTGCTGACGCTTCCGATCAAGCACGGCGAGGGGCTGTATGTGGCTCCTGAAGCCGAACTGCGCGATATGGAAGAGCGCGGGCAGATCATCCTGCGCTACTGCGGCGCCGACGGCCGCGACGACGACGCGGCAAATCCCAACGGCTCGATGCGCGCGATCGCGGGCGTCGCCAACGAGCGCTTCAACGTCTTCGGCCTGATGCCGCATCCCGAGCACGCGGTCGAATCGATGCTCGGCGGAATTGATGGCCGCAAAATTTTTGAATCGATAGCAGAGCACGCATGACGACTCCTGTCGCACTGCCCGGCGAGCCTCGAGTCGATCTCGAGCAGGCTCGCGCGCACGGTCTTTCGCCCGACGAGTTCGCGCGCGTCGGGCAGATCCTCGGCCGCGTCGCGACCTTCACCGAGTTGGGCGTCTTCTCGGTCATGTGGTCGGAGCATTGCTCGTACAAATCGTCGCGAAAATATCTGCGCACGCTTCCGCAGAAGAGCGAGCTGGTCGTCCAGGGCGGACCCGGTGAGAACGCGGGCGCGATCGACGTCGGCGACGGATGGGTCGCGGTGTTCAAAATCGAAAGCCATAACCATCCGTCGTACGTCGAGCCGTACCAGGGCGCTGCGACCGGAGTCGGCGGAATTTTGCGCGATATCTTCACGATGGGCGCGCGGCCTGTCGCCTCGATGAATTCGCTCAAGTTCGGATCGTTCGAGCATCCCCGGACTCGCTACCTGCTGGGCGGCGTGGTCGGCGGAATCGGCGGTTACGGCAACTGCGTCGGCGTGCCGACCGTTGCCGGCGAAGTGATGTTCGACGCGGCCTATAATGGTAATATTCTCGTCAACGCTTTTTCGCTCGGACTCGCGCGCGCCGGAGAGCTGTGGAGCGCGAAGGCGCGCGGAGTAGGCAATCCAGTCCTCTACGTTGGCTCAGCGACCGGACGCGACGGAATTCACGGCGCGTCGCTGCTCGCCTCGGCCGAGTTCGATGCCGAGAGCGAATCCAAGCGGCCGACCGTGCAGGTCGGCGATCCATTCACGGAAAAGCTGCTGATCGAGGCCTGCCTCGAAGCCGGCAAGACCGGCGCGATCGTCGCGATTCAGGATATGGGCGCCGCGGGACTGACGTCATCGTCCTCCGAGATGGCGGCGCGCGGCGGACTTGGGATCGATCTTGATCTCGACAAAATTCCGCTGCGCGAGCAGAACCTGACGCCCTACGAAATCCTGCTTTCGGAATCGCAGGAGCGGATGCTGATCGTCGCCGAGCGCGGACGCGAAACCGAGCTGCAGGCGATATTCGAGAAGTGGGATCTACACGCGGTCGTGATCGGCGAAATCACCGGAGACCATCGATGGCGCGCGCGATGGCGCGACCAGGTCGTAGCCGATATTCCAGTCGCCGCGCTCGCCGACGACGCTCCGGTTTACGATCGTCCCGCGCATCCGCCGAAATCTCCGCAAAAGAATCCCGCGCGTCCCCGCCGCGAGAATCCGGAGCCTGCGGCGGCGCTGCGCGCGATGCTCTCGAATCCGAATGTCGGCTCGAAAAGATGGGTCTATCGCCAGTACGATTCCCTGGTGCAGGGCAACACGGTGCGCGGGCCCGGGGGAGACGCCGCGGTTCTGCGGATCAAGGGCTCGCGCCGCGCGCTCGCGCTGACGGTCGATTCCAATCCTCGCGCCTGCGCGCTCGATCCGTACGCCGGCGCGGTCGCGACGGTGATCGAGGCGGCGCGCAACGTCGCTTGCGTCGGCGCGCGCCCGGTCGGAATCACCAATTGCCTCAATTACGGAAATCCCGAACGCCCCGAGATCATGTGGCAATTCGCCGAGGGTGTGCGCGGCCTGTCCGACGCATCGCGCGCGATCGGCGCGCCGGTGGTGAGCGGCAACGTGAGCTTCTACAACGAGACCGAAGGCCGCGCCATTCCGCCGACCCCAACGATCGCGGTGCTGGGCCTGATGACCGACGTCGCGCATCACGTGACTTCGCATTTCAAGCGCGCCGGCGACGCGATTCTGATTGTCCGCACGACACGGCCGTCGCTCGCCGCGTCGGAGTACGCCGCGACATACGGGGAGAGCGATGAGACGCTGTCGCCGATCGATTTAGCGCGCGAAAGTGCGCTGCTCGAAGGGCTGGTTGAATGCGCCGAGCACGGGTTGATAAGATCATGTCACGACGCAGCCGACGGCGGGCTCGCGGTGGCAATCGCGGAAGCCTGTTTCAATCCCGAGGCGAGGCTGGGCGCTGAAGTTGATCTGTCCGCGCACGGCTTGGCCGACACGGTGGAATTGTTTGGAGAAGGACCTTCGACCGTCGTAATCTCCGCTGTACCGGATGAAGTTGCGGCGGTGACGCGGATTTTCTCAAGCCGCGGATTGGCGGTCTTTCACGCCGGCCGCGTACTCGGCGAACCGCGGCTCGCGCTCCTGCCAGCCGTGAACGAGGACATAAACGAGTTGCACCAGCTTTACGAAGCCGCAATTCCCAGGAGGCTAGCCAGCCATGACTGACGACGGCGCGGTGATAGTCGAGGAATCCAAGCTCGACGCCTTCCACGACGAGTGTGGCGTCTTCGGCGTGTACGGTCATCCGGAGGCCGCCAACTTGGCGTACCTGGGCCTCTACGCACTGCAGCATCGCGGGCAGGAATCGGCGGGAATCGTTTCCTCCAACGGCAAAGCGCTAATCTCGCATCGCGGGATGGGCCTGGTCGCCGACGTTTTCAACTCCGGCATTATCGCGGAACTCGAAGGCACCAGCGCGATCGGCCACAACCGCTATTCGACCACCGGCTCGAGCTCGCTCAAGAACTGCCAGCCGATCGTGGTCGAGTATTCCAAGGGCGGACTTGCGGTCGCACACAACGGCAATATCGTGAATTTCGAGGAGCTGCGCGAGCAGCTCGAAGCGGGCGGCACGATTTTCTATTCGTCGTCGGACAGCGAAATCGTGATTCATCTGATCGCGGCCTCGCGCGCGGCGACGCTGCCCGAGAAATTGATCGAGGCTCTGACGCAGGTGCGCGGCGCGTACTCGATGGTGCTGCTGACGGAGAAGAGCCTGATCGCGGTGCGCGATCCTCACGGCTTTCGGCCGCTGGTGCTGGGCACGCTCAACGGCGCGACTGTCGTCAGTTCGGAAACCTGCGCGCTCGACCTGGTGCGCGCCGAGTATGTGCGCGAGATCGAGCCGGGCGAGATGGTGATAATCGACGAGAACGGGCTGCGCTCGATCCGTCCGTTCGCTCCCGCCGGACCCAAGCGCTGCATCTTCGAGTACGTTTATTTCGCGCGGCCCGACAGCCTGCTCTACGGCCGCAATGTTTATTCAGTGCGCAAGCAGCAGGGGCGGGCGCTCGCGCGCGAGTGTCCGGCCGAGGCCGACTTGGTCGTGCCGGTGCCCGACTCGGGTACGGCTGCCGCGCTCGGCTATGCCGAAGAATCGAAAATCCCGTTCGAGATGGCGCTGGTCAGAAGCCACTACGTGGGCCGAACTTTTATCGAGCCGCGCGCGTCGATTCGCCATTTCGGCGTCAAGGTGAAATTCAACCCGGTCGCGGAGTTGTTGCGCGGCAGGCGGATCGTGCTGATCGAAGACTCACTGGTGCGCGGAACCACGCTGCGCAAAGTGATCCCGATGCTGCGGCAGGCGGGCGCGCGCGAGGT
>JBARDN010000333.1:0-10788 GCA_049795175.1 Binataceae bacterium (SeqCode) | reverse complement strand
ATCGTAGGGGCGCGTCGCGACGCGCCCGTCTTTGCTTCGCCCCGCACACTTTCATCGCAGGAGCGAGGCCTGAAGTGGCACCAGCTTCAGCCGGTGATTCTTCCGCCTACGCGCAGATATCCGCCAGCGCGCGCACCGCTTCGGCCGAGCCGGTCCCGATTAGCATCGTCCTCACCGGCGAGGCCTTCCACGCCGCGATGCGATCCTTGATGCGCTCCTTCGGTCCGACCAGCGCGACGTCGTCGATTAGCTTGTCCGGCACCATCGCCATCGCTTCGTTCTTCTTTCCGGAGAGGTACAGGTCCTGGATTTTTCCCGCCGCGTCTTCATAGCCGAGGCGCTTGGCGTAATCGTTGTAAAAATTCTTCGACCGCGCGCCCATCCCGCCGATATACAGCGCGAGCTGCGCTCGCACCGGCATCCGGCATTTTTCCAGGTCGTTGCCCATCACGCAGGTCACGAACGGCGCGACCTCGAAGTTGGCCAGCGACTTCTTGCCGCCCGATTTCGCGAAGCCGGCCTTGGTCGGCGCGTCGTAAATATCCCACCGCTCCGGATTCATCCAGATTGGAATCACGCCGTCGGCGATCTCGGCCGCAAGCGCGACTCCCTTGGGGCTGATCGACGCGGTGTAGATCTGCATGTCCTTGCGCCCGTGCAGGATGCTCTTGAGCGGCTTGCCGAGGCCCGACGCGCCCGGTCCGTTGTATGGAATCTGGTATTCCTTGCCGTGATGCTCGAGCGGCGCTTCGCGCGCCAGGATTTTGCGCACGATCTCGATATATTCGCGCGTGCGCTGCAGCGGCTTGCCGTACGCCACGCCATGCCATCCCTCGACCACCTGCGGTCCCGAGGGTCCGATGCCGAGGATAAAGCGTCCGCCCGAGAGCGCGTCGAGCGTCATCGCGGTCATCGCGGTTGCGGCGGGCGTTCGCGCCGGCATTTGCATGATCGCGGTGCCGAGGCGGATTTTTTTGGTCAGCGCCGCGATCCACGCAATCGGCACGATCGCGTCGGAGCCATACGCCTCCGCGGTCCACACCGAATCGAAGCCGGCTTTTTCCGCCTCGAGAATCAAATCCATCGGCATTCCCATCTGGGCGCCCGAATATCCGGAGATAAGTCCTAATCGCATCGTGGTTCCGCCTCCGCGCAAAATAGATCGCAAGCCTGCCCAGTCAACCTCAGTATCGCCAAAATGAAAAGCCCCGCGCAGCACGCGAGGCGGTCGGTAAACGCCGAATTCCTTTTCCGTCATCCTTCACTCCGTTCAGGATGACCACCGGAAGGATTTACGTGAAAATGAAAAGCCCCGCGCGTGACGCGCGAGGCTTCTCGAATCGTCGATAATTGTAGTCGTTAGATGGCAGGCTGTTCAGGCTGCGCGGGCAGCGGCTCGACGCTGACTTGGCGCTTTTCGCCTTTGGGCTCGTACTTCGTGACGCCGTCGATCTTGGCGTAGATCGTGTAATCGCGGCCCATCCCGACGTTGCGCCCCGGATGAATCCGCGTGCCGCATTGGCGCACCAGGATATTGCCGGCCTTCACCGTCTGTCCGGCGTAGATTTTGATCCCGCGACGCTGGCCCGGGCTGTCGCGACCGTTGCGCGTGGAACCTTGTCCTTTTTTGTGCGCCACGGCGTTCTCCTTTCGATGAAGCGGCGCGTGTCGCGCCGCGAGTTTGATTACAAATCGGATCGCGCGGCTATGCGCCCGCGGAAATTTCCTCGATCTTGAGCACCGTCAGTTCCTGCCGATGACCGCGTTTGCGCCGGTAGTTCTTGCGCCGCTTCTTCTTGAACACGATCACCTTGGTCCCGCGCGGCTGCTGCACGATCTTCGCGCGCACCGCCGCTCCCGCGATAATCGGAGTGCCGATCTGCGGCGCGTCGCCGCCCACAGCGAGCACCTCGGTCAGAGAAACCTGCGCGCCAACGTCGCCTTCGAGCCGCTCGACGACAATCTGGTCGCCGACACCGACGCGGTACTGTTTTCCGCCAGTCTTTAAGATTGCAAACATGCTCATGCCAGAACCGTCTTAATTATCGGACCGCCCCCAGCCTGTCAACGTATCGACGGGTCCGAGCGCGAGAGAGATCACGCCGCCTCAGTCGAGACCCAATCGTTCGCGGCCTTCCGGTGAGATCATTTGCGGAGTCCACGGCGGGTCCCACACCAGATCGACGTCCGCCTCCGAGACTCCGGGCAGCGTCATCAGCTTGTTCTTCGCGTCGTAGGCGATCGAGGCGCCCATCCCGCAGCCTTGCGCGGTCAGCGTCATCTTCACTTCGACTTTGCGCGTGCCGTCGGGCTGGTCTTTGACTTCCATCCCATAGACCAAACCCAGGTCAACGATATTGACCGGAATCTCCGGATCGAAGCAGGTCTTGAGCTGATCCCAGACCATCGACTCAAGGTCGCCGCCTTCTCCCGCCTGCGCTCCACCCGCATCCGCGGGGGTCTTGCCGAGCGCGTCGGCATCCTTGCCCGCGACGCGGAACAGTCCGCCATGAGCAGGCACCTGCACCGTGAACGTCCCGCCGAGCGACTGCGTGATATATGCCTCGATACCTTTTTCGAGCGTGGTCTTGATGCCCGCGGGAATCTGTACCGCCTCGACATCGCGCGCAATATGAACTGGTTCCATCGAAAATTTCCTCTCTTGATTGATCAATCATTCTAGACCGCCCGCCACGTCCGCGCCACTCGGCTGCGATGCGCTGGGCCGATTTACGCTTCGCGTCTGCCGGCGGGCTGCGGGCCACCACGGACAGAAAGAATTTCCCGATAAACGTTAAGTCCGTGTGGCATCACCAGAGGAGGCTCAGAATGACCGTCTCGGCGATTTGCAAGAAAATCGAAGGCCTCTTTATCTGGCAGTGGGAAGCCGGCGGCTCGCCGGCGACGCGAAGCGTCAATCTTCATGTGTCGGGAGGCTCAGAATGACCGTCTCGGCGATTTGCAAGAAAATCGAAGGCCTCTTTATCTGCCAGTGGGAAGCCGGCGGCTCGCCGGCGACGCGAAGCGTCAATTGCGTATCGCCCTGCGGCACCGCCGTCTAGCAGGTTTTCCAAAATTTACAAGGCTGAACAGTTCAGCCTTATGCTCTTCGGCACTCTGTGTAGAATCAACAGCGTGACGACGCCGACGGATTGTCGGCGCCTTTCTCACGGCCTGTGGAAGCGCGGCGACACCGAGGCCTCGAGGCCGCCCCATGTGGCGAGAGGAACCCTATAGAGGGAAATCTTAATCAAAGTGGAATTGAAAATAAGATACTCCAGCAATCTCACGGATAACTTCGAAACTGCGATCACAAAATCGCCGGAACGAAGCCACGCTCACAACCGCGTTCTATTATTCTCGCGCGAAAGGCCTGCTCGCTGGAATCGCCCCACCATTGCCGACCCGCATGCCGCGATGCTAAAGCGAAGATGCGACGAAGGTGATGAGGTAGGGTGGATGCAGGAATATCGCACACCGGAAAATGTATTGGCGCAATCGGCATCGCCGCCGCCCGGCGATCCTCACGCTACCGTCCGCGAAAAGCTCTACGCGTTTCTCGAGTCGCATCCCGGCGGCGCCGACGCCAACGAGCTCGCCGGCCTGCTGCTCAAGGGCCTCTCTTCCGACACCGAACTCGGCGCGCAGCTTGTCTATCGACTGCTCGGCGGCGATCCGAATTTCGCTTTCGACGCCGCCACCGCGATGTGGTCGCTCAAGTCGAGCGACCGTTACCGCGTCGCGCTCGACGACGCGCGCTTCACCGTCGTCGATCTCGAAACCACCGGAGGACGCGCCGGTCCCGGCACGATTATCGAGATCGGCGCCTACCGGATGATCGGGCGGCGGCTGGTCGATTCGTTTTCGAGTCTCGTGCGCCCGCAGGGATTCATCCCGCGCTTCGTCACCGGGCTTACCTCGATCACGAATGAGATGGTCGCGTCGGCGCCGCCGATCGAGCGCGTGCTGCCGGAGTTCCGCGAGTTCATGGGCGACTCGGTGATGGTCGCGCACAACGCCGCGTTCGATCGCGGATTTCTCGACTTCGAGTTCCGGCGCATCTTCGGGATGGGGCTGCGCAACCCCGTTCTGTGCACGCTCCGGATGTCGCGGCGCTATGTGCCCTCGCTGCGCCGCCGCCGGCTCGATTCGCTCGCGGAGCATTTTGGCCTTGCGACCGACGGGCGGCATCGCGGACTCGGCGACGCGCGGATGGCGGCGGAGATTCTTTCGATCTTCCTCGAAATCGCGGCCAAGATGGGAATCACGCGCCTGGATCGCCTGCTCGACGACCACGGCCGCGGGCTTTCCGGCCGCCGGTTCGAGCGTCACGTGCCGCCCGAAGAAATCGCGCAGCTTCCGCACGCACCCGGTATCTACCTGATGCGCAATGCTCGCGGCGATATTCTTTATATCGGCAAGGCGCGCCGCCTGCGCGATCGGGTCAGTTCCTATTTCAACTCGGCGGTTAACGCCAAGACCGCCGAGCTGATAAGCCACGTCTACAAGATCGACACTCGACTCACCACGTCGGCTCTGGAAGCCGCTTTGCTCGAAGCTCGGCTGATTCGCGAGCTCAAGCCGACCTACAACAGGATGCTCAAATCCGCCGCGCCCGCGTACTTCATCAAGCTCGACATGATGGACGATTTTCCGCGCATCGTCCTGACCACCAAGATGACCGCGCGCCACGGCGTGATGCATCTGGGGCCGTTCATCGGGCGCAAAAGCCTGGACGGCTCGGTGCGCGCGCTCGCGCGGATTTTGGGCCTGCGCACCTGCACCGGCAAGCTTCGTCCCGACGAGGATTTCTCGCCCTGCGTTTACGGCCAGATGGGTCACTGCGCCGCGCCGTGCAACGCGAGTATCGATGAAGACGGCTACGCCGATCGCGTGCACAAGGCGCTGGGTTTTCTGCGCGGACGAAGCGGCGCGCTGCTCGGCGACCTCGCCCGCGCCCGCGACGACGCCGCCAGGGCGCTGCGCTACGAGGAAGCCGGCCGGATGCGCCGCGAGCTCGAAGCACTCGCCACGCTGGCGCATCGCGCGTCGCGCCTGAGCGAAGTCGTGACCGAGAACAACCTCGTCATTGTCACTGGAGCAGAGAGCACGCGAACCGCGCACGTCGTGCTGGCGGGCCGCCTTGCGCTGACGCTCGCGCTCGATTCGCCGGACGCGGCGCGCGAGGTCTGCGCTTTCGTCGCGGATAATTACGACCGCTACCGCGCGCGGCCGATCATCCGCGGCGAGCTCGAAGCGATGACGATCGTCGCGCGATGGCTCCACGAGCGGATGCCAGACGAAGGCCGCCTGGTCTATCTAACCGGCGCGAGCCTCGACCCCGCCGCACTCGGCGTTCCTGCCGTCATCCTGAACGGAGGTTGCCGGAGTGAAGGATCTCCGCGAAGCGATTAGTGCGGAGAACCCGCGCTGGTTGCACTAATCGCTTCGCGGAGATCCTTCGCCTGCGGCTCAGGATGACAGCAGCGGACGGTTTGCGAGAAAATCGACAGCCTCCTTGTCCAAGGAGACAGCCAGAGAGAGGTCCCATGCGGCGTGCACTGACTCTCGGCGTAAGAGCACGAAACCCTTGTCGCAAAGGCGCATCGAGTGCACCTCTCCCGCCGCGCGCTGCGCGCGCGACGACCTCTCCTTGGACAAGAAGAGGTTATCTATTTTCGCGCCCGTCCTGTCCGGGAGAGCTCAGCCCTTCAGATTTTCCGCGAACAGCGCGAGGGTGTGCGCCCATGCGTCCTTGGCCGCCGCCGCGTTGTACACATCGGCGCGAGTATCGTTGAAAAATCCGTGAGAACAATCAGGATAGATCTTCACCTCGCCGCGTTTGCCGTACTTCTTGAGATCCGCCGCGAGCCGGTCAACGTCCTTGCGCTGAATCCATCCATCGTTCGCGTCGTAGGCGTAGAAGATCGGGCATCCGAGCTTCTCGATTTTGTCGTCGGCCGGAATCTCGCCATAGAACGGCGCGCTCGCGGCGAGCTCGCTCGACTCGCACGGCAGCAGCATCGCGTAGCTTCCGCCCATGCAATAGCCGGTGATTCCGATGCGGCTGGTATGGGTCCTTTTCTGCGCGCGAATCCATCCGAGCGACGCCTTCAGGTCCGCGATCCCGTCGTCCATCTTGAGCCCGCCCATCAACTGCGCCGCGGTGTTCGGATCGCTGGCGACCTTGTGCCCCTGGCGCGAGTAAAGGTCGGGCGCGACCGCGGCGTAGCCCTCGCGCGCGAAGCGCCGCGCGATCTCCTTGATGTTGGCGTTGAGGCCCCACCATTCCTGCACCACGATAACCGCAGGGCAGGGCGCACCATCAGGCGGCTGCGCGCTGAATGCGTTGATCGTGCATGCAGGCCCGGCAAAACTGACTTCGTGTTCGAGAATTTGCGCATCCGCCATCGTCGTGAACCTCGACTGCGGCGGCCCTCGTGCCCGCCGGTTCAACTGCGCGAACTATTCGGCCACGTTGATCGGGATAAACCCGATCGATTTGTTGCGCAACCTGATCTGCAAAAAATTTCCGGTGATGCCGATAACGTGAACGTACTTTCTGCGCTTCACCTGCGCGATCACGGCGCTGGTCTCGTCCGGTTTCTGGTACACCGCCGAGTTCTTGGTCAAAAGGAAGAGCTTGTTGAGCGGTTTGATCACCGGCGCGGCTGCCGCGCCAGCCGGCGACGGCTGCGCCGCCGCAGTTGGCTCGTCCGCGGAAACCGCAACCCCGGAACTGTCGGTGACGACCTTCGGATCGATCGCGCGCGCCGCCGCCATCTCCGCCTCGCCCTCGCTCTGGCGGCCCGGCTCGCTTTCGAGCAGGTTGGCCAGCGCGAGATGCGCCTCGGCGTCGCGCGGGTTGAGACCGAGCGCGGTGCGAATCTCGGACTCGGCATCGACCGGGCGGCCTTCCTTGCGCAGCGTGTTTGCCAACTGCAGGTAGTAATTTCCGCGCGATGGATCGAGCACGAGCGCGGCGCGATACTGTCCTTCGGCGAGCCGGTCCTGCTCCTGGTCGAGATACAGATTGCCGAGTGCGACGTGCGCGGCGGGATTCTTCGGATCGAGCTCGATCACGCGCATGAACTCGACCTGCGCCGGGCCGGGCTTGTGCTCGAACACGTACAGGTTACCCATCGCGACGTGAACCCGCGGATCGTTGGGCGCGAGCTTCTCGGCTTCGGTGTAATCTTTCTCCGCGTCGGCAGTCTTGTTGTTCTGCATCGCGGCGTCGCCCGCTTGCAGATAGTCATCCACGCCCTTGTGGCTGCATCCTGCGATCAGAATTATTGCGATCGCAGCGGCCCCGAGCGCAACGCCGTGGCGTACGGTCAATCTTTGATCAGCTTTCCCCATCGCCAGTTCCCCCTCCGCCATCAAGTGCAGGCATGCCTGTCGCGGGACGCCGCGCGGCCTCTCGATTAAGTTGAGACTCGTTCTTAAATGCTGTCAAGTGAGAAGCTTTTTGTGCGGGTGGATCAGTTTGAGAAGTTCACTTGCGCGATGCGGGCAACATTTCGAGCAAAATCGCATTGACCCGGTCGGCCGCCTCGTACGGTGTCCAATGTCCGGCACGCGGGATTATGCGGAACTCGAGGTCTGGTTGAAAATACCGCGCCAGTTTCTCGCGCTTGTCCTGCAGCCCGTCCATCATCGCATCCCGCTCGCCAAAGAAAGCATGAAGGCGAGCGCGGATCCGGGGCAACGCCCGCAACAGTGCATCAGATTGCGGGATCGTACCGGCGCGAAGCCTCGCGCGGCGAACATTCTCGATCTGCAGGAAGACGGCCAAGTCGTCGATCTTCGCCGGATCGGCGATCATCAATTTGCCGAGGTTCTCGCGATAGACCGCGATAACTTCGTGCATCTCCATATTCGCAATGAGGCGGCGCAAGGGCGCCATTTTCAACAACGACGGTCCGGAGCCGCCAGGTCCGAACAGGGCCAGGTGCTCGATGCGTTCGCCCTCGAGTGCGGCCACGTGCGCGGCAATGATGCCGCCAAACGAGAAACCGCCAAGGTTGTAGCGTCGGGAAGGCGACAGCAACGCTGCGATGCTTTCGGTCAAACTCGCGGCCAAGCTTTCGGGCGACCAGGATCCAGAAGGTGAATCCGAATCGCCATAACCGGGCATGTCCACGGCAAAGACCCGGTAGCGCTCAGCGAGCGGCAACAGGTTGCGGATCCAGTGCGTCCACGAACCGAAATCGCCATGGATAAAAATCAACGGCGGACCCTCGCCGAAGATCCGCCAGACTATGCGTCCACCAACGCTGCCGGTAATCCGGTGGGTAGCCCGCTTTTCGATCTTGGCTACTTCGGCAGCCGCGTCGGGGAATAAGGTCAGCAGCGTCGAGGCCGCAATCGGCTCGATCACGGCCGGTCCGCCTCATTCATCCTTGCAGCACCGAGCACTCGCTTGCCCTTCATGATTCTTAAAGACCCCCGACGGCGGCCGCTGTGAAGTCCGTAGCTTGGCTCGCATGAAGATTGAGTCGTTTCACAATCAGCCCGCCACGCGGTTCAATCATATATCGCTCGCGAGAAGGAGAACTCCGGGTTCATCAAAAAACTGTATGAGCAATGAGTGAGATCTCACTTGCGCCAACGCTGCTCGAATACCACGTTTCCCTCGATCTCGATCTGGCCGGTCAGTGACATTCCATCCTGACCAATCCAGCTCGTCGTTTTCACGACCACCTTGCCGATTGACGGCAACCTAAGCGCTATCGTTGTGTTCGCCTCGACCGCGGCTCCCTCGGGATGCGCATCGGTTACGCTGGCGCGCGCGGTGTGATCCATCTCAAACGATCCGCCATTGATCATGTTGCTCACCTGATGTGAACCGGTGATCACGCTGGTGCGGCCGGCCGCGAGGTCGCGCTCGATCGTCCATCGCGGCGTCATCGCGACGGCGAGCGGCGAGCGATTGATCGTCGTATCGGGCCGGCTCACTTGAATGTGATGGTTGTTTTCTTTGGGCGGCGGCGCGACCGGAATCCTCACATGTGAGCCACGCCGGCCCCCCGCATAGACGCGAATCACGGGATTGGTGCGGGTCGGAAAGATGCGCGGAAAATCCGAGCACGAAATGCTCACGCGCAACCGATGCCGTCGCGCGACCATGTACGACGTCGCCACCATCGCAACCCGCATGTCGATGATCTGGCCCGTGGGCACCGGCTCGGGAATCTCGAGTGAATTGCGATACGCTGCCTTCAGCCATCCGGTGCTGATCAACGACGAGCTGCCATCCGGCGCGACGTCACATAGCTTTACGACCAGGTTTACGTCGTCTCCGCTCTCGACCGCGATCTTGATCAACGCTTCGAGCGATCCGCTTATCTCGAGGTCGGACTGCAGCGCCGCGCTGGTAAAAGCCACCGACGCGAGATCGTCGTGATTCTGATCGAGCGGCAGACCAATGCCGAGCGCCGTCGGATCCCACAAACCAGCATGCGTGCCGACCGACGGCCGCGCCTGGTAGCGCTCGCTGGTCTCGTCGCCGGCAGGGTCGGTGCCGAGACTTTGCTTCGGGCCCAGATAGTAGTTGCTGAAAGTGGTTCGCGGGATCGGCCATTTTCGCTCGCTGCGCCATCGATTGGCGCTGCCTTGTACGAAGTAGGTGACTGGCGGCTCGCGATCGATTCCGTTGTCCTGATTCTTCAGCCAGCGATCGAAGAACCGCGACATCTCGGGCAGATAGTCAACCGGCTCATGCGGTGAAAGGTCGGGCAACGTGTGCATCCACGGCCCCATCAGGAGTTTCTTATTGGCGCTCCCAAGCTGCTCGTACACGCGGGTCATCGCTTCCGGAAAAATGTCGCGCCATCCGCCGATCACAAACGCCGGAATCTTGATTTGAGAACAGTCAACCGCGCGCGGCTGCCAGTACTCATCGTGCGAAGAATGATCCTGCCACGGAAAGATGTAGGGTAACGCGTGCTCGAGGCGCTGTTGCCAAACTCTGTACCACCGGCCCGCCGGATCGACCAGCGTCGGCGGCATCAGGTTCATCGCGAGCATGAACGATCCCCAGGCACCAAAAGCCGGCAGACAACTCAAGCATCCGCCCGAGTAGATATAGTCAAGGTAGATGTCGTTGGTGCCCATGATTGGCGCGATCGCCTTGAGATGCGGCGGCTGCTCAAATGCAACCTTCAATGACGAGATGCCGCCATATGACATGCCGAACATTCCGACATTGCCGTCGCACCATGACTGTGACGCGATCCATTCGACCGCTTCGGCACCGTCGCGTCCCTCGCCGCGATCCATCGCCTCGTGAACGATCCCGTCGGAGCTGCCGAGTCCGCGAAAATCGATCAGCAGGACGGCGTAACCGCACGCCGCGAAATAGCGGCGCGGAAATTCATTCGCCGCGCCGATCAGATCGTCCTTGTGATACGGGTAAAAGCTGAGCAGCGCTGGAAACGGGCCGTCCGCGTCGGGGCGATACAGATCCGCCGCCAAGGTCGCGCCGTCGCGCAGCGGAATCAAAAGGTTGCGATCGACTTTGACCTGATACTGCTCATTTCCCATTCGTCCGTCCTCCGATCTCAAGCACCGTGCCTGCGGCCGACTTCCACCGCCGAGCTTCTATCTTGCGGTTCACATCGTCAAGGAAAAATGGCCAATTGTCGCTCCGCCAACTTGAAAGGACGATCGTGCGAGGCTCGAGGCCGCGGAAATGTCCGCGGGCGAGGGAGGCTGTCGATTTATTCGCAAACCTTCCAATGTTGTCATCCTGAGCCGCAGGCGAAGGATCTCCGCGAAGCGATT
>JBARDN010000332.1:0-1547 GCA_049795175.1 Binataceae bacterium (SeqCode) | reverse complement strand
CGCGCTTGAGCGTATCGGCCACCGGTATCGCCGCGATCGCGCCGCCTGCGCGCTCGGCCGCGGCAAGGCACGCCGCGAACAAATCCGCAGGCGCAAGCGGACGGGCGGCGTCGTGCACGATCACGAGATCGCTTTCGGCACTGACCAGAGCGAGTGCAATTCGCACCGAATCCTGCCGCTCGGCGCCACCCGGGGTAATCTTGATCGGCAGATGGGCCGCATTGGCGGAGACTGCGCAGGCGCGTGCAGCGTGCTCCATCCCGGCCGGAACGGTCAGGATAATTTCAGCAATTCCTGCCACACGCGCGAGCGCCGCGAGCGAATAGTAGAGCATCGGACGGCCGCCGAGCGGCACGAACGCCTTGGGCTCCGCCCGTCCCAGGCGCGATCCGCTTCCAGCCGCAACAATGATCGCCGACGCGCGCATCGCAGATAGTTATAGCCCGCCCGCGCCCTCGCTGCGACGCTCGGCTGGGGGAGCACTGATGGTGTCCTCGGCGCCCCGCGATCGATTCGGAATTTGCTGGTGAGTAACTTACAGTCGAGTCACGCAGCACTCCCTGTCCACGGTTATCAGTTTGTGATAATCATAAACGGTGAAGCGGGATCCAACGCTGGACCCTCTGCTCGATCTAGACGGGCAAGTGCTTGTCATCGACCCGGAAGCTCGGCATTGGGTGCGGTTTGTTGTGCGACCGGTGCCGGCAACTGACGCCAGACCGCACGGCCTTTACTATTCGCTGACACTTCACGGGCCGGATGGTGAGCGCTTGGTGGGATTTGACAATGCGCATCCGGTCAAAGCACGGTCGGGACCGGGAGGAAAATCTGGATCGGCTTTTGACCACAGGCATCGGTTGAAAACGATGCGAACGTATAAATATGAGGATGCCGGGACCCTGCTTGGCGATTTCTGGGCCACGGTTGAGGAAGTGCTCCGCGTGCGAGGGGTGATCAAATGAAGACGCTGAAAATCGGGATTTCAACTTACAAGGACATGAAGGCCCGCACGATCGCCATTGCGCGCGGAGAGCTCAAGCCGAAAGCCAGCGAACCCAAAGTTTGGTTCACCTCGACCGATAGCTTCGCAAAGGTATTATCGAGCAAGAACCGTGAGCTGCTCGCGACAATTGCTGCCAGCCATCCCGCTTCGCTTAAGGAATTGGCCGAATTCACCGGACGCACAGCGTCCAACCTATCCCGCACGCTTAAAACAATGGAGGGCTATGGCTTCGTCCGTCTGCATCGTGGCAAGCGCGGGCGCATTCGGGCGGAAGTTCCCTATCGGGCGATCTCGCTCGACTTGCCTTTGAGCGCGTGATCGTACTCGGGCGGTAGCAATCACGCCCGCCAATGCTTGCCTGCCAATCAAACTAGATCGACACTTAGTACTGTTAGATGAAACCAAACGCCACGCAAATCGAGCTGTTCGCCGCCAAAAGGCATCTTTCCGCTCTGGTCGACAGGGTTGTGCAGGGCGAAGAGATCGTCATCACCAAACGTGGTGTCGCTATGGCGCGACTAGTGCCTCTTGCGGAACTGCGGCG
>JBARDN010000331.1:0-2212 GCA_049795175.1 Binataceae bacterium (SeqCode) | reverse complement strand
CGCCGAATGAGCAAGACTATCAATGGACCTACGACCAAATTCCTCTATGACGGCCTCAATCCGGTGCAAGAGCTGCAATCGGGAACGCCCATCGCTAACTTGCTCACTGGGTTGAACATCGATGAATTTTTCACACGCAGCGATTCCAACGGCACGATGGCTTTCCTATCCGATGCTCTCGGCTCGACGATCGGGCTGACCAACTCGGCGGTAGCCAGCACGAGCGAGTCTTGATTGCACGGTCGGTGGTCTTGCGGGCGTGCTGCCAATTGACGCGGCCGCCGCGCTTAGCGGATTTTCCTGGCCGAAGATTTGACGATAGGCCTTGCGTTTTCTCTGCTACGCGCAAGCTGGTCGAAAGTGATGGGGTTAAGCCGCGCGGCGGCGGCGAAGCGCCCGGAGTGCGGCTTTGGGTTCATGCGCCAAGACGCGCATGAGCGCGATCGTTGCGGGTTCCATCATCACCCGGTTCTGTTCCCAGTTCTGCAACGTCGCGACCGGGATGCCCAGCGTATCGGCAAATTGCTGCTGAGACATGCCTAGCCGCTTGCGGATATACCACGGTGAGAGGATGTCTTCCTCGCGGAGTTCCGCGGCCGGGTCTTCGCCGTCCTCAATCATATGCCGGCGAATATCCTCTTCGGTCGTCGCTTTGATCTTAGCGCGGTCCCGTTTCGACGGACGCGCCTTGATTTCATCGAGCGTCATTCGCGTGATAGCCATAGCTTGGTTTCCTTTCGATTCGCGCGCCGCACTGAGATGATCCGCACCGTGTCGCCGCGCCAGGTTACACGACATGCAAAATGTCGCCTTCGCTGTCGCCCACGGCCCGGAACCGCGCCTCGCCGTAGTTGCGGCGGGTGTCTTGCGAGATCGCGACCGGTCCCGCGAAGATTCGGGCGCCGTCGTCGAAGCCAATCCCGCGCTCGCGCAGGGTCTTGGCGTGCTTGGCTTCGTCCCACTCGAACTTCACTAATGGATAGTACGCTTAAAGCGTACCTTGTGCAATGCCAAAATCTACAGGTTAAGCGCCGGGGTAAGGGAACTCTCATTATCTGCGGACTTTACATGAGGAACGAATCACTCTACGGCACTTTGCCCCGGTGCCTCATTGGTGCCATGTTTGATGCCAATATGGTGCCTTCACCCAAGATCGCTCTGTATCGTCCGAAGATGTTCGACAGCACAGGATACCCTTGTGCCCGTTGAGCTTCGTGAGGTTCAGTGCTTCTCAGTATCGTCTGATGAAGAGTCGTCTTTTTCACCTCTCACGTCGGGAACGCGGGTTCGACTCCCGCTGGGATCACCAACACGGAAATAGTCTGCCGTTCAATGATTTTCGAAACTGTTGTGTTGAGCTTCCGTAGCCAGAGCAACGTATATCTCCAGTAGAGCTTGCCTGGTTGGGTCCGGCTCCTCTATGTATCGCACGTCCATATTGCGGATACGCTCCTTCGCGCGACGAAACTCAGCGCAGAACTTTTGATCGTTCACGCAGGCTTTGCGTTTCTGTTTTTTCATCCCTGTAGCTTCGCGAGCTAGCAGAAAAGCAAATGAGGCCGAGTTTCCGTCGGATGCTAAAGCCTGGTGCTCTCGCAGCCGAGCTCTGAGCCGGTTCGTTCTGCCCGCGTATAGATTCGTCGCCTTCTCGCTTAACAGATAGACTGCCCGCTTAGGCAGGTCTCGTGGCAGGGTCTCCATCGTGACAGGGGGCATCGCTAGCAACCGCTCAAACTTCGGATGGAGTGCTTCTACGTGAATTTTGAATCTACTGTCCATTTGTCCCCAGCCTGACGCAGATCGTCGATTTGCCACCACCCGTTTCGCATACGCTCATGTCAGGTTCCAAGACCCGGATGCCCCCTTGTACCGTATCAACCTACGATGCGGTGGCGCTCGGAAAGCAAATGGCCCGTCGTTCCAATCGTCGCAATCGTCTGGCGAGTCGAGGGCTCGTGTGGTGTGATCGCGCATTGTGAAACCGTCTGCTCTCCGTAACCCGCTGGCTCGTACGCGATCTCGTGACGCCATGGAACCGGCCGCATCCACTCTTCAACAGCAGCGGAAATCCTCCGAGTTTTTTCCGATCGCTTCTGCTATTGCCGCGGCGATTCTTGCTGGCGCCGCGATTTTCCACATCATTCAAACTCTGCGGAGGTTGTCTGACCGGTACGCGCTCTACGATTTTGCCGGCTACTACAAATGGGGGCAG
>JBARDN010000330.1:0-60086 GCA_049795175.1 Binataceae bacterium (SeqCode) | reverse complement strand
CCCGATTTCATCCGGATCGGCCGCGCCGCGGGCCGCAGCGACGTGCTGATCGAGCAGGTGCGCGCTCTGATCGCGCAGCTCGGGGTCAAACCATCGCGCGGCGGCGCGCGAATCGCGATTATCGACGACGCCGAGACCCTGAACCTGCCTGCGCAAAACGCCCTGCTCAAAACTCTCGAAGAGCCGCCCGGCCACGCGATCATCTTCATGATCACCTCGTCGGAGCGCGCGCTCCTGGATACTGTGCGCTCGCGGATGCGCGCGGTGCGCTTCGGCGCTCTGCCGCCGGCCGATATCGAGGCGATTCTATCGTCACGCGGCGCTTCCGATTCTTCCAATCGCGCCGCCGCGGCCCGCTTGGCCAGAGGCAGCGCGGCCCGCGCGATCGCCCTTCTGGACGGCGACGCACCGCCGATGAAAGAACTCCTCGCCGCGCTCGCGCGCGCCCGCTCGCTCGACTTCGCGGGCGCGCAGCAAATCGCACAGGAGTATTTCAAGACTCGCGACGAGGCGGCAGGCCACTTCGAGTTGATTGCGCGGATGCTCGAGGAAGTATTATGTCTCAAGCTGCTCGGGGCGCAGGAAATTCCGGAATCAAAGGACGAAGAAG
The DNA here is from genome assembly GCA_049795175.1 of Binataceae bacterium (SeqCode). Lineage (GTDB taxonomy): Bacteria > Desulfobacterota > Binatia > Binatales > Binataceae > JBARDN01. The sequence continues at coordinate 59,476 of JBARDN010000330.1, read as the reverse complement.
CAAAATTGATAAAGCAGCTCGCCGGCGCCCTTCCTACAGGCGCGATCGTCGATTGCCTGGCGGCCGCCGTCAAAGCCTGCACCGCGGTTGACGCGATGGCGAATCCGCGGATGCAGGCCGAGCAATTCTGGATGACCGCCGCCGGCGCGATTCGCGAAAGCGCGGAGTGAAAGCGGAGTGAATTATGTCTGGTGATATTGATCCCTTCGAGGGCGGCGCCGAGCTACCCAAGATCGTCGCGATAAGCCTGCAAACGACCGGCCATCTGTACAACTATCTGGCCGGCGATCTTCCGCTCACCCGCGGCGCCCGCGTCCTGATCGACACCGAGAACGGCACCCGCGTCGGCACCGTCGAGATCGAGCCGCACCAACCCGCGCATACGCTCAACCTCGCCGCGATGAAACCGGTGATGCGGCTTGCGCTGGAAACCGACTTCGACCTCGAGCACGAGAATCTTCTGCGCGAAGAACGCGCGCGCCTTCTATGCCTCCAGCGCCTGCGCGAGCGCCGCCTGCTGATGAAGCTGGTCAGCGCCGAATACAGTTTCGACGCCCGCAAGGTGGTTTTCTATTTTATCGCCGAAGGCCGGATCGACTTCCGCGACCTGGTGCGCGACCTCGCCAACACGCTGCGCGTGCGCGTCGAGATGAAACAGATCGGCGCTCGCGACGAGACCAAAGTGACCGGCGGCGTAGGCCCATGCGGCCGCGAGCTTTGCTGCTCGTCTTTTTTGCGCGACTTCGACGCGGTCACGGTCAAAATGGCGCGCGAGCAGGGCCTCGCGCTCAACCCGTCGCGTCTGGCCGGGATGTGCGGGCGGCTGAAATGCTGCCTCAAGTACGAATACGGCACCTATCTCGAACTAAAGAAGTCGCTACCGAACCTCGGCCGCCGAGTGCAATCGGTAAAAGGCGACGGCAAGGTCGTGCGCCAGAACATCCTCAAGCAAACGGTAATGATCGCGCTCGACAACGAAGGCCCCGTCGTCGAAGCCACGCTCGAAGACCTCGTAACCTCGCGCCAGAATTAGCAAGTTAGAGGTAAAGAAAACGACGGGCGGCTCCCGAGCCGCCCTCCTCAGAAACATGATTGGTCTTCGTGGCACAGGCTTTAACCTGTGTCCCGCACCGGCTTCAGCCGGCGCCACTTCGGTTTCTCGTGTGCCGGCGTTCGCGACGCGCCCGTCTCTGTATCTGAACGCCGAAGATCACCCGGTCGATCGGCGCCATGCGATAATCTCGGCGGCGGCCGATGCCGCGGCAAGACCCTTGTTGAACTCGTTCTTGCCTGCACGCTCGACAGCGTGACGGAGCTCGAGCACGGGCAGGATCTCGACAAGGATCGGAATGTCGATTTCGAGGCTAAGCCGCGCGAGACCGGTGAACACCTCCGGGGTGATCATTTCAAAATGGAAGGTATCGCCTTTCAAGATGACGCCAAGGCAGATGATTGCATCGAAGCGTTGGCCGACGTTACGGACGAGATGATGCACGGCGAATGGCAGCTCGAATACGCCGGGCACCGTATGCTCGGACACCGATGAGCAGCCCGCTTTCGCCAAAGCGGTTCGGCAGGCATCCGCAAGAGATTCGACGACGTCCGGATACCAACGCGACTTGAGGATCACGATCTTCGCGCCCTCAATCCGGGGTATTTTCGTCTCGTCGATGCCCTGCTGCATGACCTGTGCCCCGCGTTCACCAATCCTCGTGCCGGCGCGAGGGAGCCGAGGGCGATCCTCCCGCTTCGCACGTCCAATAGAAAGCTTGCCACAAGTCCGGAGATTTTATCCATCACCGCCTCGTTGTAGCGGCCGTCGACCGGCAGCACCGATTTATCGCAGACATACAGATGGCGCTTCGCGTGGCCGACGCGCCGTCGGCGGCCACTGGCAGAAGAGAGATGAGAGAGCTAGTAGGCGTCACGCCGGCCGTCGTCGCGCAGCGGCGACTTGAGTGTCGAGAAGCTGATCAGACACCGGTCCACGCAAGAACATGATCAAGGATTTGTAGCACCGGCCTTAGTCTGTGCCACCTAAAGAAAGTGCTCCTGCTCCGAACACCGGCCAGAGCCCGTACTACATGCGAACGTCCTCTCTCACAACTCAAAAGGCTTCGCACGTCAGCAAATTCCGGTTAGGGTCCTGTGGAGAGTGGAGAAGTGAATCTGTTCGACGAGATACGTAACGAGTGCCGAGAGGTTGCCGAAGGAGCGGCATTCGTAAGCATCGATTACGCGCGGCTTGGCGATTATGCGCGTTCGCTCGGTGGGGCAGAACTCGCGGCGCAGGAACTTGACCCCCGCGTCCATTTTCTCGGCCATGGCGAACGAACGCTGGCATTCATCGTGATCCTCGACTCGATCAGCTTCGGCTCGGGTTGGTTCCCTCATCTCAGAAAGCGGCCCGGCAAGTCTGGCTCCCTCACCTTAGCTTCGTCGCTGCGCGATGCCTTCGATGCTGGCGAAGATTTCTCCGCCGAGCGGTTGTCTCGGATCACGACTGATGACTGCGCGCGATTGTTCGGCCAGGATCCTCAAGCAATGCCGGTTAAAGAGCTGTTGGGTAAATTCGCCCAGGCATTCAATGATCTCGGGCGTTTGCTCCTGGAGCGGTATCACGGCAGCTATGCGAATCTCGTCGAAAGCTCCGCTGAATCCGCGCAGGCGCTGGTCCATGCGCTGCGCCAGATGCCGTTCTTCGAAGACGTGCAAACGTGGCACGGGCGACGAGTACCGTTCTACAAACGCGCACAGCTAACCGCGGCTACACTCGCGCTGGCTTTTGATCACGACCGTTGGGGACGCTTCCGCGATCTCGACGAGCTTACGGTATTCGCCGACAATCTGGTTCCTCACGTGCTCCGCGTCGATGGGATTTTGCTTTACGAGGAAAGCCTGGCGGTACGAATCGACCGGGAAGAACTTATTCCGGCTGGCTCGCCTGAGGAGATCGAAATTCGCGCCTGCGCTCTGCATGCGGTGGAATTGATCACCGTCGCGTTGCGGAAAATGGGACGTCACGCCACCGCGATGAACGTGGATTACCTTCTCTTCTGGAATCGCGGCCAGACGCCTGCGTACAAGAGCGCCAGACCTCGGCACCGGACCCGCACCGTCTTTTACTAAGCAACACGTTTCTGAATCGACAGAAGCGCTATCGCCGTGCTGCTCTCGTCGATTCGCTGAGCGAGTACCTGACTTACGCGCTCGAATATCTGAACTAAGTGACTTTTGTTTTAAGTGGCACAGGCTTTAGCCTGTGTTCCGCACCGGCTGAAGCCGGTGCCCAAGGCAATACCTCCACCCTGACGGCCGTTAGGTTTTTTGCTAGATTTGTTCATGGCTGAACTGTTCAGCCTTACGCTCCTCGCCGCACCGTGTAGAATAGAGCTCATGAAGATGCCACCAGACTATTTGCCGCCGCTTCGCACCAACCTCTCTGCGGCGATTGTCGCGTGGCGGCTCCCATGCTCCCCGCCAGCAGGTCAGATTCGCAAAATGCGAAAAGCCCGATGAAAGCCATCCCTCGAAGGAGATTCTCCAGTATTCTTAAGGAATATCTCCAAAGCACGAAATCAATTTCCCGGGAACGAAGCCAATGTTAAAACGCAGTTTCCGGGTGTCCAAACACCGCGTAGGAGATCTCTTTCCTGGGCCTATATACGAATCATGCGTGAGTGCACGGACGCCCGGGATTCCTCGCCTATGGCTCGGAATGACGATCGACGGCTCGGCTGAGGCTACGATACTCATGCGCCAAACCTACATCCGTCATTCCGAGCCCCGGACGAGGAATCCCGAGGCGTCCATGCTCCGAGACCACAACTCATGCAGCGTCCTCTCGTCCGAGACTCTTCGCGCCGCAGCCACGCGCGCGGGAATGACACCAGTACGGTGAACGGCGCAAATCTCAGTCTGACCGGCCACCGCGCGGCTCCCCCAGTCGCGTCGCGATTTGCCGCCGGTTATTCTCGGTAGTTCCATGACTGAGCGAATCCATATCACTACGGCGATCACCTATAGCAACGGACCGCCGCACGTTGGCCACGCCTACGAATACCTGGCCACCGACACCTTTGCGCGCTACATGCGGCGCAAACTCGGACGCGCAAACGTAACCTTCGTCACCGGCACCGACGAGCACGGCCAGAAAAATCGCGACGCCGCGGCGAAGGTAAACCTTGACCCAAAGGCGTTCGCCGACCAGATCAGTGCGCTGTTTCGCGCCGCGCACGCCGGCCTTAACATCAGCTACGACTACTTCGTGCGCACCACCGATCCGGTGCATCAGGAGTTCGTGCGCAAGATGCTCGCGCGCAGTTATGAGCGCGGCGATATTTACTTCCGCGAATATGAAGGACTTTATTGCGTCGGATGCGAGCGCTTCTACACCGAAAAGGAATTGCTGCCCGGAAATATCTGTCCCGAGCACAACACGCCGGTCGAGCTTCTGAAGGAATCGAATTATTTTCTGAAGCTGGAAAAATACCGAGCCGAAATTCTCGCGCAGATCGAAAAAACTCCCGGCTTCATCCGGCCCGAGCGTTACCGCAACGAAGCGCTCAAGATGCTCTCCGAGCCTCTGGCCGACCTGTGCATCTCGCGCCCGAAGGCTCGCCTGGATTGGGGAATCGAGCTGCCGTTCGATCCCAACTACGTCACCTATGTCTGGTACGACGCCTTCTGGGCCTACCTGAGCGAGTTGCCCGACACCAGCGACACCGCACTCAGCGAAATTTTGCCGGTGACACAACACTTCATCGGGAAGGATATTTTGAAGACGCACGCGGTTTACTGGCCCGCGATGCTGTTGTCGGTCGGGCTGCCACTCTATCGCCATCTGAACGTGCACGGCTTTCTCACGTACAACGGCGCGCGCTTTTCGAAGAGCTCTGGCAACACCGCCGATCCGGTTCCGTACGAAACTTCCATCGGGCCCGACGTACTGCGTTACTTTCTTCTGCGCGAGGTCGTTTACGGACTCGACGGTGATTTTTCCGAGACTCGAATGGTCGAGCGCTACAATGCCGACCTCGCCAACGACCTCGGCAATCTCACCAGCCGGGTGCTCGCGATGGCTGCGCGGTATTTCGGCGGCGAGCTCACGATGGCTCTAGGAGCCAACGTTGAGGATCGTGCGCTATGCGATTCGTTTGCCACAGTCGCCTCGCGCAGCGCCGCGCAGATCGAGGATCTCGCGTTCAATCGCGCGCTCGAAGCGATCTGGCAATCGCTCGATGCTGCGAACAAATATATCGTCGCAACCTCTCCGTTCACGCTCGCGAAGGATCCCGCGAACCTCCCGCGCGTCGCGGAGATTCTCGCCAATCTCTGCGAGGGCTTGCGCGTCGTCGCCGACACGCTCGAGCCGTTCATGCCGATCACCTCGCAGAAAATTCTGGACCTCCTGAACGTAGATGAGACGACCGCGCACTCGCCGTTCGGCGAGGGCCTCAAGCCCGGGCATCGCGTGAACGCGGCAACTCCTTTGTTTCCGCGAATCGAAAAAAAGAAAGAGTAGCGCGGTGCTCCGCAGATGACGCCGATCATCGACACGCACTGCCATCTGGCGGACCCCAAGCTCGACGTGGATCTGGAGGCCGTGCTCGAACGCGCGCGCATCGCAGGAATCGCGCGGATCGTTTCAGTCGGCGCGATCGGATCGATCGAATGCGATCGGCGCACGGTCGAGATCGCGGAGCGTCACCAACATATTTTCGCCGCGATTGGAGTGCATCCGCACGATGCCAAGGACTGCACGCCCGCGCGAATCGCGGAGCTACGCGAGCTTGCGCACTCGCCGCGCGTGGTCGCGATCGGCGAGAGCGGGCTCGACTTTCATTACCTGCACTCGCCCGCCGAGGCGCAGGAAGCGGCGCTGCGCCGACATCTGGAACTAGCCGCCGAGCTTGGAAAACCAATCGTCATCCATTGCCGCGACGCCGAGGACCGACTCGCCGCGATTGTGCGCGAAACCGCGATCCCGCGGGCCGGCGGCGTGATTCATTGCTTCACCGGCAACGCCGATGCGGCCGCGCGATTCCTCGAGCTTGGATTTCATATTTCGTTCTCCGGAATCGTGACGTTCAAGAATGCCGCCGCGGTGCGCGAGGCCGCGCGGATCGTCCCGGACGATCGCGTGATGGTCGAGACCGACGCGCCCTATCTCGCGCCCGAGCCGTATCGAGGCAAGCGCAACGAGCCCGCCTTTGTCCGCCGCACGCTCGAAGTGCTGGCGTCGTTGCGCGGCGCCGATACCGAAGCTCTCGCCACCCTGACCACGACCAACGCATCGCGCCTGTTCCGGTTACCGAGCCCGACTCCATTCTGAGACGCTGGGCTAGGGATATCTGGAAGTCCTGATAGCGGGTACAGAGACCTCATTCGTCATTTCGAGCCATAGGCGAGAAATGACGACCGTGACGTTCGCTGACGATTCGGGAACATTATCGCCGCACCGCATTCGTCCGAAACGCCCAATCGCGCCGATTCACGGAACCTCGTGCGCGGGGTTATAGATACTGAGATGCCCACGCTGGAAAAGCTTTCCCTTCCGCCGCCGTTCGAGGAGGCGATGAAATCGCTCCAGAGCGAAATCATGCGCTTCATCGCGCGCAGCACGCGTGACCGCGAGGACAGCCTGGACCTGTTTCAGGAAACCTGGCTGCGCGCCTACCGCGCGTACCCAACACTGCGCTCGCCGAGCGGACTGCGGCCGTGGGTGTTCAGTATCGCGGCCAATCTGTGCCGCAATCGCGCGCGCGATCGGATGCGCAGGGCGCGCGTGATAGTAAACGACGGCCGCGACGCGGACACCGAGGCCGAACGGTTCTTCCCGCACGCGCAGAGTTCTCCCGACGGCGTGATCGGCCTAAGACGCGCGCTCGCCGCGCTTCCGGGTAAGCAGGGCAAGGCGCTGATGATGCGCAAGTTCGGCGGCCTGGAATACGCGGAAATCGCGACCGAGCTTAAATGTTCCCAAGAGAGCGCGCGGGCCAGCGTGTACCAAGCGCTCAAAAAGTTGAAGGCATCGCAATGAAGACGAGTAATCCAACCAAGCAGGTGGAAGCATCGAAAGAGTTTGACGACCGCGCCGTCGAGGCGCTGGTGCGCGCCGCGCAGCCGGGAATCCGCCGCGCGATGAAAATTCTGCGGCGTCCCGAGGCGCGGATCGGAATCCTTGCGTCGCCGGTCGGACAGCTCCTGGTGGCCGAAGGTCCGCGCGGCTTTGCGACGATTCATTTTATGGCTTCCAGCGACGCCGATCGTCCGCTCGCAAAGCTGCGGCGAAAATTCGATCTGCTCGAGAATGAAACCTGGCGCGCCGATATCAACCGCGAACTCGCGCGATACTTCGCCGGCGACTTCACGGTGCTCGGGCACAAGGTCGATCTGGCGATGGTTGAAAGCGAGTTTCAGCGCCGCGCGCTCATGCGGCTTAGGGAAGTTCCGATCGGCTCGGTCATCACCTACCAGGGTTTGGCCACCGCGGTCGGAGAGCCGGCGGCGCAGCGCGCAATCGGCAACACGATGGCGTCGAATCCGATTCCGATCTTCATTCCATGCCATCGCGTGATTCGCTCCGACGGGACCATCGGCAACTACGGCGGCGGCGTAAAGAACAAGATCACGCTGCTGCGCAACGAAGGATTCGCGCTCGGCTCGGCCCTGCGGATACCCTCGAGCCTGCGGATGCCGGCGTCGGCGGTGATGGGGCATCGTCATACGCACATCTACTGCCGGCCGGATTGCAGCGCGGCGAAACGCGCCGACCCTCGGCGGTCATTGATCTTCGCCGACGCGCGGCACGCTCGCGACGCAGGCCTGCGCGCGTGCAAGCTGTGCAAGCCGGGGTGAGTCGGCGCAAAAAAAAGAAGACGCCGCATGCGCGGCGTCTTCCACATGAATTTCGATGTTGCCGGAAACGATCTATTCGGTCTCGTTCTGCTGTTGAAGCTGCTGCAACTGCTGGCGCTGCTGTTCGATTTCCTGCTGCTGCTGTTGCATTTGCTGATTGGTCTGAGCATTGGCGTTCTCGTTGTTCTGCATCGAGTTGCCGACGGCGTATCCGCCGACTCCGCCAAGTCCGCCACCGATCAAGGCGCCTGCGGCAGGATGCCCGACTGCGGCGCCCACCAGCGCACCGCCGACGGCGCCGATTCCCGCGCCTCCGAGAGTGCCTTCTTCACGAGTCGAGAGCGGCTGGCTCCCGGCGCATCCTGCAACGAATAGCGCCGCTGCGAGCGTGATTGTAGCGATAAGGCCCGAGCGCGTCCGCATGATGGCCTCCTTGCCTACCTTTACTACGTAGGCCGGGTTATTCGGTTTCCTGTGATTGTTTCAACTGCTGGAGCTGTTCGCGCTGCTGCTCGATCTCCTGCTGCTGAGATTGAATTTGCGTTTGGGTCTGAGCGTTGGCGTTCTGCTGATTCTGCATCGAGTTGCCGACCGCGTAGCCGGTCACTCCGCCGAGTCCGCCGCCAATCAGTGCGCCCGCCGCAGGATGGCCGACTGCGGCGCCCACCAGCGCGCCGCCGACGGCGCCGATTCCCGCACCTCCGAGAGTGCCTTCTTCACGAGTCGAGAGCGGCTGGCTGCCGGCGCATCCCGCTATCAGGAATAGAACAGCTAATATCGCGGCTACAATTGCTGTTTTGCGCATGATCATTCTCCCTAACTGATTAGACTCGGCCGGGAGCTATTCCGTTTCATTCTGTTGCTTGAGTTGTTGAATCTGCTGGCGCTGCTGTTCGAGCTGTTGCTGTTGCGACTGAATCTGGGTCTGCGTCTGGGCGTTTGCGTTCTCGTTGTTCTGCATCGAGTTTCCGACTGCAAACCCGGTCACGCCACCGAGCGCGCCGCCGATTGCCGCACCCGCGCCGGGGGCTCCGACTGCGGCGCCAATAATCGCGCCAGTCGCCGCGCCCAGACCGCCGCCAATCAGGGTGCCTTTTTCACGAGTCGAGAGCGGCTGGCCACTGCATCCGGTCATCACGCCCAGAGCAATAGCCACCAGAACCACGGTTATCGTTTTAGTTGCGAATTGCAGCACGGCCCTCCTCCATCATCAGCCGGGTAGTTGCGACGCCGTATCATTCCAGCTCGGACTATAAACCCCGGATATTGGCAGAACCCGGAGTCTCGTATCTTATCGAACCGCGATCAAGCAAGCCGAGAGCATTTCTAAACAATAATTAAGCATGATTGGAATCATGCATCCATCCGACCAATCAAGGAAGGATGGCGAAGCATCGCGTCGGCCCTCCGGTCCCCTTGCCGATCTTCATTGGGATACAGAAAATTGTCGCGCCTTTAGGCGGCATTTTATCCACGTTGGCAAGGTTCTCGAAACCGGGCTTGCCGGCTCCGAGCCACGCGCGATGAACCGGAAAGTCCGTCGAGATGCCGGGATCCATGCTGGCGGTATCGATCGCAATCGCGGCGACATTGCGCTTTTTAAGCATCCAGTTGGCTGCTCCCAACGAGAAGCCTGGAAAACGCAGTCCGGCCACATCGCCCGCCCGGTCGGTGCCCATGTAGGCTTTCTGGCCGGGCCAAAACTTGCCCCAGCCGGAATGCGCCACCACGAGCGCGCCGTCGGGGATACGGCCATGGGCACTCTCATAGCGCTCGAGGTCATCGACGCTCAAAGTCGCGTTGCGATCCTTCGCCGCGCGATCGGAAAAATCGACCACCGCAGCCGGGCCGACGCAGCTCGCAAGTGGAACCTGGTCCAGCGTCAGGCCGCCCCGAATATAATGAATCGGCGCGTCGGCGTGGGTGCCCAGATGTTCGGGCGCGGCGTAACTTGCCGCCGAGTAGAAAGAATTTTCGGGCGGCTCGTTGTGACTTTCGAACTGGTGCTCGAAGTGCCCTTCGCCGGGCCAATAGATGGTCGCGCTGTCGAAGGTGTAGGTCAGGTCGATAATCTTCGCGGGATTTATCATCAACCCGGCGCTCGCCGTCACCATCCGATAACCTGCGCGGGCATCACGGGCTGCGCTTGTCCGCGCGGGTCGCATCCTCCGCGCACCACTCCCGATGCGCGATCGACCGAGACCGCCAGCACGTGGCCCTCTGACCACGGCGGCCGCACTTCGATCTGGTGGCCGCGCTCCGCGAGCTCGGCGCGCACGCGCGGCTCGATTCGATCCTCGAGGCGCAGGACACCGGGCATCGTGTTATGCGGATAGAAGGTGGACGGGAAGTGCGGAGTCGAGAATTTTGGCGCCTCGATCGCCGCTTGCAGATCCATTCCGAAATCGATCGCGTTCAGAAAGAACTGGAAGCTCCACTGATCCTGCTGATCTCCGCCGGGTGTGCCGAAGGCCATGTAGGGTTCGCCCGCGCGCATTGCGAGGGAAGGCGACAACGTAGTGCGCGGACGCTTGCCCGGCACCAGCGCGTTGGGATGACTCTCGTCGAGATAAAAGGTCTGCATCCGGCTTCCGAGCGGGAACCCGAGCGCGTCGATCACGGGCGAGCTGGGAATCCATCCGCCGCTCGCGGTCACCGCGATCATGTTTCCCTTGCGGTCGCAGGCGGTTACATGAACCGTTCCCTGACCCCATGGACGCGAGGGCGCGGCGCCTCCCGCGCGCAACGCCTGCATCGCGATCGGATCGCCGGGACGCTGCTCCATCGACGCACGGCGCGGATCGATAAGTCCGCGGCGCAGCTCCGCGTAACGCGGCGCGAGCAACCCGTCCATCGGCACGCGGGTGAATTCGGGGTCGGCGTAGTAGGCCTCGCGATCGGCAAACGCGAGCTTGGCGGATTCGATCACGGTGTGGATGTACTCGGCCGAGTTATGGCGCATCGCGCGCAGATCGAAACCTTCCAGGACCCGGAGCTGCTGCAGGAACACGGGGCCTTGCGACCACGGACCGCATTTGAAAACGCTGACCCCGCGGTAGTCGACGCTTGGCGGCTGCTCGATGCGAGTGGTGAAACTCGCAAGATCGGACGCGGCGAGCAATCCGCCCTGCTCGTCCGACCACGCCGCTATGTCGCGTGCAATATCGCCGCGGTAGAAGCGCTCGCGCGCCGCTTCCAGTGCGGGCTTGCGGCCCTGCTGCTTTGCGGAGGATTCGGAATCGAGCAGGCGGCGGTAAAATCCTGCGAGCGCGGGATTCTTGATAATCGCGCCCGGCTTGGGAACTTCGCCGCCCGGCAGATAGACTCGCGCCGACGACGGCCATCGCGTGCGAAATTTCTCGGCGTTGGCCCGCAGCGAAGCACCTGCGCCAGCCTGAAATTCCTCGCCCGAATCGCTCGGCTCGCCGCACAATCCGACGTGCATCGGAAACCCGTCTTCGGCCAGCTCGAGCGCCGGTTCCAGAACCTGCGCCAGCGGCATCGTTCCGAACTCTGACAGCGCGGTGACGAGCGCGCCCAGCGCGGCGGGCACGCCGGCGGCGAGCAGTCCGGACGGAGGAATGAGGTCCTTTCCGAGCGCGCGGAATTTGGCGATCGTCGCGCGCGCCGGCGCCATCATGTTGCCGTTGATTGCGACTACGCGTCGGGCGTCTGCCGAATAGATGAGCATCGGCGCTTCACCGCCAATCGTGTGCATATGCGGATTGACAACGCCCTCGACGAACGTCGCGGCGACTGCAGCGTCGATAGCATTTCCGCCGTGGGAAAAGATTTGCGCCCCTGCCGAGGCCGACAGATAGTGCTGCGTTGCAACAACGGCCTGACGGCCCATCACGAGCGGATACAACGTAGGCATCATGAAACCTCATCCGTATATGGACATTTTGTGCATTTGCCGGTCTTCGCAAGATGCGATGGGGCGACGCATTCGGTTAAAGACCTGCCCCGAAAGAGCGATCAAAGCAAGCCTGCTACACTTTCTACCTTCGCAATCATCGTTTGAATTCGCGAAACCCGAAGCATCACTGGGAATATAAAGATTTCCACAAGCTGGGGAAAACGAATTGGACGGCACTTAGAAGCGTCTAAATATTAGGCCCGAAGCTTGCTAGAATAGGAATTGGTGGATGAGGAAAACTTACGACCGGACTGGCGCAAAGAGGATAAGACAATGATGGCCAGCACAAGTATCGAGGCGGTGGCGGGGCGAAATTGCCGATTACTGAGACCAGTTCGCGACCATGAAGGTCGCAATCGTTTCGGTGAGAGACCAATTATCCTGCGCGAGGTAAACAATCTGGACCGGCACATGTACCTTGTGCAGTTCGACGACGGAGCCACCACGTTTCTGTTCCCCGACGAAGTCACGGTGGAATAACGAGCGAACCGTTTTGAGGTTCGACTTTGTTCCCTGCGGGACTTTGTTCCCTGCGGAACGTCGCTTGAGAATGCGCGAATTCGCGCAGGGGTTCTTTTGTGTATCCGTTAGGCCGGCTCCGCTTCGGGATCGCTCTGGCGAATCGCGGTCAGTTCTCGTGACGCGCGCGGCACAAAGAACAATCCGATCACCGCGTTACAAAACATGTAGGTGAACTGAGCCACGAGGCTGTATGCGACCAGCTTCGCCGGCGATGCACTGCCCGCGAAGAACAGCAGCCACGCCGCCTGGCTGGTTCCGAGATGCGCGATCGAGATCGGCAGCGCGCCCGCCAGGAACACCAGCGGCAGAAAAAGAATCAGCCGCAGAACCGGAATCGATACGCCATAGGTCGATAGTGCGAAGAAGTGCGCAAAGGCCGACGCGATGAACGTCGGCGCCTTGATCGCGATCACCGCGGCGTAATCGCGCGGACGCGCCGCGATAAACGTCTGGGCGATCGCGCCTGCGCGTCCATGCTCGACCCAATCGCGGATACGCGGGCGGCGGCGCACGATCGCGAAAAAAATCATGACCCCGAACAGCAGCATCCACGCGAGCAGATAAACGATACGCAGGATTCCGATAATCCGCGCCTGGGTTGCTCCAACCGGCGTATAAAACAGCACTCCGACCGTCGAGAACAGGAAGAGCTGGTAGATCTCGAGCATCGCGATGAACAAGATCGAGCTGAGCGCGGAAAGAAAAGAGAAGCCGCCCTTGCGATGCAGGTAATACGCGACTCCGCCCTGCGCCAGCCCCGTGTTCAGCATCGCGAGCACGTACATGCTCGCGCGAATTGGCAGGATGTCGCGCCAGCGCATCGGCGCGTTGAAGCGGCGCACTACCCAGGCGAGGCAGTAGGAATCGATGATGCAGTAGAAGATCGAGTAGGGCAGAAAAATCGCGACGAACTTCGCGATCGGGACTTGGCGCAAATCAGCCGCCACCTTTGACGCCGAGATCCGCCAGAAGATCAGGACGAAAATGATAATAGTGCCGGCGTATGGAATCGCTTTGCGCCACAGCGGCGCGCCCGCTTTCGCGACTGGAGGCACGGGCCGCGGCGATGCGCCGGTCGCCGTCATTGCGCGGCAAGCGGCGCGCGCGCGGTACCGGTCAGAACCGCCTCGCCGCGTTGATTTTCTACCCGGATCGAAAGCTCCGCGAATCCGTTTGCGATCCGTTCGACCTTCGCACGCGCCGCGAGCGTGTCGCCGTAAAGCACCGGCTTGATGAGCGCGGCCTCGAACCGGCCGCCGCGGTAGAAACTCTCGCCGAAGCGGTCTGCGATCAATTGCATCATCACCGCGATCGTCTGCTCGCCCGCCGCGATCGGTTGGGCGAATCCGGCGGCGGCGGCGGCCTGCGGATCGCTATGGATATTCTTTTTGCGGCTGCGCGCAGGCTCCTTGATGCTGGCGCCGTATGCGTCGGCGGCTGCGGCGTCGAGCAGATACGGCGCGGCTATAATTTCGTCGCCTTCATTCAGATGCCGGTGTTCAGCACTCATGCCATCCGCCCCTTCCGGTTGAGCAGCACCGAGGTTATTGCCTGACGGGTGAGGAGTTCGCCGGTCGCGGCGTCGCGGGTTTCGTATTCGAGGGTGAAATAAAACTTGCCGCGTTTGTGCGCCGCGTCGGTCATGATGCCATCGACGCGCACCGCCTGCCCCGCGCGCATCGGAGCGTGGTACTCGCACCAATGTTTCGCATGCACACCGCCCTTGCCGCCTTTGAAGTGCTTCGCGATCAACAACGCGTAATCGAGCAGGCGCATCGTCGGCGGCGCGATCGCGCCGGTTCCCGCATGCAAAGGATTCGTGCTGCCGATCGCGCGCGCGAATGCGTCGATCTGTTTGGCAGAGACGATATAGAAGACCGGACCGAGCCGCGTCCCTTCGTGGACGTTTTCCGCGCGCATCTCGAGCCGTTCATTGCCTGCGTCTGCGGTCATTTGAATTTGATCCTCTGATTTGATCCCGGCGCGCCGTCATGGCAGATTCTGCGCACTCCGATGCCGCCGTTAACCGTACCATATGCGCGCGCCGCGCGAATGCATCTCGCCCGCGTCGATCCGGTGATGGCGGCGATTATCGCCAAGGTCGGTGCGTGCCGGATTGTGCAGCGCCGCGAGCGCTTCCGGGCGCTCGCGCGCGCGATCATTTTTCAGCAACTCGCGGGCGCAGCCGCCACCGCGATTTACGGCCGCGTCGTCGAGCTTTATCCCGGCCGCGCGTTTCCGCATCCCACGCAAGTGCTGGCCACTCCCGATGCGATTCTGCGCAAGGCCGGCCTTTCAGCCAAGAAGGCGCTCTACATCAAGGATTTGGCGACGCACGTTGAAAAAAAGATTCTCAACTTTCATCGCTTCGCACGCATGACCGATGAAGAAGTTATCGCGGACCTGACCCGGGTAAAAGGTATCGGCCGATGGACCGCCGAGATGTTCCTGATGTTCAATCTCGCGCGTCCCGACGTTCTGCCGGTCGATGACTTGGGTGTGCGTAACGCGGTGGGACGCGCCTACTCGATGCGCCAGCCGCCGACGCCGAAAGAATTGCGCGTGTTCGGACAAAGATGGAGCCCCTACCGGACCGCAGCGGCGTGGTACCTGTGGAAAAGCCTCGAAATCAAAACGCCCGGCACGCCCGATAAAAAGCCCGCGCCGCGACAGCACCGCTAGGGCGGCGCCACGGTCGACATCGCGGCGCGAAATTTAGTAATCGATCGCCATGCGCGTTCAAGTTGGCGATGGCAGGCTGTTCTTCGACGTCGAAGGCGCGTCGCTGGTTCCCGACGGTCCGCGGATGCGCGAGCGGCCGACCTTGCTGCTGCTCCACGGCGGTCCCGGCGCCGACCACTCGGTCTTCAAACCTGACTTCTCGCCGCTGGCCGATATCGCGCAGGTCATCTACCTGGATCATCGCAGCGCCGGCCGCAGCGACCGCACCGGTCCCGAGCGCTGGACGCTGGAGCGATGGGGCGACGACGTTCACGCCTTCTGCGAGGCGCTCGAGATCAAACGGCCAATCGTGATGGGCACCTCGTTCGGCGGGATGGTCGCGATGGCCTATGCGACGCGTCATCCCGATCATCCGTCAAAGCTGGTCCTGTGCAGCACAGCGGCGCGCGTCGATCTCGCGCGCGTCTATGCCGCCTTCGAGCGGCGCGGCGGACACGAGGCGGCAGAAGCGGCTGTGCGATTCTTCCGTGATCCGTCAGCAAAAAATGGCCCGGACTTCTTCCGGCTCTGCATACCGCTTTACAGCTATCTGCCCGACCCGCATCTGCTGGAGATGTTTGCGCGGATGGTTTCCAACGCCGAGTTGAGTGAGCACTACCTGCGCGTGATCGAAACCTCGTTCAATCTTCTGCCGGACCTGCATCGCATCAAGTGCCCGACGCTGGTGATGGCGGGCGAGGAAGATCCGGTCACGCCGCCTGCGGACTCTGCGGATATCGCCGCCGCGCTGCCGCACGGACTCGGACGCCTGGTGCGCTTCGCCAAGGCGGGCCATGGAATCGTCACCGACGACCGCGCGCGTTTTATGAATACGCTGCGCGAATTTATTTTGTCATGAAACCAGACCGAGACTCAGGTAATCGAGACTGTTGCGGCGCCCGGCGTCTGATCCCTCGCCCAGTACGGGGCTTCGCATAGATCCTTCACGGAACCTGCCCTGAGCAAGGTCGAAGGGGGCGGCCTCCGCTCAGGATGACGGACAAGAACTCCCCATTTATCGACACCCTCTAGCCGGTGCGGGAACACAGGCTAAAGCCTGTGCCAGCTAAGACTCAGGTCATGTTTCTTGGGAGGGCTGCCGTCCCTGCAGCCCCTTCGCCTCGCGTGACGCTCGCGTGGGGCGCTTGCTCCGCTGCCGGCGATACCGATGCTACAATCCGCGGCGGAGGCCTTCATCATGCGACCTGTGAAATTCAATTGCGGATTGCCAACTACGGACTTTGCCGCGATGACCGCGATGGCGCGGCAGGCCGAGGACCTCGGCTTCTTCTCGGTCTCGATCGACGATCATTTCTTCATGCGCGGCCTGATGTCCGAGCCCAACGCACCGCATCTCGAATGCTACACGGCGCTCGCCGCGGTCGCCGCGGTGACCAAGACCGTCAAACTCGCGCCGATGGTCACGTCGATGTCCTATCGCAACCCTGCGCTGCTGGCGAAGATGATCGCGACGCTCGACAATATTTCGGGCGGACGCTTTATCGCGGGCCTCGGCGCCGGATGGTTCAAAGAGGAATACGTCGCCTACAACTATCCGTACCCGTCCAACGCCGAGCGGATCGAGCAGTTCGCCGACGGGATCAAGGTTCTGAAATCGATGTGGACCGAAGACGAGCCGAGCTATCATGGCCGCTTTCATTCGGTGGAAAAGGCCTACTGCTATCCCAAGCCGGTGCAGAAACCCTATCCGCCGATCATGGTCGGCGGCGGCGGCAAGAAGATTCTCAAACTCGCCGCCGAAGAGGCCGACATCCTGAACCTCAACCCGCCCGTAACCAAAGGCGTGGTCGATATGTCCGACGCGATGAAGTTCGATCGCGCCGAGGTTCAGCGCCGCATCGGTATGCTCGACGATTTCGTGCGCGCGGCGGGCCGCAAAGCCGACGCGATCGAGATGTCGGGGCAAACCTTCGTGCTGATCGCGAAGGAAAAGAGCGTCGCCGACGCGATGATCAAAGCGACCGCGCAAGCGATGGGCATCGCCGATCCGGAACTCGCGCGCACCTCGCCGCAAGTGCTGGTCGGCACGGTGGACGAGATCAAACGCGAACTGGATTTCCGGATCGAGAAATTCCGGATGACCTATTTTGTCTGCCAGTTCATGGCCCCGGAAGGCGCCGAACTATTCGCCAAAGAGGTAATGCCAAAGTATCGGCGGTGAGCCTCATCGCCGGTATTGAAAGATCCTCTCCTTCGTAAAGGACAGCGCGAATCCCGCTGATACCCTCTACCTCCGGGAGGTGCCACTGACACGCGGGTGAGGGCGGCCTTGCACGGCGCCCTCTTTTAGATCGCGCGTCGCTGGCGCGCCGCGCTGAAAAATGTTCCTCACCTTACCGCTCCCTTTCAGGGAGAGGAATTTATTCCGCGAGCATTGGGTTGGGCTTCGGATAGCCGAGCTGCGCGAGCTTCGTATCGATCACCTCGAGGTCCCTGCTCATCTCCATGTCGTGCAAGGCTGCGGCGCGCTCTGCAATATTCTCGACGCGGTGGCGAATCTCGCGCAGCGCGGCGCCCTCGCCTCCGGTCATTTGCACGATCGCGATAAAGCATAGCCACGGGACGATCACCGCCGCTACGAGCGTCACTATAATCATCGCCCGCGCGCGCGCCTCGACCCGATCCGAGATCGAGAGCATCGCGGCGTCATCGGCGGAGATCAGGTCGGAGACCAGGCCCTGCAAATCCCGCAGCCGCGGCTCGAAGCTGTCGTCGCCCGGCTGCGCGGCGCGCATCGCGTCGAAAATCGGATTCGCCGCCTGCGCGATCTTCTCGATCGCGTCGTGCTGCTCCTCGGTGTTCGCTTGCGCACGGGCCGCATCGATCCAGCCCACGAATCCGCGCTGCTGATCCCGGACGATCTGCGATCCTTCCGGCTGCGTGCGTCCCCAATCCATCTTGTACAGCGCGTTCTCCATCTCGCGCGCCGCCGCGATTCCCGCGTACTGATTTTCGTGCAGCATCGCCGGCATCGCACCGAATCCGTAGAAGCTGAGCGCGAGAATCGGAGCCGCGATGAGCAGGATTATCGGCGCGATTACCGCCATGAGTCTGAGCTTCGTGATGATCGTGATTCGGGCCATCGTCAGTACCGCTCTTGGAAGATTGGGTGCAACAAAGATGCGCGCCCGGCGCCGGCAAATGCAACGCCCGCGCGATACGATGCGCGGCGCAGGCGTTTGTGTAATGATCGGCGCGATGAATTTCGCCGATCGCCTGGCCGAGGCCGCGCGCCAGAAAAATTCCTGCGCGATCCTGGGCGTCGATCCACATCTCGATACCAAAGACCACCCGGGCGTTCCGAAATCGCACACGCTCGCGCGCTTCTGCTGCGAAATCGTCGAGGCTTGTGCTCCGCACATCTGCGCCGTCAAACCGCAGCTCGCGTTCTATGAAGCTCGCGGTATCGACGGGATGCGCGCGTTCGTCGAGGTGGTGCGCGTCGCGCGCCGTCTCGGCCTGATCGTGATCGCCGACGCCAAGCGCGGCGATATCGGATCGACCTCGGCCGCATACGCGCAAGCGTTTCTGGGCGACGGTGATTTCGGATGCGACGCCGTCACCGTCAATCCCTATCAGGGCGCCGATTCGACGATGCCGTTCATCGCGAAAGTCCCGGCTGGCCGTGGCGTGTTCGTGTTGGTCAGGACATCGAATCCTTCGTCAGGGGAATTCCAGGATGTGGCGACCGACGGCCTCGCGATGTGGGAGCGCGTTGCCGCGCGGGTCCAGGGATGGGGCAGCGATTATATCGGCGAATCCGGATTGAGTCCGGTCGGCGCGGTGCTGGGCGCGACCTTTCCCGATGAAGCCCGCCGCGCGCGCAAGCTGATGCCCAACGCATTCATCCTGGTGCCAGGTTACGGCGCGCAAGGCGCAAGCGCGACCGATGCGATCGCGGCCGCTCGCCCCGACGGCACCGGCATAATCGTAAACGCGAGCCGCAGCCTGATGTACGCGTATAGAAAAGCGCAAGGAAAATCACCCGCCGAAGCCGCCGCATCCGCCGCCGCGGCGATGCGCACCGACTTGAACGCCGCCCTCGCAAAGCTCTGATAGTTCGCTCTGTCAGAAAATTGCGCATCTCATTTCTGTCGTCCGCTATGCGCCGGTGTAGCAGCATCTTTGCGCGCGGGGTAAAGAAACGGTGGCCGGTCGAGAGGAGTTAACGATGCCCACGAGTCAAACAGCGAAGGCCACAGCGCCGAGAAAACGCCCGCGATGGGGCCGGAGGTTGCTGCTGGTGATCGTCATCTTCCTCTTTGCCGGATTTGCGCTTACCTGGTACGCGGTTCGGAACGCGCCAACCCCGTCAGCGTTCCAAACCACACTCGAGCAAGGTTACGCGCATATCTCAAAGGCAGCGGTGATAACGGGCGCACAGATTCCCGGCAGCCGATCGATGCCGGCGGACGAAGTCTTCAGAGCCACCGCCGCGGACGGGCTCGAGCGCCTCGACGACGCCTCGATCATGACGCTGATTCGGCTTCGCGCCGAACTTGCTGACCGGGCCCGCCCGAAAGCCTGTGCCGCGCTATGGTCAGGCGATAACGTCAATCTGGTCGCGGCGATCGAGTCGCTTCCGGATGATCAACAGCAACAATGGGCGGAGCTGTTCGATCGGGCGGCAGCGGCGACTGTGAACCACACTCCGATTCGCCCGGCTCCGTCGGCGGAGCAGTACCAGGAAGCGTTCAACCGGACGATGGCGGGGCTCGGCCCTTCGGAATTTGAGGAGGTCGCAAGCACCGTCACCAATCCGGACCATCAGACCGCCAGAGATCAATGCATCGCGGCGCGTCTCTTTTATGGACGGCTGAAACAGATGAGTAACGCCGACGCGCTGATCGTTACCCGATCAAGATTGTATAAATAAGAGTTCCGAATCGCCGCGCGCCAGGTTTCCGCTTATTCGGCAGTCGAGGAACCGAGCAGCTTACCCAAAGCATTCGGCGACCACCAACTTCTCGCAAGCGGCTGATGTCCGGCGTTGGGCCATCCACTTTGCTGAAGCCAGTTCTCAAAGTCCTCGGAGTAGTATTGATTTGCGGTCGCGCCGTCCGGCAGCTTGGTCGCGGCGGGATTCGCATTGGCCCACTCCTGGCCGGCGGGAGTCCACTTGGGGACGCCGGCAGGTGGCTGGATCTGAAAAGGAGTCTTTGGGATTGCCTGTCCATCGACGACCTTGAACGCCTCGGCGTTCCAATCCAGACCGGCGTCGGGGGCTGTTTTGGCATACAGCGCGTAGTGCGCTTGCTGCATTGAGGTGTAGTTACCTCCCGGCACGCCCCAAGGCTTTATCCGAACAACTCCACCATCCGAGTTGGAAAGAAAGATCTGCGGCACTTTATTTGCGTTGGTCAAATCGGTTTCGGCTGCCGCTGGATTTCCAATTCCCTTGGGATCCGGATAGTTCAGGGGTTGAGCAAATTTCTGGCTGAGCGTCCAGTTTCCAGATTTAAAGGTCCCTGGAGTATCGCCCGGTTTCCATCCGCCGCCGGCTTGGCCAACGTCCTGCACCACCTGCTGCCAGGTTTTCCCCTGGAGCTGTGTAGGTGTGATTCCTTTGACCGATTGGCCGAGGGTTCCATTGTTGAAGTTGTTGAGCGCGTTCTCGACCTCGGGCGGCAGATTCGAAGTGAAGTTCGGTTTGAGATAGTTGCCGAGCGGTCCGTTGCCCTCGTCAGGAGCAGGCGACCCGCCAGTCGCGGTTGGATTTCCCGGGCCTCCGCCACTTCCGCCGCCGCGGTTGACGAGCACGCCGCGCTGACCCGGCATTCCGTTGGTCACTGTTTGACCGCCGTACCCTCCGAGGCCGCCGTTAGCTATCGATCCTCCCGCAGTTCCTCCACTCGCCATCGCCGCCGCACGATTGGAAAAGAAGGACGTTCCGGTCTTCAGGGCGGCCTGAGTGGCAACTTGCGGCGTCGCTCCATTGGCGACCGCATTGTTGTATGCGCCCTTCCCCCCTGAGATACCGGCACCAGCGGCCTCAGAGAGCCACGCTCCGCCGACCATCATCGCGGCGTCTTGCGGGCTCATCGGATTAGTCCACTGGTTTTGAAGATTCTGCGCAGCCGGACGAGAGGTGCTTGCGAAATAAGACAGCGCCTGAGGGATGCCGTTGATCGCGCGTGTGGCCGCGGCTTGAACGAATTTACCCAATTTTGCGGCCAAGCTGGGGCTGGGTTGCGCCGAAGGAGATACGCTGGGAACACCGCCGGGACTGCCGCCGGCATAGCTCTCGCCGTCACCGGGCGCATTTGCGCCACCGCCGCTCGCCTGCGCAGGAGCACCCGGCGCAGTGCCTCCAGAGGGCAGTGCGCCGCCATTGGCCACGGGCGGAACTGCTGCGTCGCCGCCCGCAGGGTTGCCACCCGCGGACCGCCCGCTTGGTTGAGGACTTCCTCCGCCACCGATCGGGGCGCCGCCGGCAACCGGAGCATTGCTGATCAGATCGGAGAGCAGCTTGCCCGCCTTGCTCATGATGCTCGCAAGGATCTGCTGATGGCGTGATGTCTCGATCGCTTGCTGGCGCTGTATGTTTTTCAGCGCATTCTGATGCCGCTCTGCTTCGTTGGCTAATGCTTCCTGCCGTAGTTCTGGAGGTGCGGCGCCCTTTTCAATCGCCTGGTCGGCCTCGTCGTGCGAGACATTCTCGGAGCGTTCCTGGCTGTCCAATCCCGCGTCGGCGCCGTCGTGACGATCGTCCTCATTCGCAAGCGCTTCCTGCGTTGTCAGATCGCAGGAGTTGCACACGTCCGTAGTCGCGCTCAGATTGAACGTCGGCGAGGTCTGCGCCTGCACGGGCATCGCTGACAGAGCGCTGGCGGCGAGGATCAATATCAATTGCGCAATTCGGTCAGCGCGGAATTTCATGATTCGCTCTTCCGGTTTCGAGAAGAACGGGAGGTTGGCCAGGGTCGTGGATTGTTCACAGGGTCTCCGTCCCGTCGCATGGAATCTTGGGATGCGCAAGCAACCAAAGTGTGCGAAAAAACCCGCTGACCGTCAACCGCTCGTCGAGGCCGTGGATGGCGGTTCAAAACGGGCCTAGATTTTTTATCGCGCGCAGTACTATTGTCTGGCGGCGCTGGACAGGACCGGCGCTCGACGGCAATCGCGGAGCTCGGGGAGTTCCAGATATGAGAGATCACCCGTTGGTCGCCCATTCGATTCCGCGCCAGCCTCGATCGTCCCGAGTGGGCGCAATCGCACGCTTCGGTCTGGCGATCGTTATCGCCGCCAGCCTCTTGGCGTGCCGCCGTTCCCAAGGCACCGTGCAGGACGGGGTCGCCGCGCCGAGCACGGCCGCAAACCAGGTGGTGCTCCCGAAGGAAGTCCAATGGCCGGTGAGCGGCGTGCCGGCGATCGCACAGCGCGCGGTCGCATACGTTCGAACCAAATGGCAACCCGACGCCTTTCTGACGTCGATCGAAATGAATCTGACGACCGGCTTCAGCAATGCCCAATCTCCAGACGGAGGTGTGCTGATTCGGTTCAACTTCTACTCTCCCGGGCAGCAGCAGACGCTTTCCTTTATGCCTAATTCGCCCGCAGGTGAGTTAAGCCCTCCCTCGACTGCCGATCCGGGCGATCAACATCCATTGCCCGCGAATTTCATGGATCTGCCGGAAGCGGTAGCGAAGCTGCAAGCCAAGGGGATGAACGGGAATCGGATCAAAACCGCGCATCTGGAAAATTATGGCCGCGGCTCATACGCCGGCAGCATCGGGGTCTTCGGCCCCGAATGGGTCATCGATTCGACACTGGGCAAGCAAGGCGCGGTTGTAGCTGTGCTGGCAAACCCGGGCGAGGCAGAAAGCTCCATCTCAGACCAGCCGACCGACGGAGCTCAAGCGGACAACGTGATCCATGTCACAATCGCGGGACTGCGCAACAATCGGGGTCAGGTCTATTGCCTGCTGTTTCGATCGGCCGAAGGCTACCCCTCGAACACCGGAGGGGAGGCGGCGAGCACTGCGTCAAGGATCACCAATCGACGCTCCTCCTGCGACTTCGAGAATCAAGACCCCGGATCTTACGCAATCCTGGTGTTTCACGACGAGGACAGCACCTTTACGCTCGAGCTCGACCCGAACGGCGCTCCGCGTGAGGGCGTCGGGCTATCGAACAACCCCAATTATCCCTCGACACTTCCCGGCTACGACGCGGCGAAGTTTTCCTACCCAACCGGCAGGCTTAATCTGACGATCGACGTGAAATATCCACCGATGCCTGCGGCGCGGTCTTTCCCTGCCAGCGCTGACGCGAACGCGAGCCTCGTCGGTTTCGCATTTGTGGACGGCAGGGTGACAGGCGGGGGGCCGCACACGCCGCTTCCGGCCGGAACGAAAATCTATCCTCCGGGTTCGACGATTACCGGAACCGAAGGATGTTCCACGACGCGTCACCATACCGACGGAATGATTGTCGCGGTAATCGATTATCACGGCCGTCCGACCGCCGGCAGCCTCGCGGTAACGCGTCGTCCCGCAAGGGGTGGACAGTTCAACGACGCTCCTTATTATCTCGACCTGGACCCGGGCCGCACACTGCAATTTCTGGGACCGATCTACGAAAATGGTACCTACGATATTCGCTTCACGTATGACTTCACCCTCGGTCAAGGCAAAAAACTCTCAGCAGAGTTCTCCTTGGCCCGCAGTTGTCCGATTCCTTGATCGCTTCGGCGAAAATCCTCTGGCCACCAAAGCCGCCGCCGAAGCCATCTGCCACGACCTGAACGCCTCCCGCGCCGCGGTCTGAACCCTCGCCGTGCGAGGAGAGATGTGCGTAACTCATTTCAGTGGACGCCTTCGCGATTGGGGCGCCGGGCGTGCAGTGATACTCGGTTACTGGCTTGCCGGACGAATCGAATTCGCCCTTCTTCCATCCGGCTGCAGCGCTCGCGGGAAGACAACAGATTGCGGTCGCGCAGGCGGCGAAAATCGCGAGCGCCAGAGTCGCCGCCCCGGGATTTTTCATGCAAACGCGTTCTACGAGCGCATCAGCTCCGCTTCGTCAGCGGCAAGAGTCGCGTAAACCTCGCGATCGATCTTGCGATAGCGATCGAGTGACGCGTCGGCCTGTTCTTCGGCGCCCTGCTCTTTGGCGATCTCGCGCATCTTCTTTTCGATCCACGACAGATGCCAGGTCTCGTCCTTGGTGACCGCGGCCAGGACCTCGAGGGTCTCTGCGTCCACGTTCGGGAGCGCGGCATGCGCGTTGTAGCGGCTCTGCGCGCGCTCCTCGACCACGACCGTCAGCGCCAGCAGATCAATTATCGTCTTGGGCACGCCGGTGCGCAGTCCGAGCCGCCGCTGGTAGCCATCATCGACCATCACCGGTGCGCCACCCAGGTCAGAAATCCGCTTGGTCCACAGCCATGCGTGGCGAGTTTCATCGGCCAGATGCGCCGCCATCTTAAGCTGGGAATCGCCGTCTTTGAGATGAGTTATGAGATTGAAAAGGAGGCGAGCGCCTCGAAGTTCGGCATCGCGATAGAAGCTGAAGATGAGAATCTGCTTCTCGTTGGCCGACATGCTACTGAAATCCATCAGGTCTCCTGCTCCTCCGCCCTGCAAACAGCCACCGGGGATAAGAATATAGGGTTTGTCCGCGCCGCAGATCGATCGGGGCGGCGCGCAAAGCGCTTGCGTGAACAGTATTTCAATCGGACTGGTCGGTCAACAAATCGCCGGGAGTTTCACGCCAGTTTCGACCAGTTGGCGTTAAGCGCAGCTTATTATAAAACTACCGCGACGCGTGAATCTTGCGCGAAAAAGGGGGGATGCGGCTGCGATGCCGCGGCATGACGACCATGCCTGGTTCGGTTGATTCATTATGGCTCGCGCTGCGGCGGGTGCCGGGGGTCGGGCCGCGCACGGCGCGACTGCTGCTCGAGAAATTCGGCGCACCGGAAAAAATCTTCGCGCTCAAGGCCGATGAAATCGCCGCCGCCGGAGTCCAGAGCAAAATCGCGCGCGCGGTCGCCGACTTTCGCGACTTCGATCCGATCGAGCGCGAGCTCTGCGAGCTGCCGCGAATCGGCGCACGCCTGGTCAGGTGGACCGACTCGGACTATCCGGCAAGGTTGCGCGAAATTCCCGATCCGCCGCCGTATCTCTTCGTCCGCGGCGAGACGCCTCCTGCTGATAGCCGATGCGTCGCCGTGGTCGGAGCGCGCGCCGCCTCCGATGCCGGCCGGCGGATGGCGCGCCGGATCGGCTTCGAACTCGCCGCCCAGGGTTTCATCGTGGTAAGCGGCCTCGCACGCGGAATCGACGCCGAAGCGCATCAGGGCGCGCTTGACGCGGGCGGAAAGACTATCGCGATTCTAGGATGCGGCGTCGACGTCATCTATCCACCTGAGCATCGCCAACTTGCCGACGCGATAATCGCAAGCGCAGGCGCTATCTTCAGCGAACTTCCGGTGGGATCTCAGCCGCTGCCGGAGAATTTCCCGACTCGCAACCGGATCATCTCCGGCCTGTCGCTCGGCGTCGT
This sequence comes from Binataceae bacterium (SeqCode), assembly GCA_049795175.1. Classification (GTDB taxonomy): domain Bacteria; phylum Desulfobacterota; class Binatia; order Binatales; family Binataceae; genus JBARDN01. The sequence continues at coordinate 33,924 of JBARDN010000330.1, read as the reverse complement.
GATCGTCGAGGCTGCCGAGAAAAGCGGCTCGCTTATCACCGCCCGGATGGCGCTGGAGCAGAATCGGCAGGTCTTCGCGGTTCCCGGCAGTCCCCTGGGCGGCAAGGCGAGCGGCAGCAACCGGCTGATCAAGCAGGGCGCAGTGCTGGTCGATTGCGTCGAAGACGTACTCGAGGAATTGGCGCCTCAATTCGTCATGCCGACGAATCCGAGATCGGCAGACACTCCAAGATGGCCGGCTAGACGGTCGTCAGTCTCAAAAAAGGCAGCATCGGCGGGCACAAAGTCGGTGGATCGGATACTGGACTCCGGCGACGCAACTGTAAAGGCAGCTAAAGCTATAATATTGGAGCTTAAAGATGATACGAAGCTCCACGTTGACGCTCTGATAGAAGCTTCCGGACTCGACGCCCAGACCGTGCTTAGATTGTTGCTTGAGCTTGAGCTAAAGGGCATAGTCGCGCAGCATCCGGGGAAGCTTTTCTCGCTAGCCTGAGTCGTGCAGGATGATGCTGAGGCCCTAGCCGGGCCGCGGGTGGGTTGGGAGACAGCCGAATCGTGGCAAAAAACCTTGTTATCGTAGAATCGCCAGCCAAAGCAAAAACGATCAAGCGTTATTTGGGCTCGGCCTATGAAGTTACATCGTCGGTGGGGCACGTTGTCGATCTGCCCAAAAGCACCCTCGGCGTCGATTTGGAGCATGACTTCAAACCCGAGTACCACGTGATTCCCGGTAAGACCAAGATTATCGAAGGGATCAAGAAATCCGCACAGGGCAAAGAAAATATCTATCTCGCCTCCGACCCCGACCGCGAGGGCGAGGCGATCGCGTGGCACCTGAAGGAACGACTGGGCAAGGCGGCGGCCAGCAAGATACATCGCGTGCTGCTGCACGAGATTACGTCGGACGCTGTGAAGGCCGCGATTGCGAATTGCGGCGATCTGGACGAAGACCTCTACGACGCGCAGCAGGCGCGCCGCGTGCTCGACCGTCTGGTCGGCTACCTGATAAGTCCGCTCTTGTGGGACAAGGTCAAGCGCGGAATCAGCGCGGGCCGCGTACAGTCTCCGGCACTGCGGATAATCGTCGAACGCGAACGCGAGCGCGAGGCGTTTCGCGCCGAGGAATACTGGACGCTCGACGCGCGTCTGGCGGCCGCGAATCCTCCACCGTTCAAGGCGCGGCTCTATAGCTGGAAAGACCAGCGCATCGACAACAAGGCCTACAAGCTTCCCAAGGTTCAGGCGGACGAGATTGTCGCGGCGGTCACCGATGCGCCGTTTATCGTCCGCACGATCGAACGCAAGGAAGTCCGTAGAAGTCCGGCGCCGCCGTTTATCACCTCGAGGCTCCAACAGGAGGCTTCGCGCAAGCTGTATTTCTCGCCCAAGCGCACGATGCAGATTGCGCAGCGCCTTTACGAAGGTATCGAGCTCGGGGCGGACGGCGCGATCGGACTTATCACCTACATGCGTACCGATTCGGTGCGCGTCTCCGAAGTCGCGCTCGATTCCGTGCGCGGTCATATCGCGGGGCGCTACGGCAAAGAATATCTGCCCGACCGCGCGATTCATTATCGCACCAGCAAGGCTGCCCAGGACGCCCACGAGGCGATTCGCCCGACCGCGGTCGAACGTGATCCCGAATTTGTGCGTCAGTACCTGGAAAAGCCGGCCTACGATCTTTACAAGCTGATCTACGATCGCTTCGTTTCGAGCCAGATGAATCCCGCTGTGTACGATCGCACCAGCGTCGATATCGACGCGGCCGCCGCGGTGTTCCGCGCCACCGGTCAGGTGATGAAGTTCGACGGTTTCATGCGCGTGTACCTTGAAGGCCAGGACGAACCCAGCGAGGACGACGAAGCCGCAGCGACTCTGCCCGCGATGACCGAGGGCGAACGCCTGGCGCTCCAGGGACTCGACCCCGAACAGCATTTCACGCAGCCGCCGCCGCGCTTCACCCAGGCGACGATTATCAAGGAGCTCGAGGAAAAGGGCATCGGGCGTCCGTCAACGTACGCGACGATCATGACCAGCCTGCTCAACCAAACCTACGTCGAGGAAGACGAGAGCAAGCGTCTGCGTCCGACCAGCTTGGGCCGGACCGTGGCCGATCTGCTGGTGGCGGCCTTCCCGGATATCATCGAGGTCGGTTTTACCGCCGCGATGGAAGAAGATCTGGATAAGGTCGAAGAGGGCAAGGAAAACTGGGTCAAGACGCTCAAGCGTTTTTACGTCCCATTCAAGAAACGCCTGAGCGAAGCCAAAAAGACGATGCCCGAGGTCAAGCGCAAAGGTCTTCCGACCGGGCTCAAGTGCGAACTCGACGCTGGCGACATGGTTATCAAATGGGGCCGCAACGGCGAGTTCCTTGCCTGCTCGAACTATCCTGCGTGCAAGAACACGAAGGAATTTTCGCGCGATGAACAGGGGGGAATCCACGAGCGCGCAGCCGCGCCGATTGCTCCCACCGACGAGGTTTGCGACAAGTGCGGCAAGCCGATGGCGCGCAAGCGCTCGCGCTTTGGCGAGTTCCTCGGATGCACCGGCTACCCGGATTGCGACGGAATCAAGCGCTTGCAATCACCGCCGGTGAAAACCGGAGTCGCATGCCCGGAATGCAAAGAAGGCGAAATCCTCGAGCGCCGCAGCCGCCGCGGCAAGCTGTTTTTCGGATGCGGCCGCTATCCGAAGTGCAAGTTCGCGGCGTGGGATAAAGTCGTTCCCCATCCGTGCCCGTCGTGCGGGGCCAATTACCTGGTCGAAAAGACCACCAAACGCGAGGGCACGGTCTGGAAGTGCGCCAACGCGGAATGCGGCTACAAAGCCCCCGCGCCAGAGGCCTCGGCGGAGCCTCCCAACGCGACGCCCCCAGCACCCGCCCCGCCCATCGCCTGATATAACCTTCGCCCAACCGCTTGCCAGTGGCATCTTTCAGGGCGAGGGATCACCTTCGGATTTTCGCTGCCAACAGGCATAATGCTCCCTGTTCTGCGGGCTGAAAATGAATCCGCGCAACGACGGAGGGGGTATGCGCCAGACAAAATATATTTCGCGGCGGCTGATGTTCATGTCGGTGGTGTTGATGCTGGTAGGCGCCGGATGCGGGGGTGGATCGTCATCATCGCCGACGGCGTCATCCTCGGCCGGCCGCACCTTCAAATCAGGCGGGATTTATCCGGAGGGCATCGGGATTGACGCGTCCGATCACATCTGGATCGCTAACCGGTACAGCAACAATGTCGCCGAGCTGAGTTCGAGCGGCGAGGTCCTGAACACGATCGCGGTCGGCACCCGCCCGCACGGACTCAAGATCGATCGCGGCAACACCGACAATATCTGGGTGCAAAATACCGCGAGCAACGACGTGACCGCGATTGGAGCCGACGGCTCGGTGATCGGAACTTTTCCGACCGGTGGCACCGAGCCGCAACACGCACAGTTCGATCCCGGCGGAAATGTCTGGGTGACCAATCAGGGCAGCAACACGGTTGCCGAGCTCGACGCTTCCGGCGCTATCGTCCAGCAGGTAAGTGTCGGGCAAAATCCGCACGCGATCGCGCGCGACTCGGATGGCAATTTCTGGATTGGCAACTACTCGAGCGGCAATATCACCGTGCTGGACGCGACCGGCGCCGTCGTCACGACGATCGGCGCAGTCGGTTATCAGCCGAGCGGCAATGCGATCGACCCGGAGCAAAACCTGTGGCAATCGGTGCAGAGCTTCAATCAGGTGGTGCAATTCGCCGCCGCGCCCGGCTTCGATCAAATTGCCAATCCGCCGGTCGGTATCGCGCCGCGCGGGGTTACGATCGACAACGTGGGCAACGTATTCGTCGCCAATCAGCGGACCAACGACGTGTACAAGCTCGATCCGTCGGGCAGCATGCTGGCGCATTACAAAGTCGGCGCCTGTCCCGAGAACATGGCGATCGATTCCAAGGGAAATCTCTGGGTCACGGATGCGTGCGACAACACCGTGACGCGGCTACGGGGCGTCGCGGTACCTATCCCGTCGGGCGACGGCGACTCCAACGGGTGATCCGAACCCGCGAATTCAGCGCGATGCGAAGCATCGCGCGATTAAAAATCCGCAGGGATTTGGCTCGAGCAGGAAAAATTCAGAAAGAAAGGTCCCTCACCTATCCTCTCCCTGACAGGGAGAGGGACCAAATTTATGCTCCATGAGCGAATCGAGCCGACTCTTCAGCCGCCTGGCGCGTGCGCTTGCTCGCATGTCGATTCTGTTTGCCGCCGTTCTAATACTCACAAGCGCGAGCACGCACGCCCGCGGCCGCCATAAGCCGCATCCCACCGCGACTGCGCGGCCCACAGGACCGGTGCTGGAATCCGAAACCCAGGTGCTTGCCTACGACGTCGCGATCTATCGCGACGACCACGGATGCGGTGGCGCGTACTTCGAGATCAAGCGCGGATTTCATCTCGAGTACACCAGCCGCCCGCTCTGCGACGCAGCGCTGCGAGTGGGAGCGCTCGCGCCGGACAATCCCGATGAAAGATTCCTTGCGCCAGGGCACGACCTGACCGGCAACGGCCGTCCGGATCTGGTCGTCACGGGATATACGCCGGACGCGAGTTGCTGCTTGACGTTTTACATGTTCGAGCTCGAACCGAAATTCCGAGCACTCGGAAAGATCCAGTTGCGCAACGACGATCCGCAAAGCCCGCACTTCGTGCGCCTGGGCAAGGACGGCGTGCAGATCGTGCTGCACGACTGGACCTTTAGCGGATGGCATACCGACTTCGCCGACTCTCCCGCGCCGCTGGTAATCCTCGAATATCGTGACGGCGGATGGCGTGTCGCCAGCGACCTGATGCGCCAGCCCGCGCCGAGTGCGGCGCGGCTCGAAAGCAGCGCGAACAACACCCGCGTCGATGCGATGGCGGCGAACTACGACGATCCATTCCGGGTCTGGCCCGATGCGAAAATTCCGAGCGAGCTATGGGGCGGCATGCTGAACCTGATTTATACAGGACATCCGGAACTGGCGTGGAAATTCGCCGATCTGGCGTGGCCGGCGCGGATTCGCGGCAAGGATCGTTTTCTCGCGGAATTCCGCGCGCGACTCGCGCGCAGTCCCTATTGGACGGAAATCAAGACGATCGCCGCAACGCCCACGCCCACGACGACACCCACGCCTGCTCCGGCACTATAAATCTCGGATCACGCTAAATTGCGAAACGGCCGCCGCTAAATTTTCGCGGCGGCCGCTCGCTACGATCGATGATGCGTTCCCCAGTTATTTCATCGCGCTCGCTTTCTTAAAGGACGGCCGTGCAAGGCATTTGTCGAGCCACGCCTTGGCGGTCGAGGTGCTAGAGAGATCGTGCTGCGCGAACGCGGCCATGCTCAGCACTGAAGCCGCATTAAGGTCGGCAATCGTGAAATCATTGCCGAGCAGATAGGCGCGTCCCTTGAGGTGTGCGTCGAGAACCGCCATCGGCGCGCCGAGCGCGCCCGCGGCGTCCGAGAGCGCTTTTGCGCTGCGCTGCTCGGCGGGCAGAAACAGCTTGTGCATCAGAATGGTCATCAGAGGCGGCTCGACCTCGGTCATCGCCCAGAAACTCCACTGGTAAGCATGTCCGCGATCGGCGACCGACGCCGGCCAAAACGGCGCTTTTCCGTACTTCTCGGCAAGGTAGAGATTTATCGCCATCGATTCCCAAAAATGATGACCCCCGTCCTCGAGCACGGGAATGTGGCCGTTGGGATTGCGCTTGAGATGTTCGGGAGTGCGGGTTTCCGGAACGCCGGTTGGGACGTGATCGTATTTGATCCCGAGTTCTTCGAGCGCCCAAAGGGATCGCGGGGCGCGCGATTGCGAAGTGCCATAAAGGGTGGTCATTCGGGGGTCCTCCAAAGGGTTGCGAATTGCAACTACTTTTATAGCGCGGTCGCACGGTGGCGACAAATGCGTCGCGCGCGGCGGGGACTCATCCGCCGGTCAGCGCGCCGACGATCTGCACTTCATCGTTTGCCGCGAGTGCTGTCGCCAGCGTGTTCACCGCTTCGCCGTTGACGAAAATGCGGATATGACGGCGAATCCGATCCTGCTCGTCGATAATCCGAAATCGAATCCCGGAAAATTGCGCGTCGAGGTTTTGGGTCAGCTCCTCGAGCGTGCGCCCCGCTCCCTCGACCTCCGCCGCGTGCGTGTAAGACCGAAGCTGGCTTGGAATCAGCACGCGCATCACGCAACCGATACCGCGGCGACGGAGTAAATTTCCGGCAGATGCGCCGCGAGCTGGCGCCATCGGCGGCCTTCATCAACACTGGCCCATAGCTCGCCGCAGGTGGTGCCGAAGTAGAGGCCCAGCGGATCGCGATCGTCGGCGGTGAAGCCCTGCCGCTTCACCGTCATCCATCCTTGCGCGCGCGGAAGCCCGCGGTCCTGGCGCTCCCACGACTCTCCCGCGTCACGCGTGAGATAAACCGCCGGACGCCCGCCCGGGCTGGTACGCGGCCATACGGTGGTCCCGTCCATCGGGAAGACCCACGCGCGTTCTGGATCGCGCGGATGCAGTACGATCGGAAATCCGATATCGCCGATCTCTTCGGGCATGTTGCGCCCGATACGAACCCATTCGTCGCCCGGACGATCGAGCCGGTAAATTCCGCAGTGGCTCTGCTGGTAAAGGCGGTCGGGCGCAAGCGGATGCATCTGCAGGCAGTGAGTATCCTGCCCGAATTCCGGATTCGGGTTGGGCATGAAGAGCGCCTCGACGTTTTTGTTGAGCGGACGCCACGACGTCGCATGATCGTGCGACTCGAACACGCCGCCCTCGGAGGTGACAATATACATGTGCGCCGCGTCGCGCGGATCGATCGTGACCCATTGCAGGATCGATCCGTCGGGCGTCCCCGCATCGGGATTGTTCCACTGCCAGTACATCGGATGCTCGTTCCATCCGGCGACCGGTGTCCACGTGACGCCCGCGTCTTCGCTGCGGAAGAGTCCCGGCGGACAAGTGGTCGCGTACCATGCGTTCGGCTCGCTCGGATGCGCGGGCGCGAGCGAGAATGTGTAGTCCACCGAGAGTGCGCGTTGCCCCTCGAGGGCTTTGGGAAACGCGGGCGGGCGCGACGCCTCGGTCCAGGTGCGGCCGATGTCGGTTGAGCGGAAAATCGTAGGGCCGAGATGCCCGGTCTTCGACGCCATCAGCATCGTCGCACCGTCACGCGGATCGAGCGTCAGATGATTGACTATATGGCCCAGGAAATGCGGTCCGTCGATGGTCCATTTGCGGCGCTGCGAATCGGAATGAAAGAGCCACGCACCCTTGCGCGTGCCGATCATCAGGAGCGTCCTGGCGCCGGTCGCGCGACTTTTCGCGCGCGGGCGTGGGGGCCGGACGCCGGCGGTTGGCGACTTTCCGGCGATGCGTCCAGCGGGCTTGCGCTTCATCTTGTTCCTCCTGTCGAGGCCTCTGGCTGAATCTCGGCATCACAGAAAAGAATCGTATGAAAACGGATGCTAGTGTCCTCGCGCATCAAGGGCAATCGCGCCACCGCGCTGGCGATGGTTTACAGCCGCACTCAAACGGGGCACGATCGCGATGCCTGTCATGTCAGATCAAGTCGTAACCGTAATTGGCGCGGGTCTCGCCGGCAGCGAAGCCGCCTGGCAGCTTGCGCGGCGCGGATGCCGCGTGCGGTTGATCGAGATGCGGCCGGTCAAAATGACCGAGGCGCATCAGACCGCGAACTTTGCGGAGCTGGTGTGCTCGAATTCGCTGCGCAACGCGGGACTCGAGACGGCGGTCGGCGTGCTCAAGGAAGAGATGCGGCGGCTCGGATCGATCGTGACCGCGGCGGCGGATCGCGCGCGCGTTCCCGCGGGATCGGCGCTCGCGGTCGATCGCGCAGACTTCTCGGGCTTCATTACCGCGACGCTCAGCGCGCATCCGATGATCGAGATCGTCCGCGCTGAGGCGGCGGCGATTCCCGGTGGTCCGGCAATCATCGCGAGCGGTCCTCTCACCAGCGACGCGCTCGGCGACGCGCTGAGCGCGATCATTGGGCCGCGCAATCTGTACTTCTACGACGCGATCGCGCCGATCGTCGCCGTCGATTCGATCGACATGGATATCGCGTTCCGCGCCTCTCGCTATGGGCGCGGCGGCGACGATTACATCAACTGTCCGATGACCGAGACCGAGTACCATGCGTTTATCCAGGCGGTCGTCGCTGCGGAAAAGATCACGCTGCATCCCTTCGAGAAGGCGGTTTACTTCGAGGGCTGCATGCCGATCGAGGAGATGGCGCGGCGCGGGCCGATGACGCTCGCGTTTGGTCCGATGCGTCCGGTGGGGCTGCGCGATCCGCACACGGGAGCGCGGCCATTCGCAGTCGTGCAACTGCGCCAGGACGATCACGCGGGGCGCATCTACAATATCGTCGGCTTTCAAACCAAGATGACCTACCCGGAACAGCGCCGCGTATTGCGGATGATCCCGGGCCTCGCGCGCGCGGAATTCGTGCGCCTTGGCTCACTTCATCGCAACACCTTTATCGATTCACCGCGCCTGCTTTATCCGACGCTGCGATTGCGCTCGCGCGGAGATTTGTTCCTGGCGGGACAAATGATCGGCGTCGAGGGCTATGTGGAGTCCGCCGCGGCCGGCCTGTTCGCCGCGATCAACGCCGCGCGGCTGATCGAGGAGCGTCCGCTGGTCGTGCCGCCGCGCGAGACCGCGCTTGGCTCGCTGATCGCGTACGTGACCGACGTATCGCGCAAAGATTTCCAGCCGATGAATGCCAATTACGGATTGATGCCCGAGCTGGGTTTTCGTGCGCGAGCGCGCGAGAAAAAAATCGCGATGGGTGAGCGGGCGCTTGCGGCAATCGATCAATGGATCGCGGCGCACGCGCTCGAGCCGCGCGATTCGGAGCTCGGCGCGAGCGTCCTATGAAACTCGGCGCATTCGACGTAGGGACCAATACAGTCCTGATGCTGGCGGTTGAAATCGACGGCATGGCGCGGCCGCGACCGCTCCTGGAGTGCTCACGAATCACGCGGCTTGGACGCGGACTGGACAAGAGCGGACGCCTCGATCCTGGCTCCGCCACACTCACTCTCGCCGCGATCGAGGAATTCGCCGCGCGCGGACGCGCGCTTGGCGTCGAGCGCTTTGTCGCCGCAGGCACCGCCTCGTTGCGCGACGCGGCTGACGGTCCCGAATTTATCGCGCGCGTGCGCGAGCGCGCCGGCGTCGAGCTCGAAACCATCAGCGGGCTCGAGGAAGCAAGCCTGTCGCATCTGGCGGTGACGTGCGGCCTAGCGATCGATCCAGCGCTCGCGCTGCTGATCGTCGATATCGGAGGCGGCTCGACCGAACTGATTCGCGCCGAACCCGGCCACTCGCTCGAGATGGTGAGCCTGCAAATCGGCTCGGTCCGGATGACCGAGCGCTACGTCCATAGCGACCCGCCGTCCGCCGAGGATGCGCGCGCGTTGACCGGCGCGATCGATTCTGCGATCGACGCGACGCAGTGGAATTTCCAGCCGGCGAAGATGGTCGGCATCGCGGGCACGGTCACTACGATCTGTGCGGTCGCGCTCGGGATGACCGAGTACGACGCCGCGATCGTGCATGGCCACGTGCTCGCGCGCTCCGAAATCGAGCGCGTCGTCGAGCTCTTCCGATCGCGTCCGACGGCCGAACGGCGCAAGCTCCCGGGCCTGCTCGAAGGCCGCGCTGACGTGATTTATGCAGGCGCGATGATCCTGCTGCGCGTGATGAATCGCTTCGATGCCAGCGCGGTTATCGTCAGCGATCAAGGCGTGCGCTGGGGCCTGGTCTGGCGCGAGGCCGAGCGAATCCGCACGGCTGGGTGAGCGCCGCGGGAGTTTTGCGCCGCACGCGGTGTTTGCCCCCGGACTGGTTCTGCCATAGTGATCACGCGGGAGGAACTGGCGATGACCAAGGCGGAGCTGATCGATGCGGTAGCGCGCGTATCACGCCAGCCACGCAAGTCCGTCGAGAGTACGATCGACCTTGCGTTCGAGCAGATTGCGCGGTCGATTCGGCGCGACAAGCGCTTTTGGGTGCCGGGCTTCGGCACCTTCACGGTGCGGCGTCATCGCTCGCGCACTGGATACAATCCGCGCACCAAATCCGCAATGACCATTCCCGCGATGCGCACGGTGGGCTTCCGCGCCGCGCCGCAATTGAAAAAGGGACTTTGATCGGATCGGCGCATCCGCACGAACCGATCATTCGCGCACCAATTCTTTCCATGCCCAGGCTGTGGCTGGTGATTTTGATCCTCGCGCTGGCCGCAGGAGCGGTTTTGCGCTTCGGCGACCTGGACGGCAACGAGATGTCCGCCGACGAAGCCGCCACCTGGGCCGCGGCCGCGGCGCCGAGTGTGAGGCAAGTTATCGCGCTCGGCGAGCAGCTTAATCCCGGCAAGATCGCCGCGCACGAGGTTTTGTTGCATGGATGGATCGCAATGTTCGGCGACGGAATCGTCGCGCTGCGCGCGCTCTCGGCGCTATTCGGCACGCTTTCGATCCTGCTGGTGTTCTGGGTCGGGCGCGAATTGCTGATCGCGTCGCCCGATCAGGGCAGCGCACACGGATTGCCTGAGGCCGACGCATATCTGACCGCGGCGATCGCCGCGCTGATCTTCGCGGTCAGCCTGGTGATGCTCAAATATTCGCGCGAGTTGCGGATGTACTCGATGATGCTGGCGGTCCTGCTCGCACAGCTAGGCTTCTTTGTTCGCGCAACGCGGCGCGGAGGAATCGGCAACTATATTGGCGCCGGAGTGCTGGCCGGCGCAGCAGTGACGGTCAATTTTTTCGCGATCCTGATTCCAGCGTCCGAAGCAATCTGGGTCGTGTATTTGCTTGCGCGCTCGGGCTTTCGTCCGATAGCCGCCGAGTCGCGGCACGCGTGGGCAATCGCGATCGCGCTTGCGATTGCGGGCGCGGCCTTTGCGCCGCTGATGCTCGCGGAGGTGCGCAACGGCGGCGCGGCGGTGGATCGCGGGATGCTCCAATGGATCGGGCGTCCCGCGCTGTGGGAGCCGATCTCACTGTTTAACAAGGCCGCGGGCAGCTTCACGTTTCCGGTGTTGGCAGTACTGGCAGTTTATGGCGCGGTTCGCGGCTGGCGTATCGCGCGAGACGCAGTCGCATTCGCGCTCGTGTGGATGTGGGCGCCGGTCATCATGATGATGATCGCGTCGTATGCCGTCGCACCGGTGCTGGTCGAACGTTATGTGCTGTCGTGTTTCGTGCCGCTGTTCTTTCTCGCCGCGATCGGCGTCTGCGAGCTGCGCGCCGGAACCGCGCGCGGCGTCGCGCTTGCCGCAATAGTCGCGCTGTCGCTCGGACACATCTGGAGCTACGCGCGCAAGCCGCACGACATCCAGTGGCGTGAGGCGACAGCGATCGCCCTGAAAAATCTGGCGCCCGGCGCAACGCTCAGCGCGCGGCCCGCCTACGCGGTCGAGGTCGTGCGCTACTACCTGCCACTCACCGAACGCGAGCGCGCACAGCGCGGGGGTAGTCCGGCCGTCTTGCTGCTCGAGGATCGCTCCGGCGGCGCCACGCAGCATCCGGGATCGCGTCGGGATTTTCCGGTGACTATCGCGCAGGTGCGCGGTGTAGTCGTGCTCAAGCAATGATATAAATCAAACGGATCGAAGGAGACTCACAATGGCTGAATTCACACCCGACCCTACGGCGCTCAAACGCGACCAGCGTGCGACGTGGGACGACAGCGCCGCCGGATGGAACAAATGGTGGCCCACCTTCGAGCACGCTGCGCAGAAGGTAAGCGATCGGCTCGTCGCACTGGCGGGGGTTCGCGCTGGAGCGCGCGTACTGGATATCGCGACCGGCAATGGCGAGCCCGCGGTTACGGCGGCGCGGGTTGCGGGAGAGTCCGGCCATGTGACCGGAGTTGATCAATCGCCCGGAATGCTGGCGATCGCTCGCGAACGCGCGAAAGCGCTCGGGCTCAAGCACCTGGAATTCATCGAGTCGGACGCCGAGACGATGGCGCTCCCGGCCGCGAGCTTCGACGCTTGCGTGTGCCGATGGGGACTGATGTTCATGCCCGACCTGCCCGCCGTGCTGCGGACTCTGCATCGCGCGCTCAAGCCCGGCGCGGGTTTCGCAACCGCGGTGTGGAACTCGGGCGACAAGGTTCCGATGATCACGCTCGCGGCCGACGCGGTGCGCAATATCGCAGGATTGAAACCGCCGCCGCCCGGCGCGCTCGAACCGACGCGGCTGGCTGACACCTCAATTCTGAAAGCCGCGCTCGAACGGACGGGGTTCAGCTCGATCACAATCGAGCCGATGATGGTCACTTTCGAGTTCGCATCGATGGCGGAATTTATCGCGTTTCGCAGCGAGGTCGGCCGCGCGCAGGCGATGATGACAAGGCTCGATCCGGCGACGCGTGGACGGGTGCAGGCCGCGATCGGCGAAGCCGCGCAAACATTTCAGGACACCGACGGCCGCGTGCGTCTTCCCAACGAGACGATTTGTTTTTCCGCACGCGCATGATGCCGGAGCGACTATAGATCGCGCTTGAATAGCCATTCACAGGGCAGTGCCGGTGCCGAACGTGCTCGGTGGACTGAGTCGATGATTAGCTATTCTCCGGCGCTGGTGCTGATTGCGATCATGATCACAGATTCAGTCCGGGTCGCCGACCCAGACTTGTTCGGTCATCTTCGCTTCGGCCAGCAGATTTTACTTGCGGGGCACCTCCCGCGCGTCGATACCTATTCGTATTCCATGCCGGGCTTGCCATGGATAAGTCACGAATGGCTATCCGACGTACTAATCGCCTGGTTCTATCGTCACGGCGGCGTCGTTGGGCTGAAGCTCATGAAGCTTGGATGTACCGCGGCGATCGTAGTGCTCCTGTTGGAAGCGATGCGCCAGACCGGAGCCTCGGCGGTGACGCAAATTTCCATTATGCTTCTGGCCAGCATCCGGCTCTCTGCGCAGATGCAGTTTCGACCTCAGATATTTACCTATTTACTCTTGGCAGCGATCCTGATGCTGCTGGCGCGCGACAATTTTCGCGGGCGTGCACCGCTGTGGATTACGGCACCGATGCTCGCGTTATGGGCAAACCTGCACGGCGGTTTTGTGATCGGCTTGGGCGCCATAGGACTATACGCGATAGTACGCGGCGGACAGGACCTTGCGGCAGGCCATGGTCCGACACGGTTTTTTCACCTGGCCGCGGTAACCTCTGCGTGCATTGTGGCTACGGTAATTACCCCATACGGCGTGGGAAGCTGGCTGAGCGTCCTGCATACTATAGGTAACCCCACGATGCTGGGCGCTATAAATGAATGGCAGCCTCTAATCCGCGCGACGATCGCGGAACACCATATCGCGCAGGTGCCCTTTCTTTACGATTTGTCCGTATTTGGAATTTATATTGGAGCTATGAGCGCAATAGCAATCGCACCGGGTACCGACGACCTGGCGCTGGTTGCGATTGCCGCTGTATTGATCGCATCCGCGTTCGTTCAGGTTCGCAATGTTCCGCTCGGGATAATGGCCGCGATGATACCGCTCGCGCGACATACGACGCTGGCGTTGCGGACGCGCCATGCTCGGCGTTCCTGCGAGACTACGGCATCACGACGCGGAATCACCCTCGCGGGCGAGATCGTTATCGCGATCGCGGCGTTTGCTCTCGCGGCGGAGACCGGGCTGTTCTCCGGCACACTCGATCTGACCGAGGCGTATCCGGCGGGCGCGCTGGCGTTTATGCGCACGCACGATCTTTCCGGTAATATGCTATGCGAATACTCATGGAACGATTATGTGATCTTCCACGAATGGACTCGCGACAAGGTATTCCTGGATAGCCGATTCGAGATGGTATATCCCCGGCGAATTATCGAAGCTTACCTTGCTTTCGCGTTCGACCGCGCAGGCGCATCACGGACGCTGAACGGCTTTCCGAATGATTTCGTTCTGATTAATCCAAAGACCGTCGCTGCCAACGCGATGGCGCGTGCCGCGCATTGGTCAGTCATCTATAGCGATAGCAATTCGAGCCTTTATGCGCGCCGAGGCTCCCGCGCCGACGGGATTGCTGGCGTTCCTGTCCGCGGTGCCCCGCCGGCGCCGGTCTTTCCATAAATGGATTCCAGAGTGCCGCTCGCCGCTATGAGGTTCGACGATTCACACTCAGCCGTCGATACTGCGACGCCGATGCTACGTAAAGCATCGATGCTAGCGTCTGGAATCGTCCGCGGACAGGATTTTCCGTAATCTCCAGAGACAGTGGTGGTGGACGCAACAGAAAGCCATAGTCTGCGGGAGCCGCCCGAGCCGGGGCTGCGTCAGCGTCCGCGCTCCGTATCACTTCTTCGTCAGACGCCTGGATTCGTCTTGATTGTGATTGCGATCGCCGACGCGGTGCGCTTTGCAGATCCGGATTTGTGGGGACATATTACTTTCGGACGCGCAGTCCTTGAACAGGGACATCTGATTCTGCACGACCCTTATTCGTACTCCGCGGCCCGTCATTTGTGGCTCAATCATGAATGGCTATCGGAGTTAGTCGATGCTCTGCTGTTCAACACGTTTGGAGTATTCGGACTTAAGTTGGCGAAGCTCTGCGCCGCGGCGATCACGATCGTGTTCGTGGCGCTCGCCGAGAGTGAATCCAATGCTTCCGAACTGACGCAACTTCTGGTGCTGGTTCTTAGCGCCGTGGTGATCGCACCGAGCATGCAGTTTCGGCCACAAATATTCACCTTCGCACTGTTCGCCATCCTGATGTTTCTTCTCGCGCGCGATACCTACCGCCGGCGCGGAGGGTTGTGGATCACAATTCCGATGCTGGCCCTGTGGGCCAATCTGCACGGCGGATTCATTATGGGACTCGCCGCGTTGGGAACCTATGCGTCCGTTTCGGCCGCTTGCGACTGGATGCACGGCGACGGGATCCGACGCGCGGTCGGCCTCGGAGCGATCACCGTCGGAGCCGCAGCGGCGACTCTTCTCACTCCGTACGGAATCGGGACCTGGATTGCGGTCGCTCACGCTCTGCACAACCCATACACCCGGATCGCAGTCGCGGACTGGCAGCCGCTATTTCACTCGCTCGCGGTGGTTAGCCGGCAAAGTCTCGCATCCGCGGCCTACGACGCGTTGCCGCTTGGCATGATGGCGGCATTGGCTATCGCAGTCGCTATTTCGCGTGATATCGACGATCTGCCGATGCTCGCAATCTCTGCTGTGATGGGCGTTGCGGCGATCCTCGCGATACGTAATGAATCGATAGCGATAATCGCGATGGCGAGCCCACTCACGCGCCACGGCGCGATCGCTGCCAGGCGGCTTGGAAAGGCCGCGCAACCGGAGCAGACAGCGCCGAAGCCATCCGCGAATTTGAGAAATCAGCTTCTACCGGTCTTGGCTGCTCTTGCGATTCTGATAGGCACCGGCTTCTTCTCGAAACGGCTGACGGCGCGCGAGAGATATCCGGCGGGAGCGGTTGCGTTCATGCAATCACACGGTTTGCACGGAAATATACTCGACAATTTCCTGTGGGGCGAATACCTAATCTGGCATATGTCGCCTGAGTCAAAGGTCTTCATGGACGGACGTTATGACACTGTCTATCCGCAGGACGTGCTGCGTGCGTTCATGCTATTTCATTTCGACCAACCCAGCGCCGACGCGATTCTTGCGCGATGGCCGCATGACTATATAATGCTCCCCCCAGATGATCTGGCTAATCGGGTGATCGCGCGCGATCTTAAATGGAAGCTCATCTATCGCGACAGCGATACCTTTCTATATGCGCGTGCCGGCTCGACCGCCGCGAAGATTGTTGGCGAACCGATTGAAGGAGCTAATCCGCCGACCACATTTCCTTGATCGATCGCGCTAAGTTCTGGCGTCGTTCTATTGGTCCGGGTCCCCGTCCTGTGGTTCCTGTTCGATAATACTGCCCGCTCCATTGAGCGTTCGCAGGATTTGCATTCCGATTCGGCCGACTGAAACCTTGCGGTTAGCCAGAACGATCACGCCGGTGCCGGTCTCCTTCACAAAGCCGATGTAGCTGAAAAAGCCGGAGGTCGCGCCGTTCTTCCAGATCACGGTCTTGCGCGCTCCGCGCATCGGAAGCATTTGCCAGGCGAGCCCAACTGAGGTTTCATCGCGTGCGCCGCGATGCCATCGTTTGTGCAAATCGGGCAAAAGCGTGTCGAGCGGCGTTTTCGTCTGGCCCATGTTGTACGCGAGATAGCGTATCATATCGGCCGTTGTAGAGCGCAGCGCGCCCGCTCCATTGAAGGCTGGCCAGGTCACGTTCTCGTGCGGCCGCGGAAAACCCTCGGGACCGTAACCCTGCGCCTGTCGCGCAACTTCATCCGCAGTGAGATCGATGCGCGTGTCGATCATCCCGAGCGGCGCGCAGATCTCGCGCTCGACCAATTTCTGGTAATCGTCGCCGGTCGCGCGCATCAGCGCGTGTGCCAACAGTGCGAAGCCCCAGTTCGAGTACTCAAATTGCCGGCCCGGAGCGCGAGTGAGCTGATAAGCGCCCAGCCGCTGATACATCGTCGCCGTATCAAGGTGCCGAACGCCGCTCAGATCCGGATCCTTCGGAAGGCCAGAAGTGTGCGTGGCGAGATCGAGCAGAGTTATCGGGCGCCTTCGGTAGCGTGGGACGCGCACGCCGTCGGGCACGTACTTCTGCAGCGGATCGTCGTACTGCACCACGCCGCGCTGAACGTACAGCGCCAGCAGCATCGCGGTGAACGTTTTGGTGATCGATCCGATCTCCCACTCAGTCGTAGCCGTTGGCCGCACGCCGGAGCCGAGCGCAGTCTCGCCGAATGAGCGGATCATCCGATCGTTGCCGGAGATGACGCCGACCATGACCGCCGGCACCTCGCCACGCGCGACCGGCACCGACGCGATCTCGTCGATACGGGCGCGCGTCGCGGCGGCAATCTCTGCGCGCGCCGGACGCACGGCAGCAAGCGCGATCGCGCAGACGAGCACGAGCGCGATCATCGCCTTCATGGCGAGTGAAAATCGACGCATACCAAAGGCTAGCGGGCGCGCCACCAACGATGCAAAGCACACGTCGCCGCCTCTCTCGCGCCTGTGGAAAACCACCGTCAATGTGGTACTAAGAGAGATCGAGGCGTGTTCCCGCGCCCGATGCGTGGTGCAGGCCGCGCCAAAGTTGTACGGGTTAATTTACAAAGATTAAGGAGAGCCCGAATGAAAGCCGCCGTGTTTCATGGTCCCAAGCAACCACTCAGTATCGAAGATATCGAGGTCGATAAGCCGCAAGACCGCGAGGTCAAGATTCGCACTGTCGCCAGCGGCGTCTGCCATAGCGATCTGCACTTCGTCGATGGACTGTATCCATACGCGGCGCCCGCGGTACTCGGGCATGAAGCCGCCGGGATTGTCGAGGAAGTCGGCCGCCAGGTCACTTACGTCAAGCCGGGCGATCATGTGATCGCGTGCCTCAGCGTTTACTGCGGCGGCTGCGAGCAGTGCATGTCAGGGCATCCGAACCGATGCACGAACAAGGCGGCGACGCAGCGCGACCCCAAAGACAAGCCGCGCCTGTCGCAGAAGGGCAAGCTGATCAACCAGTTCCTGGATGTATCATCTTACTGCGAGCGGATGCTGTTGCATGAGAATGCGATCGTGAAGATCAGCGACGACATCCCGCTCGATCGCGCAGCGCTGGTCGGATGCGGCGTCACCACTGGCGTCGGCGCGGTGCTCAATACCGCCAAGGTCGAGCCGGGCTCGACGGTCGCAGTGTTCGGATGCGGCGGTGTGGGACTCGCGGCGATTCAGGGCGCACGGATCGCGGGTGCGCGCAAGATTATCGCGGTCGATATGTTCGAGGGCAAGCTCGCGATGGCGAAGCGGCTCGGCGCGACCGACACCGTCGATGCGTCGTCGAGCGATCCGATCGACGAGATCAAGAAGCTTACCGGCGGCGGCGTCGATTATGCTTTCGAAGCGATCGGCCTCAAGAAGGCCGCCGAGCAGGCATTCAACTCGCTCAGGCCCGGCGGCACCGCGACCGTGATCGGAATGATCCCCGTCGGGCAGAAGGTCGAACTCGACGGCTACATGTTCCTGACCGAGCGCAAACTGCAGGGCAGCAACATGGGCTCGAATCGTTTCCGGATCGACATGCCGCGCTATCTCGATTTCTACCTGCAGGGACGCCTCAAGCTCGACGAGATGATCAGCCGCCGCGGCAAGCTCGAGGATGTGAACGAAGCGTTCCGGGCGATGAAGGCCGGAGAGGTCGCGCGTACGGTCCTGATGTTCGAGTAACGCGCGCAACGACTATGACACGAGGAGCATAATCAAAATGAAAGCAGCGATATATCACGGTCCCGGCCAGGCGCTCACGATCGAGCAGGTCGATATCGACAATCCGAAGGAGCGCGAAGTCTTGGTCCGTACCGTCGCCAGCGGCGTGTGCCACAGCGACTTGCACTTCGTCGACGGGCTTTACATGTGGCCGACGCCCGCGATCCTCGGCCACGAGGCGGCAGGTGTAGTCGAGAAAGTCGGCTCGCAGGTCACCTACCTCGCGCCCGGCGATCACGTGATCGCATGTCTGAGCGTTTTCTGCGGCTACTGCGAGGAATGCATGTCGGGCCATCCCAACCTGTGCTCGAACAAGGCCGCGACGCAGCGCGGACAAAACGACAAGCCGCGCCTGTCACAGAAGGGCAAGCTGGTCAATCAGTTCGCTGATCTCTCGGGATACGCCGAACAGATGCTGGTGCATGAAAACGCGCTGGTGAAAATCGACAAAGACGTGCCGCTCGACCGCGCTGCGCTTATCGGATGCGGCGTCATGACGGGCGTCGGCGCAGCGCTGAATACCGCGAAGGTCTCGCCGGGCTCGCAGGTAGCGGTGTTCGGCGCGGGCGGAGTTGGACTCGCAATTATCCAGGGCGCGCGTATCGCAGGCGCGCGGATGATCATCGCGGTAGATAAGTTCAAGACCAAGCTCGATCTCGCCAAGAAGCTCGGCGCAACGCACATGGTCGATGCGTCGGCGGGCAATCCGGTCGAGCAAATTCGTGCCCTCACCGGCGATGGCGTTGACTACTCGTTCGAGGCGATCGGTCTCAAGGTCGCGGCCGAGCAGGCCTATGAATCGATTCGCCCCGGCGGAATCGCGACCATCGTCGGGATGGTGCCGCTCGGGCAGAAGGTTGACGTGGACGGCTTCTCGCTGCTGTACGAGAAGCGCATCCAGGGCTGCTTCATGGGGTCGAACCGCTTCCGTATCGACATGCCGCGGATTATCGATCTCTATCGCCAGGGACGAATCGACCTCGACGACATGATCACGCGCCGCGGCAAGCTCGAGGACGTCAACGAGGCGTTCCGCGCGATGAAGGCGGGCGAGGTCGCGCGCACGGTGCTGATGTTCGACTAGCGTAGCACCTGGATCAACCTGGTCTTAACGAGCCGGCAGGATTTCCTGCCGGTTTTTTTTCAAGTGCTTGACCGGAGGCGTGCGCGGGGCCAACTTTCGCATATGAAAGTCCGCGCAATCGACCATGTGCAGTTGGCGATGCCTCCTGGTCGCGAAGCCGAGGCGCGCGCCTTCTATACCGGCTTGCTCCAAATTCCCGAGCAGCCCAAGCCTCCTCATCTCGCCGCGCGCGGAGGATGCTGGTTCGAGCATGGCGCGCTCAAAATCCATCTCGGCGTCGAAAAGGAATTCGCACCCGCGCGCAAAGCGCATTCCGCTCTAGTCATCGAAGATCTGCCCGCACTCGCCGACGTGCTCAGGCGCGCGGGACGCCGCGTCGTCGGCGACGATCCGCTCGAGGGTTACGACAGAGTCTATGTGGATGATCCGTTCGGCAACAGGATCGAACTGATAGAGCCGCGCGGCTAGAGGAGCTGCAGCTCTTTCATCGTCGCCTTCAGCTTTTCACTCGCGGCCGCGGTCATTGGCACCAGCGGCAGACGAAGTTCGTTCGCGCATTTACCCATCAGCGCGAGCGCGCACTTTAGCGGAATCGGATTGGTTTCGATGAACAGCATACGCAGCAGCGGCAGCAGCCGGTAATGCACGACGCGCCCGCGCTGGAAATCGCCGGCGAGCGCCGCTGCCGCAAGCTCATGCATTTCGCGCGGCATCACATTCGAAGCCGTCGAGATCACACCTTTCCCACCGAGCGCCATGATCGGCAGCGTCAGCGCGTCGTCACCTGAGAGAATCGCCAGGCGATCGCCGCAGAGCCGAAGGATGTCCGACACCTGGTCCATCGAGCCCGAGGCTTCTTTGACCCCGACTATATTTTTGATCTCGGACAGCCGCGCGAAGGTTTCAGGTGCGATATTCGAGGCGGTGCGGCCCGGGATGTTGTAAACCACCAGCGGCAGATCGACGCTCGCCGCAATCAGTTTGTAGTGCCTGAAAATCCCTTCCTGGGTCGGCTTGTTGTAGTAGGGCGAGATCAGGAGCGCCCCGTCGGCGCCCATCGCCCGCGCCGACGCGGTCAGGCGAATCGCTTCGGCGGTCGCGTTCGAGCCGGTCCCAGCAATGACCGGTACGCGCTTGCGTGCCTGCTCGATCGTGATCATGACCACGCGTTCATGCTCTTCGTGCGTGAGCGTGGCCGACTCTCCGGTCGAGCCGCACGGCACCAACCCGTCGATGCCGCTTTGAATCTGCCACTCGACCAGATCGCGCAGCGCGGGTTCGTCAACCGCGCCGTCGCGAAACGGCGTGATGAGTGCAGTGAGCGCTCCATTGAACATCTGCCAATCCTCCGCTACGGCTAGTCCTTGACCGGTACTATCTCGGCGGACCCGAGTTCGATCTCGCCTCTGAAAACCTCGACCGCGTTTCCGGTCATGAAGACGTGATTCGCGCCGGCGCCCTTTTCACGCCATTCGATCTCGAGGTCACCGCCGCGCAGCCCGACTGTCGCCTTGCGCTCCGCGCGTCCAGACAGCACCGCCGCGACCATCGCAGCGCATGCGCCCGTGCCGCACGCGAGAGTCTCGCCGGAGCCGCGCTCCCATACGCGCATTTTCAGATGCGTGCGCGAGACCGGCAGAATAAATTCAGTGTTTACACGCCGAGGAAAAAACGCGTGCGTCTCGAACTGGCGCCCGAGCCGCGCAAATTCCCACGCGTCCATTTTGTGGATAGCGTCATCGTTCACGAAGACCACGCAGTGCGGATTGCCCATCGAGACCGCGGTGATCATCTCGCGCCGGCCGCCGACTTCGAGCGGATAGTCGATGATCCTGCCATCGGCAGCGACGGGAATCTCCCGGCCCTCGAGAATCGGCTCGCCCATATCTACCGTGGCACCTACGACGGCGCCGGCCTCGAACCTAAGCTCGATCGTCTTCAGTCCCGAATCGGTCTCGACGACCATCGGATTCTTGCGCGCGATACCGCGTTCATAGGC
Source organism: Binataceae bacterium (SeqCode) (assembly GCA_049795175.1). Classification (GTDB taxonomy): domain Bacteria; phylum Desulfobacterota; class Binatia; order Binatales; family Binataceae; genus JBARDN01. The sequence continues at coordinate 12,455 of JBARDN010000330.1, read as the reverse complement.
AAGCCGCGCAACGCAGCGGATTCCGTTGCCGCACATGGCGCCGCGGCTGCCGTCGGCGTTGTACATCTCCATCCGCACGTCCGCGGTGCGCGACGGCGCAAGCATGATCAGGCCGTCGCCGCCGATCCCGAAATGCCGATCCGCTACGCGCACGGCCAGCGCCGCCGGATCCGCCGGACGCGCCTTCAGCGCAACGATGTAAACATAATCGTTGCCGCATCCGTGCATCTTGGTGAATTCGAGCGTCGCCATCGGTTGTCTTAATGCTCCTTCAGCTCGACGATCTTCTCACCGCGAATGAGATCTTCAAAACTCTCGCGTTCGCGAATCACATGCGCTTCCGCGCCATCGACCAGAATCTCGGGCGCTCGCGGCCGGCTGTTGTAGTTCGACGCCATCACGAAGCCGTATGCGCCAGCGCTCATTACCGCCAGCAGATCTCCGGCGGCGGGTTGCGGCATCTCGCGTTCGCGCGCGAAAAAATCTCCGCTCTCGCACACCGGCCCAACCACGTCGGCGACGATCAGCTTGCCGACCTTGCGCCGATCGACTTGGGTAATCGCATGATACGCATCGTACAGGACCGGACGAATCAGATCGTTCATCGCGCCGTCCACGATCACGAACCGCTTCACGTCGGTTTCCTTCATGTACAGCACGCGCGTGACCAGCACGCCCGCGTTGCCCACCAGCACGCGTCCCGGCTCGCTGATGATCTTGAGCCCGAGCTCGCGGATCGGCCCGAGCATCGCCGCAGCGTACTCGGACGGCGGAGGAGGATTTTCCTGGTATGGAATTCCCAGCCCGCCGCCAATATCGAGATAGTGAAGCTCCACGCCCGACGCGCGCAGGTCCGTAACGATGCTCTTGATCTTGCCGGCGGCTTCCGCGAACGGACCGGTGTCGGTGATCTGCGATCCGATATGCGTGCTGAGTCCGACGATCTCGAGATTCTTGAGCCCGCGCGCCTCTGCGTAATATTCGCGCACCTGCGAAAGCGGCACGCCAAACTTGGAATCGCGATGACCGGTCGAGATATGCGGATGCGTTCCCGGATCGAGATCGGGATTGACGCGCAGACTGACCGGCGCGCGCCGCTGCATACGGCCGGCGACCTCCGCGATGCGATGCAGCTCTGGGCGCGACTCGACGTTGATCATCATGATACCCGCGTCGAGTGCGGCTGCGATCTCCGCTTCGGTTTTGCCGACGCCCGAGAAGACGATCGTGCGCGGATCCGCACCCGCGCGGATGCATCGCATCAGCTCGCCTACCGACACGATGTCGAAACCCGAGCCCATCGAGGCGAAAAGTTTCAGAATGCTCAAATTCGACAACGCCTTCATCGCATAGCAGATCAGATGATCGGTGCCGGAGAATGCTTCGTCGAAAATGCGGAAATGCCGCCGCAGAGTACGCGCGCTATATACGTAAAATGGAGTTCCGACCCGCTTGGCCAGGTCGGCCAGCGAAACCTCTTCCGCGAAGAGTTGATCGTTTTTGTACTCGAAGTAATTCATGGTTTTGTGCGGAAGGTTACGCCGCAGCCGAAGTTATGACAGTGAAGATTGGTTTTACCACAGCCGGACTCGGCGAATAAACGCCTCGCGAGGCGGCGCGTGCCGGCGTCTTAACCGGCGCTACATCAAGGAAGTGGCGCCGGAGTCGGAACGACGAAATTCTCCGGATTTGGCGGCGGTGGCGGAATCGAACGCACCAGCGTGATCTCGTTCGACGGCTGGCTCTTGAATCCGGTGCTCGTGATCGAAACGATCTCGTAACTATAACTCTGGCCAAGCACCGTATCCGAGTCACGATAGGTAAACGTTTCCTGCTTCTGAAAGCGCCCGTTGTCGGTCACTTCAACCCGGCCAATTTCCTGGTACGTACCGTGCGCCTGCGTTCGCATAACCAGAAACGACTGAAGATTATGCATCGTGGCGCCGCCCGCGTAAGTATCGGGTCGCCCCCAACTAAGCTTGATCCCGCCCTTTTCGGATTCAGCGCGCAGATCGAGAATCTTTTGCGGGCGCGCGTACTCTCGAGGAATCGGCGGCGACTTGACACCGCATCCCACCCATCCTGCCGCCGCCGCGAACGCGACGATACTGGCGATGATATACGCACGCATCCGATTGTTCATCGCTTAAACTCTTTGAGCCGCCGCCTGACCGTGTCGGGCGCCGGCCCTCCGGCAACCGAGCGCCGCGCCAGCGAATTTTCCGCGCGCAGAATCCCGGCAGCGTCGGCCTTGAATGCCTCCGAATAGCGCCGCAGATCGCGATGCTCCAGGTCCTCGAGTGTAGCGCCGGAGGCCGCGGTCTCGCGCACGATTCGCCCGACGATCTCGTGCGCCTCGCGAAACGCTACGCCCTTTTCCACCAGATATTCCGCCAGGTCGGTTGCGAGCGCGAATCCTCCCGCCGCCGCGCGCATCGCGGCACGGTCGAAACGTATATCCGGCCAAAGCTTCGCCATCAGCCGCGTGGCCGGCTTGATCGTGTCGAGCGCATCAAAGACGCGCTCCTTGTCTTCCTGCAAGTCGGAGTTGTACGCGAGCGGAAGCCCCTTCAGGATCGTCAGCATCGCGATCAGGTCGCCGATCACACGGCCGCTCTTGCCGCGGATCAACTCGGCCAGATCAGGATTCTTCTTCTGCGGCATCATCGAGCTGCCGGTCGAAAATTCGTCGGGAATCGAGGCAAACCCGAACTCGCTCGAAGTCCACAGGATCAGCTCCTCGCTCATCCGCGATAGATGCACCGACAGCAGCGCGGCGGCGGACAGGAAATCGACCGCAAAGTCGCGATCCGAAACCGCGTCGATACTGTTGGCGGTAATTCGCGCAAACCCAAGCTCGCGCGCAACCATCGCGCGATCGATCGGCAGCGTGGTCGCGGCCAGCGCACCCGCGCCGAGCGGCATCACGTCGGTGCGCGCCAAAGCCTGCGCAAAGCGTTCGCCGTCGCGCGTCAGCATCTCTACGTAGGCGAGCAGATGATGCGCGAGCGAGACCGGCTGCGCGCGCTGCAAGTGCGTGTAGCCGGGCATCACGGTTTCAACGTGGCGGCGCGCCACGCGGATGAGCGCGGTGCGCAATTCGCCGACGATCGCGATCACCTCGCACAGTTCGTCGCGCAGATAGAGGCGGAAGTCGAGTGCGACCTGATCGTTGCGCGAGCGCGCGGTATGCAGTTTGCGCCCCGCGGCGCCGATCTTCACGATCAGCCGGCGCTCGATTGCGAGATGAATATCCTCGTCGCCGATATCGAAGCGAAATCGCCCTGCATCTATCTCACGTTCGATTTCTTTGAGCCCGCGCTCAATCGCGCGCGCTTCCGAGGCGCGTATGAGCCGCACCTTCCCAAGCATTCGCGCATGTGCGATCGATCCCCGAATATCATGCCGGAAGAGCCGCCGGTCGAACGGCAGCGACGCGGTGAACGCCTCGACCTCGGGCAGCCGCCCGCGCGCAAACCTTCCTCGGATCAGGTTGGATGCGGTGGACCTCGCCGGCTTGATTCGGATTTTCTTCACCGTCGCGAAGATGCCTTTGCGGCGCATTGCGGCGCAAGCCCGGTTATTCGGAACGGCGGGTGCGGCACAGGCATCCCCGCGCCGAGCAGCTCATGGTGCCGTCGGGATGAACGATATGCACGTCCATTTTGTGCAGGCAGGTGGGGCAATGCCCCGACCGAATTCGGGGCACCAACTTCGGCTGCGTTTTCGGCGGCCGGAACTGGATGACCTTGCCCAAGTCTCACTTCTCCGCGCGGCCCTTTGCGCCCTCGCCGCGAACACGCGCCAGCGCGCGCAACCGGGTGCCCGCAATACGGATGAACCCCTCGGCGTCGGACTGATTGTAACCACCCGCCTCTTCGAAACTCGCGATCGCGGGATCGTAGAGCGAATTCTCAGATTTGCGCCCCGCGATTGTCGCCGCACCCTTGTACAGCTTCACTCGCGCGACGCCGTTCACGTCGCGCTGCGTGGCGTCGATAAGCGTCTGCAGCGCCTCGCGCTCGGGTGCGAACCAGTAGCCGTAATACACCATCTCGGCGTAGCGCGAGACCAGCGAGTCGCGCAAATGCATCACTTCGCGATCGAGCGTCAACTGCTCGACGCCGCGATGCCCATGCGTAAGCATCGTGACACCCGGGGTTTCGTACACGCCGCGCGATTTGATTCCGACATAGCGGTTCTCGACCATATCGACGCGGCCGACGCCGTGGCGTCCGGCGATTTCGTTGGCGCGTTCGATGATCTTCGCGGGCGAAAGTTTTTCACCGTTGATAGCGATCGGATTTCCCGCCGCGTACTCGATCTCGGCGTACTCTGGCGCATCGGGCGCGTTCTCGGGCGCAACCGTCAGGTGAAACATGTCGTTGTAGGGCTCGCGCCACGGGTCCTCAAGGATCCCACCCTCGTAACTGATATGCACCAGGTTGCGATCCATCGAATAGGGCTTTTCGGTTGTGACCGAGATAGGAATCTTTTTTTCGTTGGCGTAGGCGATCATGTCCGCGCGGCCCTTGAAGGTCCAGTCGGCGCGGCGCCACGGCGCGATTATCTTGAGCTCCGGCGCGAGCCGCGCGATCGTCAACTCGTAACGGACCTGATCGTTGCCCTTGCCGGTAGCGCCGTGGGCAACGGCGTCGGCGCTTTCGGCATGCGCGATTTCGACTTGCCGCTTCGCAATTACCGGACGCGCGATCGACGTTCCGAGCAGATAATAGCCCTCATAGACGGCGTTCGCGCGCATCATCGGAAACACAAAATCGCGCGCGAATTCCTCGCGCAGGTCGGCCAGAATGAATTTGCTCGCACCGGTGGCCAGCGCTTTTTTCTCAAGCCCGACGGTTTCCTCCGCTTGTCCAACATCAGCGCAGTATGCGATGACCTCGCATCCGAACTGATCCTTGATCCAGCGCAGGATTACTGACGTGTCCAGCCCGCCGGAATAGGCCAGCACCAGCTTTTTGATTTTTTCGGTCGCCATCTTTTCTATTCGATTAAATCACTCGCCACGCGCCGGCGCCGCATACGCCAGAACCTCCGGACGCAGCAGCCAGACCATCACGGCCTTCTGCGCATGAAGCCGATTCTCCGCCTGTTCGAGCACGATCGAGCGAGGACCGTCGATCACCTCGTCGGTGATTTCCTCCCCGCGATGCGCCGGCAGGCAGTGCATCACCAATGCTTCCTTCGACGCGTGGGGAACCAGCGCGCCGTTCACCTGGAAATCCTTGAAGTCGCGCCGGCGTTGCGACGCTTCTTTTTCACGTCCCATTGAGGTCCACGTGTCGGTGTAAATCACGTCAGCGTCCGTCACGGCTTTGATCGGATCGCTGGTCACAATTCCGATCTCCTCGCGCCGCATGCGTTCGAGGAAACTTTTTTCCGGTTCGTAGCCGCGCGGTACCGCCACGCGTAACTCGAATCCCAAAAGCGCCGCCGCTTCGATCCAGCTCTGCGCCATGTTGAATCCGTCACCGACCCACGCGATCTTGAGCTTTGAAATATCGCGGCCGAAATGCTCTTGCAGGGTTTGCAGATCCGCCAGTACCTGGCATGGATGCAGCAAATCGCTGAGCCCGTTGATGACCGGCACCGACGCCTCGCGCGCCATCTCCACGCAGTTCGCGTGCGCGAACGTCCGAATCATGATCAAATCAACGACCCGCGAGAGATTTCGCGCCACGTCCTTGACCGTCTCACGTTCGCCGATTCCGATATCATTGGGCGCCAGGTAGATCGCGTGGCCGCCGAGCTGCGCCATTCCGGTCTCGAAGGTAATTCGCGTGCGCAGCGATGGCTTCTGAAAAATCATCGCAAGCGTTCGCCCGCGCAGGTAAGGATGCTCGATGCCCGACTTGAGCTCGGCCTTGAGCCGCGCAGCGAGCGCAAGCAGGCCGCTCAGTTCGCCGGTGCTCACCGACGACATGTCCAGAAAATCGCGCTTGGCGCGAGTCTCCGGCTGTGGTGCGATACGTCCCTTTTGAGCCGCAGCACTCACGACGCAGCCTGCGCGCTGTGGAGCGCCTTCTCGATTATCTTGAGGCCGATGTCCGCCTCCTCGCGCGTGAGATTCAGCGGCGGCAGCAGGCGCAGGATGTGGCCGGCAGTTCCATTGACCAGTAGCTGGTCTTTAAGGCACGCATCCACGACGGGACGCGGATCGCCCTTCAGCACCACGCCGATGATCATACCGAGGCCGCGAACCTCGACCACGCTGTCGCAGCTCTTGCCGATCTCGCGCAGGCGTTCGAGCATATATGCGCCGACGGTGGTTGCGTTGTCGAGAATTCCCTCCTGATCGATCGCGTCCAAAACCGCCAGTCCCGCGCTGCACGCAATCGGGTTTCCGCCGAACGTGGTGCCGTGGCTGCTGGGCGTGAACGCGGACGCAACTTCGTTTTTCGCGATCATCGCGCCGATCGGAACTCCGCCCGCGAGCGCTTTGGCCAGAGTCACGATGTCAGGCTTGATGCGCGCGTGCTCGAAGGCGAAAAATTTTCCCGTGCGGCCTACCCCGGTTTGAATTTCATCGAGGATCATCAATATTCCGCGGCGGTCGCAGAAATCGCGCAGGCGGCTCAGGTAGTCGGGATGCGGTATGACTACGCCGCCCTCGCCCTGGATCGGCTCGACCATCACGCCGACGGTTTCGTCGTGAATCGTGCGCTCGATCGCCGCAATATCGTCGAACGGCGCAAGGCGGAAACCCGGCACCAGCGGCTGAAACCCCTGATGATACTTCTCCTGGCCGGTCGCGCTGAGCGTCGCCAGCGTGCGTCCGTGAAACGAACCCAGCGTCGCGATTATCTCGTAGCGTCCACCGCCGTCTCTGTGGCCCCATTTGCGAGCGAGCTTGATCGCGGCCTCGTTGGCCTCTGCTCCCGAATTTCCGAAGAACACTTTCGCGCCGCCAAAGCGCGTCGCCAGGCGCTCGGCCAATCGCGCGGTGGGTTCGGTATGAAACACGTTCGATACGTGCGTCAGCTTTTCGGCTTGCTCCTTGATCGCGCGGACGACGCGCGGATGCCCATGGCCGAGGCTGGTCACCGCAAGACCGCAAAAAAAATCGAGGTAGCGATTTCCATCGGCATCGAAGAGGTACGCGCCATGCCCGCGCACGAACGCGATCGGCAGGCATCCGTAGATGTCCACCATGTTGCGATGCGCCAGTTCGACAATTTCCGCGTTGTTCATCGTGATGTAGCCATCCGACTCCTCAGGCGTTCTTCTTGCTGCGCGCAAGGTCCGCGACGCGAGCCCGGCGTTGCACCACTTCGGTTCCGACTCCCATGCGCGTGAAAATTTCGAGCAGCACCGCATGGCGCACACGCCCGTCGAGAATGTGGGTCTTGCTGACGCCCTTGGCCAGAGCGGCGATGCAGCATTCGACCTTGGGAATCATCCCTTCCTGAATCACGCCGCGTGCGATCATCCGGCGCGCTTCGGCCGCGTCAAGCGTCGAGATGAGCTTGCCGTCGCGATCCTTCACGCCCTCGACGTCGCTCAGCAGGATCAGCTTTGCGGCGTTCAGCGCCGCCGCGATCTCGCCCGCCGCCACGTCGGCGTTGATATTGTAAGTCTGGCCGTCGCGGCCCACTCCGGTTGGCGCGATCACGGGAATGAAATTCGCCGCGTCGAGCGTCCGGATGATTTCGGGATTGATTTGATCGACTTCGCCCACCAGGCCGATATCGACCTCGCTCTTGCGCCCGCTCTCATCCTTGACGACCATCTGCATCTTACGCGAGACGATCAGGTCGCCGTCCTTTCCCGACAACCCGACCGCGCGGCCGCCGTGGCGCGAGAGCATCGCGACGATATCCTTGTTGATCCTCTGGAGGACCATTTCGGCTGCTTCCATCGTGGCCGCGTCGGTCACGCGCATCCCGCGCACGAAGTGAGATTTGAGCCCGAGCTTCCCGATAAGCTCGCTTATCTGCGGACCGCCGCCGTGCACCACTACCGGGTTGATGCCAACCAGGTCGAGCAGCACCACATCCTCGGCGAAGCCTGAACGCAGCTCGTCGGATTGCATTGCATGGCCGCCATACTTGATGACAAAAGTCTGGCCGCGAAAGCGCCGGATAAAGGGCAGCGCCTCGATCAGAATTTCGGCCCGAGCGATCAGATCTTTGGTCACGTGATCTCCGTCCAGTCCATCCGGTGGCGGCGGCGAGGCCGCCGTAAGTGGCAATCAAAACAGGCTTGCGCGTGCGGCGCAATTACCACCCGATCGCCCCGTTTGGCCTCCCGTACACATGACGGGCAGCTATAGTACTTCGACATTACAGGATGTAGCGCGAAAGGTCCTCGTCCTTGAGTATTGGATCCAGGTGTTCGTGGACGTAGCCCGCGTCGATTGTCAGATCGCGGTCGCCGAGCTCCGGCGCGTTGAAGGAAATCTCTTCGAGCAGCCGCTCGAGGACGGTGTGCAGGCGCCGCGCACCGATATTTTCGGTCCGGTCGTTGACCTGCGCCGCGATCTCGGCCAGCGCCGCCACCGAGTCGTCGGTAAAAGTGAGCCGCAGTCCCTCGGTCGCCATCAGCGCCACGTATTGGCGGGTCAGCGAATTTTCCGGCTCGGTCAGGATGCGGATAAAGTCCTCGCGCGCGAGCGCCTTCAACTCGACGCGGATCGGAAAGCGCCCCTGGAACTCGGGAATCAGGTCGGAAGGCTTGCTGGTGTGAAACGCGCCCGACGCCACGAACAGAATATGGTCGGTGCGCACCGCGCCATACTTCGTGTTGACGGTCGAGCCCTCGACGATTGGCAGCAGGTCGCGCTGCACGCCCTCGCGCGAGACATCGGGACCGCGGCCGGCCTCGCGTCCGGCGATCTTGTCGATCTCATCGATAAACACGATTCCCGATTGCTCGGCGCGATTGATTGCTTCGTGCGCAACCGCCTCCATATCCACCAGCCGCGCGGCTTCTTCCTGGATCAGGATTTCGAGCGCCTCGGGAATTTTCACCTTACGATGATGCGTCTTCTTGGGCATGATCTGGCTCATGAGATCCTTCATGTTGAATCCCATCTCTTCCATGCCCTGCGGCGTGAACACTTCGACCATCGGAGTCGCATTGGCCGAGACCTCGATCTCGACCTCGCGTTCATTGAGATGCCCCTGCGCGAGGAGTTTGCGGAGCTTCTCGCGGGTGTCGCGATGCGAATCGCCGTCGCCGGACTCGAAATTCCCTTCGGGTGTAATACCCGCCGGACGGCGCGTTTTTGTCGGCGGCGGAAACAGCAGATCGAGCAGCCGCTCTTCGGCATTCTCACGCGCCTTCACCTTGACGCGGCTACGCTCTTCCTCGCGCACCATTTTGACCGAAATCTCCGCGAGGTCCCGGATCATCGATTCGACATCGCGTCCGACGTATCCAACCTCGGTGTAGCGCGAGGCTTCGACTTTGACGAACGGCGCCTGCGCGAGCTTGGCCAGCCGCCGCGCGATTTCCGTCTTGCCCACGCCGGTGGGGCCAATCATCAAGATGTTCTTGGGTGCGATCTCGTCGCGCAGGTCGGGCGCGACGTTCTGCCGTCGCCATCGGTTGCGCAACGCGATCGCGACGGCGCGTTTCGCGTCATGCTGGCCGATGATATACCGATCGAGTTCGGAGACGATCTCGCGCGGGGTCATTACCTGTGGAACTGCCATCTTTAGGTTTGCGATAAATTCGTGTGGGCGGCCGTGGCGCACGCCTGCAAGTCAAACACTAATCGCGATTTGGCCGCGTGCCTATAACTCTTCGATAATAAATTGGTCGTTGGTGTAGACGCAGAGTTCGGATGCGATCTTTAGCGACGCTTCCGCAATCTGCCGCGCCGACAGTCCCGCGTTGTGGCGCATCAGCGCGCGCGCCGCGCTGAGCGCAAAGTTCCCGCCCGATCCGATCGCCAAGATGCCGTCGTCGGGCTCGATCACGTCGCCCACGCCCGACAGCAATAGCGAGCTCTCGGCGTCGGCCACCACCAGCATCGCCTCCAGCCGGCGGAGCACCCGGTCGGTGCGCCAGTCCTTGGCCAGCTCGACCGCGGCGCGCCTCAGCACGCCGTTATACTCCTGGAGCTTGCTCTCAAATTTGTCGAACAGCGTAAGTCCGTCGGCGGTCGATCCCGCGAAGCCGGCCAGCACCCGGTCGCCGTGCAGCCGACGCACCTTGCGCGCGCCGCTCTTCATGATAGTCGGTCCGGCGCTCACCTGGCCGTCGCCGGCCATCACCACCTTGCCCTCGTGGCGGACGCTGAGAATCGTTGTGCTGCGGATTTTCATTTTTCCTTCAGGCGTCGCCCTCGTGTTCTTCATGCACGCGGATGCGAGCTCCGGTAAACCTTTTTTAGATGATTGATACTGACGTGGGTGTAGCGCTGCGTAGTCGCAAGACTCGCATGCCCGAGCATCTCCTGGATCGAGCGCAGGTCGGCGCCACTATCCAGCATATGCGTTGCAAACGAATGACGCAGCCCGTGCGGAGTCAGGGCGACCGGCACTCCTGCGCGCGTGATTCGAGCGCGCACGATATTTTCCACGCTGCGCGTGGTCAGCCGCGCGCCGCGCAGATTCACAATCACGGGACCCTCGGCCTCCCATGCGATCGGCATCACGCGCCGCCACGCCATCAGCGCGTCGAGCGCGGGTTCTCCAATCGGCACCACGCGATCCTTGTTGCCCTTGCCCGAACGCACCGTGAGCATCCCGATTTCTTCGTCGATATCGCGCCAGTTAAGGCCCACCAGCTCGCTCACGCGGATCCCGGTCGAGTAGAGGGTTTCGACTATCGCGCGATCGCGCAGCGCGGCAGCCGTATGCACGTCGCCGTCCAGGTCGATCAGCTTCCCGACATCTTCCTGTCCGAGAACCAGCGGAAGGTGCCGCTCCGAGCGGGGCGAGCGCATCGTGCGCGTGGGATTTGCGGCAGCGCCCGCATTCTCGCGATATTTGAAAAACGCCCTTGCCGCGCTGAACCGCCGCTGCACGGTCGCACGCTGATATTTCTTTTTTGTCATCATGTCTGAAAGCCAGGCACGAATGTGGTCGGAGGTGATCGACGCCGGATCGATTTCATTTTCTTTGCGCCCAAGCACCGCTGCGCGTTCGAGCATGAATCCGCGCAGCGCCATCAGGTCGCGCCGGTAGTTGTCGACGGTATGCGCCGAGGCGCGCGCCGCGTTAGCGAGCGCGGCGGCATACGCCTCGATCGCGTCCAGCATTGTCTCGCGCGCGGGTGCCATAGCCGCTATGCTATCAGCGGCGAAGTGCTTGAAAAAGCGCGGCTTTCCGGATTGGGACGGAATGTAGCGCAGAGCGTCGCGATGAACTGTTTTTTCTGCGGCGGTGAAATCGAAGTTCGCGAACGCGTGAGTTTTCGCGAGGTTTGTTCCGGATGCGGCCGCGCGCAGCATGCGTGCCGGAACTGCGGATTTTTCGATCCGGCATACAACAATCAGTGCCGGGAGCCGATGGCAGATCGGGTGGTCGATAAGGAGCGCGCCAACTTTTGCGAGTACTTCACTCCGGGGAAAAACCGCGCCGCCGCAAAACCGGCATCGGCGCGCAAAGCACTGGACGAGTTGTTCAAAAAGAAATGATGCCACCGTCACGAGCCGTGAAGCGCCATCACCCCCTGAGACCCCTGATGCTCGCGCTCGCGGTCGCCGTTTTCGCCGCAGCCGCCTGCACCAAGTTCAACAGCCCGCGCGGCGTCGTCGATCGATTCATCACCGCGCACTACATGGCGATCGATCTCAAAGCCGCCGAACCGCTATGCACCGGCCTGGCGCTCGACAAGCTGCATCAGGAAATGAAATTGACCCAGGGCCAGGCGATCGATGAAACTACGCGCAAGCCCGTCATCCACTACAAGCTTAAAGCCGAGCGCGACGCTCCCGACCATATCCAGTACGTGTTCCGCGCGACGATTGACGTCCCCGAGGGCGGCTCATTCAAGAAAAATTGGATGATCACCGCGCGCAAGGATGGCGGCACCTGGAAGATCTCGGATTTCAACGAGTACGACTAGCAAGTGATGACTGAATCGATGGCGCAAGATTCGGGCATAGAGAAGGGCGGCCTCGCAGCGATCGTGCTCGCTGCGGGACTGGGCACCCGGATGCGCTCGGCGCGGGCCAAAGTTCTGCACGAGATTGGCGGCGCCGCGATGGTCACGCGGGTAATCCGCGCACTCGAGACAGCAGGCGCAGCGCCGATCGTCGCGGTGACCGGCTACCAGGGGCGCGAGGTCGAGGCCGCGGTGCGCGCAGCCGCCGCAAGCGCGCAAATCGCGATCGCGATTCAGGCCGAGCCGCGCGGCACCGGCGACGCCGCACGCGCGGGCATTGCCGCGCTACCGCCGGACTACGCCGGCGACGTGCTGATCGCATACGGCGACATGCCGATGCTGACTGCGGCGACGCTTGGCGAGTTCCTCGACGCGCA
>JBARDN010000329.1:0-11299 GCA_049795175.1 Binataceae bacterium (SeqCode) | reverse complement strand
CGCCGCAGTTGCAGCATGATGCGGTCGCCGTATTGCTCGCGCCACTGCCAGACACGATCGAGAAATGCGTCGCGCCCCATCTGATGTCGATTCTTGCCGTCTTTCGCGAGTGTCTTTTCGACCGCGTTCTGAGTTGCGATTCCCGCGTGGTCAGTCCCTGGAAGCCACAGTGTGTTGTACCCCTGCATCCTGCGCATGCGCACGATGATGTCGTGCAGAGTCGCGTTGAGCGCGTGGCCCAAATGCAGCTGCCCGGTAACGTTGGGCGGAGGAATGACGATCGAAAACACCGGGCCGGGCCGCTCGGGGTCGGCCTTGAAGTAACCGAGCTCAATCCACTGCTGGAACCACCGTTCTTCAGCGGCTTTGGGATCGTAGGTTTTTCCGAGTTCCAATTTCACCATCCTAAGTGGCACAGGGTTTAGCCTGTGAAGGAGTTCGCCAGCTTTGAACGTCGGCATCGAACACCTGCAGGTCGATCATATTGGCGCCGCACAAATGCCTCAAGCCGTGGCCGCCAGCGCGTGATGTGCGCTTGTCAAATCAGCCCGCATGGTAATATGGTGCGCATGGCCCAAACGGGGAGGGCCGCCCGTTTCGAGACGAGTTCGGAAGACGAGTTCGGAGGAGGAGAGAAATTTTTATGCTTGGTGGAACCAGCCGAAAAATTGCAGTGGCCGCGGCCGCAGGCGCCCTCATGATGGCGGGTGCGCTCACGGGATGCAGCTCGCTCTCGAGCGATCACGTTGATTGCAACGTCGTCAAGCTTCAATCCGAATCCGGACGCTCTGACGCCGAGATCGCCTCCGCGATAGGCGCGAGCCTCGCCGACGTCCAGAAGTGCCATGGATCCGAAACTTCCGGGAACAAGGAATCCGGCGGCGAGCCTTCGCCCTATTGACGATCCGCGGGCTTGGACTGGTGCGAGAGGGGGGACTTGAACCCCCACGAAGTTGCCTCCACAAGGTCCTGAGCCTTGCGCGTCTGCCATTCCGCCACTCTCGCGCGTGGGTGAGCTTATACGATTTATCCGGCGGCGAGCTCCAATTCAAGCCGCCGGTAATCGGATGAGCACGCTTGTGGCGCGCGCGCGGGTCAAACACAATCCTGTGTTGCGATGAGTGAGCGAGTAAGCGGCGCGATCGATCTTGCGCCTGCACCTTTCCCGGGCGCGCGCGCGCTGGATATCGGCGCCGGCGACGGCCTCTCCACCACGACGCTGGCCAAGCGCGGATGGAACGTTGTCGCTACCGAGCGGCGCACCACGCGCCCCGGATGGGTCGCCGCGGATCTCAACGACGATCTTCCGTTCCGCGACGCGGAGTTCGACCTGGTCCTGATGCTCGAAGTGATCGAGCATCTGCCCGACATCCCGCACGCCCTGCGCGAAATCGCGCGCGTGCTCAAACCCGGAGGCACGGCGATTCTGACTACGCCGAATCGACTGAACGTCGCCTCGCGAATTCATTATCTGCTGACCGGATACTACAAAGGACGCCGCGCTCCCCTGCCCTATCGCTACCGCGTCGAAGACGGCCGCAACTGGCACGTGATGGGTCTTAACGACTTCCACTGGATGGCGCACGGATACGGCCTCAAGATGGACGCGCTGGGGAAGAGCCGCCGCAAGCTCAAGGCGAAACTCGCGATACCCCTGCTCTATCCGTTCATCGCGGGCGCTTCGTGGATGCTCTACGTGCGCGGCGTGAAGGATCCCGCACAGCGCGCGATCAATCGGGAGCTGTTCCGCTTCATGACCAGCGCGAGTTGCCTGATGGACGAAAATATCATCATGCGCTTTCGCAAGACCGCGTCCTGAACCATCATTCGGCGATGAAGCTTTCCGTTATCATCGCAACCCACAAGCGTCCCATCTCGCTGGAGCGTCTGCTCAGATGCCTCGCGCCGCAAGTGGCGGGGCGCGAGCGTGAAATTGTCGTCGCCGAAAATGGTACCGCTGAACCGTCTGATCTCGGCGCGGATCTGCCGCCACTGACTCATCTTCACGAACCACGCGCGGGCAAATGCTGCATCCAGAATCGCGCGATCGCCGCGGCCTCCGGCGCGATCCTGGTGTTTCTCGACGACGACGTCGCCCCGGGCGATCACTACCTCGACGCGGTCGAGGAATTTTTCGCGGCGCATTCGGAGTTCGCCGCGATGGCGGGCCGGGTCGCACCGGCCGAAGATCCAATCCAGAAAGCCGGCGAGCGATGGGTGTACCTGGACCTGCCGATCTTCGAGCGCGGAGAGAACACCGTCGAGGTGCGCGGCGTAATCGGCGCCAACATGGCTTTTCGCGCCGAAGCGATCGCGCGCGTCGGTCCTTTCGACGAACGCCTGGGACCGGGCGCGGGCGGCCACGAAGAGGAAACCGAAATGTCTGCGCGGCTACGCCATGCGGGATACAAAATCGGCTACGCGCCCAAGGCGATCGTCTATCACGAGGTCGATCCGGCGCGCGCCGACCGCCAGCGGTTTATCCGCGTCTCGCGCGAGCGCGGACGCTGCCGGATGCTGCACGAACATCATTCCGCCTTCGAGGTCATCGCGAAAAACGCCGTCGCGTGGGTGCGGCTTAAAGTCGCACGCGCTACTGGCGCATCGAGCGAGCGAATCGCGCGCGAGGAACGCCGCGCCGCGGTCGCGCGCGGGATGTTCGACGGCCTGGGCGGCTAGGTCTTTAGCTCGCGCGCCACCGACTCGATTATCGCGAGCAACTCACGCTGGTGCCGCTCCCAGGTGAACTGCCGCGCAGTCGCAAGCGCGACCGGAGCAAGCGCCTCGCGCGCGCCGAGCATCACTCCCAACCTGATCGTCACTTCATTTGCGTCGGCAGGGTCATCTACTACTGCCGATTGCAGCTCCGGCGGCATCAGCTCCGCAACCCCGCATGCCGCGCTGGTGAGCGCGGGAATTCCGCACGCCATCGCCTCGAGCGCGACGTTGCCGAACGGCTCGAACAGGGAAGGAAAGGCAAACGCGTCGGCAGCTTGAAAGAATTGATCGACGTTCGGCTGCGCGCCCGCGAAAATCACGCGATGCTGAATTCCGAGATGGGCAGCGCGCCGCTCGTACACCGCTTGGGCGCGATCGTTCCCAACCACGATCAGATGCGGATCGTTAGCCTGCCCCGGCATCGCCTCGAGCAGCGCGCCCAACCCCTTACGTGCAAAGCCGTTACCCACGAATGCGATCAGCACCGCCTCAGCGGGGATTCCGTAGCGGGTTCGAATCTCAGCGCGCGTCGATGAAGTTGCCGCGGGTTTGAAGCGCTCGAGATCGACGCCGTTGTACAACGTCACCGCGCGCTGTGGCGAAATTCCGAATTGGCGCACCAAATCGTCGCGGACCAGGTTCGATACCGCGATCACGCGCTTGAGCGTGCGCGCCCGAAAGCCGATCCGCTCGACGATCATTTGCGCCCGATGATACGGCGACACACTCATCGCTCGCGCGCGAATCGTCCCGCGCCACCGGCGAGCGGTGCGCACGTAGGATACATGCGCACCACCGCCCGAGCGCAGGATATCGGCGCCAATGGTTCGCGCGAAACTCAGCACCAGCTCAGCGCCGTCACGACGCGCTGCCGCAGGGGCGGCGTATGCGAATCGCACCAGCGCGAGTGCGCGCGGCAGCGGCGCGCCGCCAATCCGGCGAACCTCCACGCCGACTGCGCTGGCGCGAACCTCGTCGGCATAGACGATGACCTGATGGCCCGTGCGCGCGAGGATACCGGCCGTGACCATCAGGTCGCGCTCGGTGCCGCCTCCCGCAGGATCGAACCGGCGCGCCAGCAGGGCTATGCGCATCGCGCGGGCCCGGATTTGCGCTGGATGGTATCGTGCGCGCCGCTGCGGCGTATGCTAAATTTTGCGCCGGGCTGTGAGGTGCGGTGATGATCGAGATTCAATGCACTAGCTGTCATACGCGCTACCGAATCGACGAGCGAGTGCTCCCCGACGATACCCCGACCTTCAAGTGCTCGCGATGCGGCCACGTGTTCAACGCCGACCCGGTCTCTGCGCGGCCGAAGAAGGCGCTGGTCCGCGATATCTCGAGCGCGGCTGCGCGTCCGCAACGTTTCGAGCGCGCGCCGTCGGCGCCGCCCGAGCCTTCCGCACCCGGGCCGGAACCTGAGCCGCCAGCGCCCTTCCAGACGACGCCCGCTGATGAACCGGCGGAAGCATCCAAGCCCTCGACCGACGATTTGATGAATCGTCCGTTTTCGCGCGCGCCTGACGATCCGGATCCGGGCGAGAATCTTAAATTTGATTTCAGCGACGAAGGAAAAATCTCCAGCGAGGAAGAAATCCCCGACGCACGCCATACGCGCGATGAGCCCGATCGGGATTCGCCTGACGAGCGCCATGAGTTCGGTCGCAATGACGACGAATGGCAGGTCGGCGATGCGACCGAGGATTTCGCGCCCGCCGCTGCCTCCACGCCTCCTGCTCCGATTGAAGTCACGCTTTCCAGGCCGGCGCGAAGTATCCCGCATGCTGACGAGGTGGAATTCGAGGAGCCCAAGGTCCCCGCTCCATCCGTCGCAGCGCGTACAACTATTGCCGAGCGCGGCCATTTTACCGGCCGCCTGCCCGACGATGTCGCGTATATAGAGTCCCGTGGCGCGGCGCATTCCGCCGCAATGTTCATAGCGGTTTTCTTTCTGGTTGCCGTCGCATTCGGTCTCGCAAGCATGGTGATTTGCGGAGAACCCGCGGCCAGCGCGCGGATGCTGACGCAGGTGCCGGGTTTCGGCGCGCGATTCACCCGCCCAATCGTTCCCGCGACCCTGGTTGCGTTGCGCGACGTGCGTGCGCAGTACCTGCCGATCAAGGGCGGAACCGACGCGCTGATGGTGAGCGGCACTGCGGAGAACGTGGGCAACGATCCGCTTCACGGCATCCTCATCGCGGTGGATCTGCTCGACGGCGCGCAGCGCCAGATCGCGGGCCAGGCGTCATACTGCGGCAACGGCCTGTCGGAAAAAATGGTGGGCGAGATGACGCCGCGCGAAATCGAATTCCTGCAGCGGCTCGATCCGCAAAAAAACTTCGCGGTCGCCGCTTCGCACTCGGCCCCGTTCCTGATGGTCTTTATCGATCCGCCGCGGCAGACCGCGTCGCTCAGGATTTCGGTGGCCAAGGCTGTCGCCGCGGCGATTCCCGCCGAACCCGCGCCGCGCACCTGAGCGCTATTCCTTTTCGCGCGCGACCAGCTCGGCGTATTCGTCGGCGTCCATCAGATCTTCGAGATCGGTCGGATCGCTCACCCGCACCTTGATCAGCCAGCCGTCGCCATACGGATCTTCGTTAACTACCTCCGGCGTATCCGGCAAATCCTCGTTGACCTCGATCACCGTGCCGCTCACCGGCGCGTAAATGTCCGAGACCGCCTTGACTGACTCGACCACGCCGAACGGATCGTCCTTGCTGATCTTCTCGCCGACCGCGGGAAGCTCGATATAGACAATTTCGCCCAATTGTTCCTGCGCGTGATCGGAAATACCAACGGTCGCGACGGAGTCCTCGGTCGTGACCCATTCGTGTTCTTTTGAAAATTTGAGTCCCTGTGGGATCTCCATGACTCCTCCCCGAATCCGGATCGCTTGCGCATGCCGCGGACTTTTTCGATCCACCAGCCCGCGCCGTCCCTTCAATTCATCAAGCGCGGCGTAATTCCTCTTGTCAAGTTCCTAACTGATCCTGATCGCGCGCACGTCCTCTTGCAACACTTGACTGAAGAGCGGCTCACGTATCGCGATTCGTGTAACATGACGGATGGCGCGGCCGGACGCGCCCAGCAAGGAGAAGCCGCGATGCTGATCGGTGTTCCGACCGAGATCAAATCCGACGAACGGCGGGTTTCGCTGACCCCGGCGGGAGCCGCCGCCTTCCGCACCCATGGTCACCGAGTCGTCGTGCAAAGCCTCGCGGGAATCGGCAGCGGGTTCAGCGACCACGACTATCGCCGCGCCGGCGCCGTGATCGTAAATGGCGCGACGCAGGTATGGGCGCGCGCCGAGATGGTGCTCAAGGTCAAGGAGCCGCAACCCGCTGAGTTCCGGCTGATGCGGGCGGGCCAGATTCTCTTCACCTATCTTCATCTCGCGCCCGACCGGCGGCTGACCAATGCGATGCTGTCGCGGCGGGTCACCGGGCTTGGTTACGAAACGATCCAGCTCGAGGACGGAAGCCTGCCGCTGCTCGCGCCGATGAGCGAAGTCGCGGGCCGCCTTGCGATCCAATGCGGCTCGTGGTGCTTGCAATCACGCAACGGCGGACGCGGCGTTTTGCTCAGCGGCGCGCCCGGAGTCAGGCCGGGCAAAGTGGTCGTGCTGGGCGGAGGAATCGCGGGCTTCAACGCCTGCCGGGTCGCGGCCGGGATCGGCGCCGAGGTCACGATCCTGGACGTGAACCCCTCGCGCCTGCGCTACCTGAGCGATCTGCTCGCCGGCCACGCGACGACGGTGATGTCCAATCGCGCGACGCTCGAAGAGGAAGTCTGTCAGGCGGATCTGGTTATTGGAGCGGTGCTGGTTGCCGGCGCGCGCACGCCGCGGCTGCTCTCATCCGCGCTGGTTGCGAAGATGAAACCGGGCGCTGCGATCGTCGATTTGTCGATCGACCAGGGCGGTGTCTCGGAGACCTCGCGCCCCACCACACACGGCAAGCCGACCTTCATCAAGAGCGGCGTGGTGCATTACTGCGTAACGAACATGCCCGCGATGGTGCCGCACACGTCCACCTATGCGCTCACCAACGCGACCTTGACCTATGCGCTCGATATCGCGGATCGCGGACTGCTGGAGGCGGGACGTGCGAACAAGGCGATCCGCCACGGCCTCAACACCTACAACGGCTACGTAACGCATCCTGCGGTAGCGGCAGCGCTGCGGATGAAGCTCCACTCGCCATGGGATTGAAGAGACCGGCGTGACGCCGGCCTCTGCGCAATCAGTACAAACCGTTGGCGCCATTGGAGAAATTGTAACGCTGCTGTCCGGATTTTTGCTGGCCGTAGCTTCCGGTCTCGAAGCGTTTGACGTTCTTCTCCAGGTTCAAATCGCCGTGGAGATCGGCGACCGCCTGCTGCACGCCCTCCTGCGCGATTTCGTTGGCCCGAACCCATCGCCCTGAGGTCTGCACGAAGTTCACCAGGTTGAAAATATTCTGCGACAACGCCTTCTGCGATTTCGCGAAGCGCGCAGTCCATACGACCTGCTTGCTCTTGATATCGACAAATTTCAGCTCGAAGGTCACCGACGCCGGCGATGCCGACGCATAGGCCAGCCCGACTCGCTCCTTGTAGCGCTCGACCTTGCCGTAAAGTACGCCGTCAGCCGAAACCTGATGTCCAAGTTCGAGCGCGTTCCGATCGAGATTGTCCACCGTCGTCGGCGGCATCTTCTGCAGCGCCTGCGCGACGTCGTCTTGAGGAATCAACTCCCATCCGCCGGCGACCGCGGCCTGGCTGTACAACTCTGCGGTAATCGAATCGCCGGCTCCCGGCGCCAGTGAATCGTCTCCGGGCGCGGGCGCATCGATCACCGGCATCACCGCGATCTGATTGATCGTGATGGTTTTGATCGAGCGCACTGCGTGAGTCGTCACATCCTTGGGCTTAAGGTCCTCGACGGTCTGCTTGGCGCCTTCGAGGGTATCACTGGCGATCGGGACGCATCCGGCGGCGGCGAAGCTCATCGCAAGGCCCATTGCCAGGCCAATCGCGATCGAGACAGCGCGCCGCGCGATTCGGTTGGTCGTCATGACGTCACCTTGATCGACAACTCGCGGAGCTGGCGCGGATCGACTTCCGAGGGCGCTCCGCTCATCGGATCGACCGCCTTCTGCGTCTTTGGAAATGCGATCACGTCGCGCAGCGAATCCGTGCCGCACAGCATCATGCACAGCCGATCGACGCCAAACGCGCATCCGCCGTGAGGCGGCGCGCCATATCCCAGCGCTTCCATCAGGAATCCAAAACGATCAACCGCTTCTTCTCGCGAGAGTCCCAGCAACTCGAATACCTTAAGCTGAAGTTCGCGGCTATGGATACGGATCGAGCCTCCGCCCAGTTCCTGTCCGTTGAGCACCATGTCGTAAGCGATCGCGCGTGCGCGAGTCGGCGCCGAGTCGAGCATCAGCAGATCGTCAGGATGGGGTGCAGTGAACGGATGATTCACCGAAACCAGGCGCTGGTCTTCTTCGCTGTACTCGAACAGCGGGAAATCGACGATCCACAAAAACCTGAGGTCGGCCTTGTTCGCGAGCGCAAATTTCGTCCCGAGCTGCAGGCGCAGATCGCCGAGAACCGGCCGTACTTTGTCCGGCGCTCCCGCCATCAAGAGCATCGTGTCGCCGGCCTTCAGAGCGGCAATCGTGGCCGCGCTCGCGCGCTCGGCGTCGGTCAGGAACTTCGCGATCGGTCCTTGCCATGCGGCGTCCTGCACTTTGATCCACGCAAGACCCATCGAGTAGCGCGTGCGCACAGCCTCAGTCATCTCGTCGAGCTCGCGGCGGCTTAGTTGATTCGCGCCGGGCAGGTTAATCGCGTACACGGCGCCGCCCTGCGCGATCACTTCGGCGAAAACCTTGAACGAGGTGCTGGCGAACGCCGCGGTCAGGTTCTTTATCTCCAGTCCGAAGCGCAGGTCCGGCTTGTCGGTTCCGAAACGCTCCATCGCTTCGGCGTACGGCATCCGGATAAACGGCGGCTTGATATCGATTTCGAGCACGCGCTGATAGGCGGCGGCGATCATCCCCTCGGCAACCGACTGCACATCCTCGGGCCGCGGACAGGTCATCTCGAGATCGATCTGGCTGAACTCGGGCTGGCGGTTCGCGCGCAAATCTTCGTCACGAAAGCACCGCGCGATCTGGTAGTAGCGATCGAATCCGCCGATCATCAGGATTTGTTTCAGAATCTGCGGTGATTGCGGCAGTGCATAGAATTTGCCGGGATTGACCCGGCTCGGCACCAAATAATCGCGCGCGCCCTCAGGCGTGGACTTGAACAGAATCGGCGTCTCGACCTCGATAAAACCCCGGTCGTCGAGAAAATTGCGGATCGCCTGAAGCGCCAGATGCCGCCAGCGCAGGTTCCTTTGCATCGCGGGGCGGCGCAAATCCAGATAGCGGTATTTGAGCCGAATCTCTTCGGCGGCAGTGTCCTCGTCGCCGATCGGAAATGGAGGCGGCGGCGATACGTTTAGAATCTCGAACGCGCTGACCGCGATTTCGATCTCGCCGGTTGGCAATTCGGCGTTGATCGTGCTGTCGGAACGGCGCACCACGGTTCCGCGCACCGCGACAAAAAATTCGCTGCGCGCCTGCGCGCCGGTTGCGTGCGATTTTGCGTCGCGCTCAGGATTCAGCACCAGCTGCACCAGACCCTCGCGGTCGCGAAGATCGATAAAGATAAGTCCGCCATGGTCGCGGCGGGTTTGAACCCATCCGTACAGCGCGACCTCGCGCCCAGTGTCTGCCGCGCTCAGCGTGCCGCAATAATCGGTGCGCGGCCACGGCGGCAGCGGTGAATAGGTTTCTGCTTTGGGCATTGGCTCCGTAGCTCGGGGAAGTCTCTGCGCAGGATACCTGCGGCATCGAGCGCAAGGAATAGTCAGGATTAATTCGCGATCGCGTCCGCCAGTCCGGCCGTCTCAACTTCACGCTGCTCGCCGGAACTGAGGTTCTTGAGCTGGACGACGCCGCGCGCGAGTTCGTTGTCGCCGACGATCACGGCGAAGCGCGCGCCGATTTTCGCCGCCCGCGCGAGCAGCGGCTTAAGCTTGCGCTCGGGCGAGCCCATCTCGATTCGAAGATTGCTCTGGCGCAGCTCCCGCACCATCGCGACCGCGCTCGCCACAGCGTTCGCGCCCATCGCGATCACCATCGCATCCGGTTTCGCGGATGGAACCAGGCCCGCCGCTTCGAGCGCGATCGCCATTCGATCGACGCCCATCCCGAAGCCGATCCCCGCGATCGCCGCACCGCCCATCGCCTCGACCAGGCCGTCGTAACGCCCTCCGCCGATCACGGTGCTCTGCGCGCCGAGACCTTCGGCCATGAACTCGAACGCGGTGCGCGTGTAGTAGTCGAGCCCGCGCACCAGTCGCGGATTGATCGTCGTCTCGACGCCCGCAGCCGCGGCCAGCGATCGAACGCTATCAAAGTGGACGCGGCAATCTTCACACAAGTAGTCGAGGCTCGAGGGAGCAGTCGCGGCGAGCTTCACGTCGATTTTGCAATCGAGCAGGCGCAGCGGATTGCGATCGATCCGGTGGTGGCAATCGGCGCAGAGCTGGTCCAGATGCGCGCGGCCCCATTCGATCAGCGCGGCGCGAAATGCCGGCCGGCAGGTAGCATCGCCGATCGAATTGACCTCGCATCGCGTGGCGATCCCCAGCCTTTTGCAAATCTCGTCGGCCATCACCAGCATCTCGGCGTCGCAGGCGGGGTCGATACGCCCAAAGACCTCGACCCCAAATTGATAGAACTGCCGATAGCGTCCCTTCTGCGGACGCTCGCGCCGGAACACCGGACCCGAATAGAAGAAGCGCTGCTCCGGATCGCTGCGGTCGAGTCCGGCTTCGATATAAGCGCGGACCACGCCGGGCGTTCCTTCCGGGCGCAGCGCGACGGTGGTTTCAGATTCGTCGCGATCGACGAACGAATACATTTGCTTCTCCACAACGTCGGAAGTCTCGCCGGTCGAGCGCGCGAACAGCTCGATTCGCTCGAGCGCGGGAATCCGAATCTCCGAATAGTTGTAGTGCAGCGCGATCTCGCGCGCGCAATCTTCCGCAAGACTCATCGCGCGAGCGTCGGCGCCGAGCAGATCGCGAAATCCTCTGAGCCGTGTGAGTTCCAAGTTATCTAATTCCTGAAGTTCTCAATTCTCTATCTGGGAGTGACCGGCGAGACGCCGGTCCTACTGAATTCAGTAGGGCCGCCGTCCCGGCGGCCTCTTCAACGCAAGAATGGTTCACGAATTATTCCCGCGCATCGCGTCGCGGAGTTCGCGGTAACCAATCAGCTTGATTCCTTCGTCGGCGACCAATCGCCGCGCCTGCTCCGAAGTGAAAAAGCGGAAGTCGGCCTCGCGCTGATCCGCATCGTTGGCGCATCCGCGCAGCTCCGCGCGCGCGAGCGCCGGATGCGCGTACAACTCCGACACGCCCGGCCGCAGCGTGCGAATCGCCTCGGTCCAGAATTTCGCCGTATCCTCGACCTTGCGCGCGGGATGCGCAACGAAATTGTCCGGATAGAGAATCCCGTCGCGATCAAGGCCCTGT
>JBARDN010000328.1:0-34639 GCA_049795175.1 Binataceae bacterium (SeqCode) | reverse complement strand
CTTCCCGGACTGCGAAAAAGAGCGCTCCCGCGCGTACAAAGGGGACTCGCGCCGAGCAGCGCGACGCTAGCGCCGAGGAGCGTCCCTCGCTCGCGAGCCTGCGCGAACGAATCGACGAGATCGATCACAAGATCCTCGACCTGGTCGCGATGCGCGGCGGAATTGCCCTCCAGGTCGGACATCTCAAACACTCGAGCGGCGAGATCGTGTACGTGCCCTCGCGCGAGCGGGCGATTATCGATCGGATGATCGCGGAGAATCCGGGACCGCTTGCGCCCGAGCATATCAAGAGCATCTTCACCGAAGTGATTTCCGCCTGCCGCGGACTCGAGCACGCGGCGCGGATCGCATTTCTGGGACCGGAGCATACTTACTCGCATGAGGCCGCGCGCGAACGTTTCGGCTCGAGCGTCGAGTTCGCACCGCTTAGCTCGTTTGCGGCGGTGTTCCAGGCGGTCGAGAACGGACGTGCTGATTTCGGCGTGGTGCCGGTCGAGAACTCGACCGAAGGCTCAGTCGTGTCAACACTGGATTTGCTGATCGACACGCGGCTCAAGATTATCGGAGAGATCCTGTTGCCGGTTCGCCACTCGCTGCTGTCGCTGAGCGGGGATCCCCGCGCGATCACCAAGATCGTGGCGCATCAGCAGTCGCTCGGGCAGTGCCGCGGATATCTGCAGGCCAACTTTCCCAGTTGCGAGACCGAGGCAGTGGCGTCGAACGGGTTTGCAACCGAGCGCGCCGCGCACGATCCGTCACTCGCCGCGATCGCCTCGCGCGAGGCTGGCGCCGCGTATGGGCTGGCTGCTATCGCCGAGAATATCCAGGACCTCGCGACCAATACCACGCGCTTCCTGGTGATGGGTGCGCGGCCGGTCGAGCGCACCGGCGCGGACAAGACCACGGTGCTGTTCGCGGTGGCCGACAAGGTTGGTGCGCTGTTCAAGGCGATCAGCCTGTTTGCGCGCAACTCGATCAACATCTCGAAAATCGAATCGCGTCCGCTGCGCTCGCGTCCGTGGGAATATATTTTCTTCGTCGATCTTTCCGGGCATAGCGAGGACCCCAAGCTCAAGCGCGCGCTCAAGGCGCTCGAGCGCGAAGCCCTTTTTTCCAAAGTGCTGGGATCGTATCCTGAAGGCAGGTCGGCCGCCGGCTAGCGCGGCTGCTCAACTCCCTTGATCAAAGCTGACGATCTGGTTCTACCGCCGGTTGCGGCGCTAAATCCCTACGAGCCGGGAAAGCCGATCGAGGAGTTGCAGCGCGAGCTCGGGATCGGAGAGCCGGTCAAGCTCGCGTCCAACGAAAATCCTCTCGGCCCTTCGCCGCGCGCGATTGCGGCGGTCAAAGCCGCGCTCGCGGACCTGAACCGCTATCCCGACGGCGGATGCTACGAGCTGCGAAAAAAAATCGCGGAGAAGCATCATGTCGCTCCCGAGCAGATCTTCGCGGCGGGCGGCTCGGTCGAGGTGATCACCCTGCTCGCGTTCCTGTTTATCCGGCCCGGGCTGAATGCGGTTTTCTCCGAGCATGCATTCGCGATCTATCCGCTGGCGACTTTGGCCGCCGGTGGCAGCTTCAAAGCGGCGCCGACGGGTGACGGCTACGCGCACGACCTCGATGCGATCGCCGGCGCGATCGACGCGAACACCCGCCTCGTATTTCTGGGTAATCCAAATAATCCCACCGGCACGATCTATCGCCGCGCGGAGTGGAAACGGTTTCTCGCGCGCGTGCCCGAGCACGTCGTGGTTGTCGCCGACGAGGCGTACTTCGAGTTCGTGCGCGACCCCGAGTATCCTGACTCGCTCGAGGATCACGACGGGCGGCGGCTGATCGTCACGATGCGCACGTTCTCGAAAATTTTCGGCCTTGCGGGACTCCGCGCCGGCTACGCGGTTGCGCAGCCCGATATCATCCGGTTGCTGAACAACGTCCGCCAGCCGTTCAACGTCACCTCGCTCGCGCAGGTCGCGGTGGTTGCCGCGATGGACGACACGGCGCACGTTGAGCGCACGCTCAAAGTCAACGCGCAGGGGATGGCGCATCTCGAAGGCGAGTTCCGCCGCCTCGGGCTCCCCTTCGTGCCGAGCCATGCCAATTTTATCCTGACCGAGGTCGGCGACGGCCGCGCGGTGTATGACGCGCTGTTGCGCAAGGGCGTGATCGTGCGCCCGATGAACGGCTACGGCTATCCG
This sequence comes from Binataceae bacterium (SeqCode), assembly GCA_049795175.1. Lineage (GTDB taxonomy): Bacteria > Desulfobacterota > Binatia > Binatales > Binataceae > JBARDN01. Next base: position 32,441 of record JBARDN010000328.1, on the reverse strand, counting down.
CGCCACGTGAGAATCAGCGTCGGGCTGCCCGAGGAAAATCGCCGCCTCATCGAGGCGCTCGAGCAAGTAATCCCGCGCTGACCGCGCGAGCCGATGGCGCAGCTATTCAAACAGATGACGATCGCGGGCGTCGGGCTGATTGGCGGCTCGCTCGCGATGGTCGCGCGGCGCGAGGGTCTGGTCGGGCGAATCGTCGGACTTGGACGCACACAGGCGAATCTGGATGTCGCGCTCGAGCGCGGGATGCTCGACGCCGCCACGCGCGATCCGGCCGAGGCGGCGCGCGGCGCAGACCTGCTGATGCTAGCGGTGCCGATCTTGACGATGCGCGCGACGCTCGAGCAGATGCTCCCGAATCTTGCGCCGAACGCCGTTATCACCGATGTCGGCAGCGTCAAGGGATGGATCGTGCGCGAACTCGAGCCGCTGATTCCCTCCGGTATGGCGCTGGTCGCGGCGCATCCCGTGGCCGGGAAGGAAACCGTTGGAGCAGTATCCGCCGATCCGGAATTATTCCGCGGACGGCGCGTGATTGTCACCCCCTCAGCGAAGAGCACTGCCGACGCGATCGCACGGATCGAGGCGCTGTGGGCGGCGACCGGCGCGAAGGTCGAGAAGATGGATCCCGATCTGCACGACGCGATTCTGGCGCGCGCCAGCCATCTGCCGCAGATCGTCGCGAGTGCTCTGGGCGCGGCGCTCGCCGACGAACGCGTGGGCGGGATGCTGGCGGCGGAGTTCGGCGCCAGCGGACTGCGTGACACGACGCGGCTTGCGGGATCGTCGTGGGAGATGTGGCGCGACATCTTTATTACCAATCGACACGCGATCGTTGCCGCGCTCAAGTTGTTCGGATCTACCGTCGATGAATTCCAGGAGCTGATCGAAACCGGCGAGATCGCGGCACTCGAACATCTGTTTAACCGGGGCCGCGCGATGCGCGAGAGACTGAAGTGACGCGCGCGAAACCTATCGTCGCGATAGATGGACCGGTCGGCGCCGGCAAATCGACCGTCGCTCGCGCCTTGGCGCGGGAACTGGGGTTTCGATATCTGAACACCGGCGCGATGTATCGCGCGGTAGCGATCGCGGCGCACGAGGCGGGGATCGATCCGTCGGCGGCGGATCTGGAAACGCGGCTTGCTCCGATACTTGCCGCGATCCGGATTTCATTCGAAGGCGAGCGAATTCTGCTCGATGGCGCCGACGTGACCGATCGCGTCGCCGATCCCGCGATTAGCGACCTGGCCTCGCGCTTGTCGGCGATCGGTGCGGTGCGGGCGCGGATGCGCGAGTTGCAGCGCGCGGCCGGTGGCGAGGGGGGAGTGGTGATGGAAGGGCGCGATATCGGCACCGCGATCTTTCCCGACGCCGAGTTCAAGTTCTTTCTCGACGCCGAGGTGGCGGTGCGCGCGCGCCGGCGCTACGAGGAATTGGCCGCCAAGGGCACGTCGATAACCTTCGAGCAGGTGCTCGATCAACTGCGTGAGCGCGACGCGCGCGATTCGAGCCGGGCGCTCGCTCCGCTTAAGCGTGCGGATGATGCTATAGTCGTGGACTCGACCGCGCTCGATATACCTGCGGTCACAAATGCGATAAAAGAACATATATTGTCTGCGGCCAACGCAGATAAGGGGTTGAAACGCAGCTAGCCCGGTTGTAAGTTTCGCACCAGCATCGGAGTTCCCGGAAGGTCCCACTACATGGAGAAAGTTTTGCCTGAAAAACTCGGCGGAGGAGAAAATGATTTCGAGTCGCTGATGGAAGAGAGCCTCAAGGCTCCACGCCCCGGTGATGTGCTCATCGGGCGAGTCCTCCTCATAACCCGCGACTATGTCATCATCGATATCAACTACAAGTGCGAGGGCCAGGTCCCCGTCGCCGAATTCTACGACGCCAACGGAAATCCGACCGTCAAGGAAGGCGACGAGGTCGACGTTTACTTCGAGGGCACCGAAACCGACAACGGAACGGTGATGCTCTCGCACGCGAAGGCCGAGAAATTCAAAGTCTGGCGCGAGCTCGACCGCGCCTTCCAGTCCGAGACTCCGGTCGAAGGCGTGGTGCTGGGTAAAGTCAAAGGCGGCCTCAAAGTCGATATCGGTGTGCCGGCGTTTCTGCCCGGCTCGCATGTGGATATCCGTCCGGCGCGCAACCTCGATCGCTACGTCGGCCAGCGCGGACGATTTCAGATCCTCAAGTTCAATCGCGCCCGCGGCAACGTGGTGGTCTCGCGCCGTAGCGTGCTCGAACGGGAACGCACTTCGCTCAAGGAGCAGACGCTCAAAGTTCTGGAAGAGGGCGTCATTCTTGAGGGTACGGTCAAGAACATCACCGATTACGGCGCATTCATCGATCTCGGCGGAATCGACGGCCTGCTCCATATCACCGACATGTCGTGGGGCAGATTGGCGCATCCGTCGGAAGTTCTGAAGGTCGGAGAGAAAGTAAAGGTCGTGGTCCTCAAGTACGACGCGCAGCGCGAGCGCGTGTCGCTGGGGATGAAACAGATCATGGCCGATCCGTGGAGCAAGGTGAATGAGCTTTATCCTCCGGGCACCCGAGTTCACGGCAAGGTCGTCAGCGTCACCGATTACGGCGCATTCGTCGAGCTCGAAAAGGGCGTCGAGGGACTGATCCACGTCTCCGAGATGAGCTGGAGCAAGCGCGCGGTTCATCCGTCGAAGGTGGTTAATCCAGGAGACGGCGTGGAAGTGCAGGTGCTCGGCGTCGATGAAGCCAACCGGCGCATCTCGCTCGGACTCAAGCAGACCGAACCGAATCCGTGGGTTGCGCTGGCCGAACAGCATCCCGTGGGCAGCCATGTCTCGGGCAAAGTGAAGTCGATCACCGACTTCGGCGCGTTTGTGGAAATCGAGCCGGGAATCGACGGACTGGTGCATATCTCGGATTTGTCGTGGACCAAGAAGATCCGGCATCCGAGCGAGATGGTGAAGAAGGGCGACGACGTCGAAGCGGTGGTGCTCGGGATCGACGCCGAGAACGAGCGCGTCAGCCTGGGCGTCAAGCAACTCACGCCCGATCCATGGAACACGATCGCAGAGCGTTATCCGCTCAACACCCGGATCCATGGCAAGGTCAGCTCGGTTGCGGATTTCGGCGTATTCGTCGAGATCGAAGAGGGAATCGAAGGATTGATCCACATCTCGCAGCTCTCGAACGAGCGCGTGGACAAGCCGTCATCACTGTTCAAGGTTGACGACCAGCTCGAAGCGCTGGTGGTGCAGCTCGACCCCAAGGAACGGCGCATCGGCTTGTCGATCAAGGCGCTCAAGGCGCACGAGGAGCGCGAAGAGATGCAGGCGTATCTCAAGCGCGAGCATGAGAATGCGCGATTCTCGATGGAGGATATCCTGAACGAGGAATTGCGCCTCGATCGCGATGACGGTGACCGCCGCGCCTCGCGCGGACGCCGCGACCGCTAACCGCGCCGCCGGGGAATAATCGCACTGCCACGGCCATGACCAAGCGCGCGATTATCGAAGAGCTGCTGTCGCGTCATCATAGCTGCTCGCATCGGCAGTCCGAGACAATCGTCAACGCGATGTTCGATGCGATGGCGAATGTGTTGGCGGGCGGCAAACGAATCGAAATTCGCGGCTTCGGCAGTTTCGGGGTCAAGGATCGCCGCGCGCGCCAGGGGCGCAACCCCAAGACCGGAGAAGTAGTGCCGGTGGACGCCAAGCGCATCCCGTTTTTCCGCGCGGGCAAGGAACTTCGCATCGAGGTTAATGGTTCGGACGAAGCGGCGCGTTAAGCCCGCGCGAACAGACGCATCGCCGCCGCCGGCCGGGATGCGCCTGTGGGCGCCGTGGCGCTACACCTACCTGCGCTCCTCGCCGGGCGGAAAGCCCGAATGCATTTTCTGCTTCGCGCGCCTGACGGCGGCCGGCCGGCGCAAGCGGCTGGTGATACTCGAGACCCCGCGCGCGGTCGTGATGCTCAATCGTTATCCGTATAGCAATGGCCACGTGATGATCGCACCGCGGCGCCATGTCGCGTCGCCTGAACTGCTGACGCGCGACGAGCGGATCGAAATCGGGGAGCTGGTGGCGCAGTCGATCACGATCCTGCGCGCGCAGCTGAGGCCGTCGGGCGTCAACGTGGGCGCGAATCTGGGGCGCAGCGCCGGCGCGGGATTCGCCGAGCATATGCATTGGCACGTGGTCCCGCGCTGGGACGGCGACAACAATTTCATGCCGGTGCTTGCCTCGACCCGCGTGCTGTCGCAGAGTCTCGAAGACAGCTACGCGCAACTGAGCCCGCTTTTCAAAGCGATCAAGGCTGGTTTATCCTGAACAGGGAAGGCGCTTCGGGAATTATCGATGGACCAAACTCTGACCAATATCCGTACCCTCGGCGGGCTGCGCTCCGCCGGTTATGAAACTCTCCCGGTGCGCATGGAGATGCGCCGCAACCTGCTCGCACGGCTGCGCGCGAAAGAGGGCATCCTGCCGGGAATCGTCGGCTATGAAGAGACAGTGGTGCCTGAGATCGAAAACGGGATCCTCGCGGGGCATCACATGATCTTCCTGGGCGAACGCGGACAGGCAAAGTCGCGGATCATCCGCGCGCTGGTGAGCCTGCTCGACGAGTTCGTGCCCGCGGTGGCGGGATGCGAGATCGACGACGATCCGTTCGCGCCGATTTGCCGCCGATGCCGCCGGATGGCCGAGGAGAAAGGCGAAGAGCTCGAGATTCACTGGATCGGCCGCGACCGCCGCTACGCCGAGAAGCTCGCGACGCCGGACGTGTCGGTCGCCGACCTGATCGGCGAGATCGATCCGATCAAGGTGGCGGAAGGCCGCTACCTTGCCGACGAGGAGACGATCCACTACGGCCTTATCCCGCGCACCAACCGCGGTATCTTCGCGATCAATGAGCTGCCGGACCTGACCGAGAAGGTGCAGGTGGGGCTGTTCAACCTGATGGAAGAGAAGGACGTCCAGATCAAAGGCTACAAGATTCGCCTGCCGGTGGACGTAGTGTTCGTCGCGAGCGCCAACCCGGAGGATTACACCTCGCGCGGCAGGATCATCACGCCGCTCAAGGATCGGTTCGATATCCAGATTCGCACGCACTATCCCAAGAAGATCGAGGACGAAATCGCGATCATGGAGCAGGAGGCGTTGTATCCGCCGCGCCCCGGGATGGACGTGCGCATTCCGCAATTTTTGAAGGAGATCATCGCGCAGATTACCTTCGAGGCGCGCGGCTCGAACGAGATTAACCAGTCGTCGGGAGTTTCGGTTCGCGTTACGATCAACAACTTCGAGTCGGTGCTCTCGAACGCCGAGAAACGCTCGGTCGTCAATGGCGAGAACGAAATCGTGCCGCGCATCTCGGACCTGCATTCGCTCTACGCCTCGACCGCGGGAAAGATCGAGCTCGAATACGTGGGCGAAGACAAGAAGGAAGACGACCTGGTCGAGCGGCTGATCAATCGCGCGGTGCTGAAAGTCTTCGATCGTTATCTCAAGCTCGACGATCTGAAGAAGGTCAGCAGCTATTTCGAGCAGGGCTGGGGCGTCGAGGTTTCCGATCGCGCGCCGTCGTCGGAGTACATGGAGCCGCTGCGCGAGGTCACCGGCCTGCGCGAGGCGATTGCGGCGCTCGGGCCGTTCGAGACTCCGGGTCTGATGGCGGCAGCGAGCGAGTTTATTTTCGAAGGACTGCACCTCCATCAGAAACTCAACAAGGACCGCCAGGGCGGCCGCTTCGCATATCACTCTTGATCGGTTTCGCCTGAGCGGTAACGAACGCGATGGTTAATACACGCTACACGCAGTGGGACGGCACTCAGAAGCTCAAGCTCGACGCCGACAAGGTATTCGAGAAGCTCGCTGAGTACATGTCCTATACCGACGACGTCCGCCAGGCGATGGATTGGATGATGCGCCAGGGGATGGAGTTCGACGGCGTGCAGGTGATGGGGCTCGAGGAATTTATCGAGCAACTGCGCCAGGAGATGCGCCAGCGCTATCGCGACTTCAATCTCAAAACCTCGCTCTCCGAAATGGAGCAGAAGCTCGAAGATGTTCTGAACCGCGAGCGCAACACTCTCGATTCGCTGAAAGGGCAGAAGCCCGGCGTCGAGGACAAGCAGCGCGAGCTCTCGCGCACGCCGCGTCGGCTCTCCGAAGCGATCCGCAAGCTCGAGAGCTACGACTTCGAGGACGCGCAGGCCAAAGCTGATTTCGACGAGCTGCTGGAGGAGTACGAAAATATCCGCGATCTGGAAAACTTCCGCGATCGCAATCAGCATATGTTCCACGGGCAGAAGAGCCTGGGCTATCAGGAGTCGCTCGAGCTGATGCGCGAGATGGAACGGATGCGCCAGCTCGAACAGGACCTGATGTCAGGAAACTTCGAGACCATCTCGATGGAGGATCTCCAGCAGATTCTCGGACAGCAGGCGGCCAAGGATTTTCAGAATCTGAAACAGGTGATGGTGCTGCTGGCGGACTCGGGCTACGTGATGCCCAAGGGCGATCATTTTCAGCTCTCGCCCAAGGGCGTGAGGCGCATCGGTCAGCTCGCGCTGCGGGACATCTATCAGAATTTGCTCAAGGACCGCGGCGGTTCCCACGCCACCGACCATCGCGGCGTCACCGAGATGCGCCCGGACGAAACCAAGCCCTACACCTTCGGCGACCCGATGAATCTTGATCTGGTTGGGACGCTTAAGAAAGCGCTGGCGCGCAAGGCCGGCGTGCCGCTCGAACTCGCGCCGAGCGACTTCGAGATTTACGAAAGCGACTTCGGCAGCACTTCATCGACGGTGCTGTGTCTCGACATGTCGTGGTCGATGAGCTGGGAGGGGCGATTCGCGGCGGCGAAGAAAGTCGCGATGGCGATGGAGACGCTCATAAGGTCGAAGTTCCCGCGCGATTATTTTTCGATCGTCGGCTTCTTCACCCGCGCGGTCGAGCTGAAGCTGAAAGATCTGCCGGAAGCGTCGTGGAACATGGGCGACCCGTTCACGAACCTGCAGGACGGACTGCGCCTCGCGTCGGACCTCCTCGGGCGGCATCCGTCACGCAACCAGCACATCATCGTGATCACCGACGGGCAGCCGACCGCGTATTTTCTGAACAAGCGGCTCTACTGCGAATGGCCGCTCTCGTTCGGCGGCATCAGCATGCGCGCCGCGCAGGAGACGCTAAAGGAAGTCGAGCGCATCACCCGCAAAGGCATCACCATCAACACCTTCATGCTCGACGACTCGCCGAGCCTGCGGGCTTTCGTCGAGAAAATGACGCAGATCAATCGCGGCCGCGCGCTCTACACGCGTCCCGATCACTTGGGCGAATACATGCTGGTCGATTATCTCTCGAAGAAGCGCAAGCGTGCCTGATCCGCGCCCCGAGCAAGCTGACACCGTTGCGACCGGTGTCATCCATGAGGGCGACGCGATCGCCGTGATGAGCGGATGGCCCGACGCGTCGATCGACGCGTGTATCACCGATCCTCCCTACAACATGAGCCGGCGCAAAGGCCTCAAATGGGCGTTCAGCTCGCACGTCACGATGGAGCAGCGCTGGGACCAGTTCACTGCTGAGGAGTACGTCGAGTTCACGCGGCGATGGCTCAGCGAGGTTTGCCGCGTGGTGCGTCCAAACGGCAACATCCTGGTGTTCGGCAGCTTCCATAACATCTATGTGATCGGATACGTGCTCGGGCAGTTGCTGGGCCGGCGCATCCTGCAGCAGATCACCTGGTTCAAGCCCAACGCGCAGCCGAACATCACCGGCCGTCTTCCGACCGAGAGCACCGAATACGTGATCTGGGCGTGCAACAATTCGCCCGAGCGCGCGAGCCACTGGACCTTCGACTACGCGGGGTCCAAGGAGATCGGCGGCGGCAAGCAACTCCGCAACCTGTGGAGCATTCCGTGTACGCCGCGCTCCGAGCGTAGCACCGGCAAGCATCCAACGCAGAAGCCGCTCGCGATTGCAGAGAGAATCGTACGGCTGTGGACCAAGCCGGATGAATTAGTACTGGATTGTTTTCTCGGCACGGGCACGACGGCGGTTGCCGCACAGACGCTCGGGCGGCGATGGCTTGGAATCGAGCGCGACCCTGCGTATGCGGCTATCGCGCGCAGCCGGATCGCCGAAGCGAGCAAGCAATTAGCGCGCGGGCGATGACGCCGCGTGTGGCGAGGACTCGCCCGCGGCAAGCGCGCGCACCATGTCGTTTTCAGGGAGCTGCCACGTCCCGCCAATCTGCCGCAGCACGATCCGATTGGACTGATCTCCGGCTGCTCGTATCAGCCGCGAAAGCGGCTCGTCCATCGGCTCCTTTGAGAGCTTGAACGTCCCCCAATGAATCGGCAGCAGATACTTCGCACCGGTCTGCTGGAACATCGCCCAGACCTGCTCGGGATTCGCGTGATTGCGGATCCACGGGTCATATGCGCCGATCGAAAACGCCGCGACCTCGGGCGGATCGCTCGCCAGCGCCGCGAACACCTCGGTGGCCGCGCTGTCGCACGCCAGCAGCATCCGCACACCGTTCTTTTCGAGCACGTAACTGTTGAAGCCGTAGGCGCCGCCGAACGGAGGCCAGCGCTTGCCCCAATGTTTGGCCGCCATCGCGCGGACGGTCAGACCCTTAATCTCGGTTGATTCGCCCCACTTGAGCTCACGTACATCGGTGAAACCCAGAGGAGTGATCAGCTCTGAACACTTGTCGCACGCGATCACCGTCGCGCTTTTCGGAAGCCGCTTGAGCGACGGTATATCCAGATGATCCATATGCGCATGCGTGATCAGGATGACGTCGAGGTTCTGCAATTCGCCCGGCGCAAGCGGCGGCGGAGTTACGCGCCGCGGCCCGATGGTGAAGATCGAATCGAATGCCAGTCCGACCCGATCGAACAGCGACGGATCGGTGAGCACGCGCACGCCCAGGTAATTCATCAGCAACGTCGCGTGCCCGAGGGTCGCGATGCTGAGCGCGTTGTCCGGCCATGCTGCCGGATTCGGATGGCCGACAGATTGGTCCGCGGCGGATTCCATCGCACCAGCGTATGACCGCATGGCCGCGCATGCCAGCGCGAGCGCGAAGGCGGCGGCGAAGATCCCGAGCGCTGCCAATCGCCGCGTCATGCCTGGGTCGCCGGTGATTTTCAATTGAGCTGTTTGAAGCAGGGGAGCTTTTTAACCAGCACGTATCCGTAGGTACGCCCGTGCCATTGGAATTTGCCGATAGGCGGACCGAACACTTCAGTTACGGTCGTTTCCTGATCGCTGTCGGCTATCGTTTCGGTATCTTCGGGCGCGTAGGCGAGGTACTTCGGATCGCCGCCGCGTTTGAGCTGGCTTTTAAGCTCGGGCGAGAATTGCAGCTTGGAGATTCCGGGCTTGGGCTGCCATCCGCCCGATGGCGCCATCTTCTGTTGCACGATCGCCCATTTCATTCCGTCATCGGAATCGACCAGGCGCCACTGCCGCGACTCGATTTCGTCGTCCGCGTTTTTGCGAATTTCCTCGACTCCCGGCGGAGTCTGCACCAGCGTGTCGCAGCGCTCGCCCTGCTCATCTTCCGGTCCGGCAGTATTGCGGTCAGGGCCCTTGGCAACTTGAATCCCGGCGTATTCGCCGAGGCTCAGCGCGGCCGGTGCGACAGTGGTGAGCCCCAGGGCGCATCCCGCAAGCGCGACTAACGCCGTGCAGGACAGCGCCAGCGCCAGAACATGCGCGCGGGTGCGCAATTTCGGGACTCGCGGATTCATCACGGCTTGGCAGCGATCACCAGGGAAGAGCTAAACGGCGGACTTGGTAGATCTTCGCGGCGTGCGCCGCTGAAACCGGCGTCGCCGAGCCATCCTGCGATTTCCTCGAACGAGTAGTCGCGCCCGCGCGTCGCAAGCAGCAGATAGAGCGAGAAGACCGCGCCCGAGCGCGGATGAGTCAGTTCGCGGTTCATCACGTGATCCTTGATCACGATGGTGCCACCTCGGGCGAGCGATCGAAAGCACTTGCGCAGCAGTCTTGAGTTGGTCTCCGCGGTCTCGCTATGGATGATGTTGGAGACAAAGATCGCGTCGACCGGACCGGGCAATTCTTGCTTGAGATAGTCCACGGTGCGCAGGGTTATTCGCGCGGCGGCGGCGGCCTCGCGTTCGGCGAGGATCGTCCGCGCAACTTCAAGGGTTGCTTTAAGATCCCAAATCTCGCCGGATACCGCCGGATATTTGCGCATCAGCGCGGCAAGATAGGTTCCCGGACCTCCGCCCAAATCCGCGATCGTGCGCGCACCGCTCAGATCCAGATGTTCCGCGACCCACCGCGCGTCGCCGCGCGCGCGGGTCAGGCTGTCCATCGCGTGGATAAAACGCTCGGTCTCGGCAGGATCGTCTTGAAACATATCGGGTGCGCGGGCAGGGCGGCCGCTTCTCACCGTCTCTTCGAGCGAGGACCACAGCGGGAAGATCGCCTCGTCGAACAGAATCAAACCGCCCAGATATTCCGGCGATGCTTTCACCAGGAAGCGGTGCGCCGTCGCATCAAGGCGGTAGCGTCCGCCTTCGAGCTCGAGCAAGCCGAGCGCGACGACCGCGTTGACCAGTATTTCGGCCGCGCGCGGATCAGCTCCGAGGATCCGCGCGAGATCGGCGGCGGAAGTGGAGTGAGCCGCCAGCGTCTCGAACACTCCGAGTTTCAGTGCGACCTGGATCGCGCGCGCCTCGGCGTGAGCGCCCGCCATCGCTGCAAGCTCGGCGAATTCCATCTCGCTTAGTGCACGAAATCCTGGGTGACGTAAATTGTCCCGTCAGCGGAATGTGCAACGCCGACTCCGGTTTCGGAAAACCGCTCCGAGAGCATCGCGGCGCGATGCTCCGGGCTGCTCATCCATGCCGCGACTGTATGCGCGGGCAAGTCGTTCAGCTCGCGGTAGTCGTCGGAGTAGATATTTTCGCCCGCCGCCTCGTACGAGATTCCCTCGCCGGCAATCCGCTGCGCGGGGCCGATGCCCTCGGGACTCTGATGCGACAGGTAGTGGCGCAGCGCCATGTCATAGCTGTGTCCGCGCGCGACCACCGCCAGGCGCGCGGAGAATTTCAGCGCGGGAACCCCGGCGTGCGCGCGTTCCAGATTCACCCGCGAGAGAATTTGCGCCTCCTGCTCACTGGTTTGCGCCACCTGCTCGGGCGAGCGCTGCACGGTGCGGAAAATATAAATTCGCGCAATCGCCGCGCTGACCAGAGAAACCATCAGGACGCCGACTCCCGCGCGTATCGCACGGCGGCGCCGGACGATCGCCGGCGTCGGCATCCGGATCACCTTGGCAGGTCCGCGATTTGCGCGATGGGTCGTCGGTCGTCTGCTGGCGGAGCGTCCGTTCATGGTGCCGCTCATGGAAATCCGGCTATGCTTGCGATGATCTCAGCGCGGCCGATCAGGCCGCCAGAGCCTTTGCTATCGCGCGTCGATGAAGTTGTCAACGAAAACCACGCTTGCGTCGCTGCCGTCTGCGCTGATCATCTTCTTTCTCGGATCGCTTGCGCTGGCAGCGCCGCTACACGCACCCCCCGATGCACTGCCGGCGCGGGCGCTGACGCATAGCGCGAGCCTTTATCTGCGTGACGCGGCGTCGGACAAGATCCGCTGGCAGCCGTGGAGCGACGCGTCGTTCGCGCTCGCGCGCAGGCTTAATCGTCCGGTCATGATCGATATCGGCGCCGTGTGGTGCCATTGGTGCCACGTCTTGGACGACACGACCTACGCCGATCCGGAGGTCGCGCGAATCCTGAACGCGCAGTTCGTTCCGATCAAGGTCGATAGCGACGAGCGTCCCGACGTCGATTCCTATTATCAGGCTGCCGCCGCGAGTCTGACCGGCGCGAGCGGATGGCCGCTGGTGTGCTTCGTGACTCCCGACGGAGCGCTGATGTACGCGGCGGGATACCTGCCCGCCCAGCCGAAGACCGGCGACGGCACGGCGTCGGCTGCGATGGTTCCGCTTCTGCGGCGAATCGCAGCCTCGTGGGTGAGTGATCAGCACGAACTCAACGGACAGGCGAATGCGCTTGCGATGAAGCTGGCTGCCGAGGCGCATACCGCGCCAGCTTCGGATTCGGGCGCAGAGTTGCCGGCGCTGCGAACGCAGATTCTTGCTCGCCTCAAGTCCGCGTACGATCCGCAAGCCGGAGGGTTCGGCAGCGGCGCGGGTCCGCGCTTCTATGATTTCCCGGCGCTGCGACTGGCACTCGCCTACGGGTTTTTGGCGCATCCGGAGTACCGGCAGATTGCGGTCGATTCGCTGGTCAAGATTTCGCGCGGCGGGGTGTTCGATCAACTGGGCGGCGGGTTCCATCGCTACTCGACCGACCCGCGATGGCGCGTGCCGCACTTCGAAAAGATGGCGTACGACCAGGCAATGGCGCTCACAACCTACAGCGAGGCGTATCAGCTCACGCACGATCCGCGGATGCTCGCGGTGATCGAGCAGACGCTTGCGTACGTGGGCGGCACGCTGCTTGATCCGAAGCGAGAGGATTTTTACGCGCATCAGGACGCGGATTCTTTCAAGGGCGACGACGGCAGCTACTACACTTGGACGCTCGAGGAGGTGAAGCGCGCGCTGCCTCCGGAACAGGCGCGAGCCGCGATTCTCTTCTATGGGATGGACGCGCCGTCGCCGCCACGCGCTCCCGACGGACGTATCGTGCTCGCACAATCGCTCACGCTCGAAGCGCTCGCGGCCCAGCTCAAGATTTCCGCAAGCGGCGCGCAGGCGATCATCTCGAAGGCAAATCGCGGCCTGCTCGCGGCCCGCAATCATCGCCGCACGCCCGCGGTCGACGAGGCTGTGATGACGGATCGCAACGCGCTGATGGCGTCGGCGTTCATCGCGGTTTCGGCAACGACGGGCGACGTGCGTTATGCGAAGACCGCGCTCGCTGCGCTCGATTTCATACTCGAGCATCTGCGCGCGCCCGGCGGCGGCTTCTATCACGAATGGTCGTCCGGACGAGCCGCGGTACCGGGAATCGCGGCCGATCAGATCTACCTCGCTTCAGCGCTGCTCGATGCGTTTCAGGCCACGGGCGATCCGAAATATCTGGCTCAGGCGCGCGCGCTCAGCGATCTGATCTTCACCAAATTTCGCGACCCCGCCACCGGGCTCATCAGGAATCAAAGCGCGGAACCGAAAGACAACGTGCTCGCCATGTCCGCGCCGAGCGCGCAGGTGATGTACGACACGCCGATGCCGTCGGTGCAGGGACAGGCCGCGATTGTGATGCGCACGCTCGGCGAGATCACCTCGGACGCACGCTACGAAAAGCGGGCCGAAGAACTGGTCGCGCCGGCCGCTGCGCTCGCCGGCGGGGGGGCGGATTCCACACTCGGCACGGTCGGCCTGGCGCTCGAGACCGGCGCCGATGGCGGCGCGACGATCGCGATCGTTGGCGCAGCCGGCGATGCGAAAACCGTGGCGCTGCTTAAGACCGCGTTCGCCGCGTATCGGCCCGGCAAGGTCGTGCTCCGCGTCGATCCGGCGCGCGCGAAACCAGGCGCGATGCCGATGGCGGCGCAGGCGATGTACGCCGCGGCTGCCAGTCACGATACCCCGCTCGCCTTCGTGTGCGCAGGCACCGCGTGCGCACGGCCGGTCTCGGATCCGCACGCGCTGACGCATCTGATCGCCACCTTCATGACCGGCGGCGCATCGCACGGCCTCGACCTTAGGCCTCCGTCCAAATAGCAGCAGCCCGCTTCGGTTATGGGATCAACACCAGCTTGCCGACTGACCCGCGCGATTCCATGAAGCGATGCGCGTCGGCCGCCTGCGCCAGCGGGAAACTGCGCCCGACCAGCAGCCGGAGCTTCTTCTGCTCGATCAGCTTGAACGATTCTTCGATTCCGCGCCGCATCACGGCGGGCTCGGCCTGCGCGGTGTTCAAAATAAAACCGCTCACCTTTTGCGACTTCGGAAACAGGCGGAACAGGTTGAGTGGCTGCGGAATTCCGCCCGAGCGTCCGTACAAAATCAGATGCCCGAACGGCGCCAGGCAGGAGAGTCCCTGATCGAACGTCGAGCCCACCGCGTCGAGGACCAGGTCGATACCGCGGCCGCCGGTCAGGCGCAGCGCCTCGGCGGCGAAATCTCCGCTCGAATAATTTATCACCTCGTCGGCGCCGTACTCCTTGGCCAGCGCCGCCTTCGATTCGCTCGAGACCGTACCGATCACGCGCGCTCCTGCAGCCTTTGCGATCTGCACCGCAACAATTCCGACTCCGCCCGCCGCGGAATGCACCAGCACGATCTGTCCGGGCGTGGTGTGATGCGCGGTGTGCAGCATGTGCCACGCGGTGAGCACCTGGATGGGGAACGCGGCGCCTTCCTCAAAGCTTAAGCCGGATGGAAGCGGAATCACCTGGGCGGCGGGTGCGAGCGCATACTCGGCGTACGATTTCGAGCCGATAAACGCCACGCGCATCCCGGGCTTGAAATCCTGCACGTCCGCGCCCACCGCCTCGATCTCGCCCGCGCCTTCGAAGCCCGGGGTATCGGGCAACTTCGGTTCCATCACGTACTGCCCCTGGCGAAACAGTGTGTCGGCGAAATTGATTCCGGCGGCGCGCACCTTGATCAGCACGCTGCCGGGTTTGGCTTCGGGCTTTGGCAGATCGCCGAGATGCATGACCTCGGGACCGCCGAGTTTATCGAAAATGATTGCCTTCATGATCGGATCCTCTCTTGGGCGCAGGCGCAAATGGCTCGCCCGGCGCTGCATACCGCCATCTAGCGAAGACAGTTTCAAAGTGCAACGATAGCCGCAGTCAGCCTCGAGGCATGGGGATGCCGACGGGCCGATTCAGAAGCGCTCGGGGGAGCGAAGACATTCAATGCGATGGCGTTCAGTCGGTGAAGTTAACTGCTCGGTGGCGCGCACGCTGGCCGTGATCGGCGAGCGCTGGACGATGCTCATCCTGCGCGAAGCGTTCATGGGCCGCCGTCGCTTCGACGATTTTCAGCGCAACATCGGAATCGCGCGCAATATCCTTGCGACCCGCCTGCGCGCGCTGGTCAAGGACGGAATCCTGGAGCGTTCCCGCGCCGACGGCGAGCATGCGCGCGTCGAGTATCGGCTGACCAAGAAAGGCATTGACTTGTACCCGGTGATGGTCGCGATGCTGAAATGGGGCGATGCGTGGCAATGGCCGGCGGGAGACAAAGGCCCTCCGATTCAACTGATGCATCGCGGATGCGGCGCGAAGGCGACGCCGTCGCTGGTGTGCCCGCATTGCGGAGACCCTGTGGGCGTGCGCGACATGATTCCGGTTGCGCGCCGCGTGGCGCATCCCGCGCGCCGCACTGAACGTATCGAGCGCCGTCCCGCGTCGCGCTAAACTATTTTCGTCGATGATCGACCTCGTGATGTTTGACGCCGACGGCGTTCTGTTCGATTCCGACGCGTCGAATGTCGCCTACTACAACGCGATCTACGCGCAGATGGGCGAGCCGCCGCTCGATCTTGAGGAAGCGGCCAAGGCGATATCCTACGCGACCGAGCAGGTCTTCGCGCTGCGCACGCTCGGCGACGACGCGAAGCTCAGCAGGATGAAGGACATCGCGCGGGCGCTCGACGCGGCGCCGTTCCTTAAGCTTTTGCGTCCGCCGTTCCAGCTGCGGCCGTTCATGCTCGAGCTGCGACAGCGCTTTCGGCTGGGCCTTGCGACCAATCGCTCCGGCACGGTTCCCGCGCTGGTCGAGCATCTTGGTTTGGCTGGCATTTTCGACGCGATCGCGTGCGCGCGCGACTGTGTGCGCCCCAAGCCCGCACCCGACATCCTGAATCTGTGCATCGAACGCGCGGGCGTGCCGCGCGAGCGTGCGGTGTACATAGGCGACAGCCCGATCGATCGCGTGGCCGCATTAGACGCGGGAGTACATTTCATCGCGGTAGGTGCGCGCGTCGAGCACGAGCTGTGTATCGCGACGATCGCGGACCTGCCCGAGGCGCTCGAACGGATGATGGCAGGCTAGCGACAGAGCATCGGTGGGTGGGCCTCTGGCCCGCCATCGACGACGGGCGAGACGCCCGCGCCACTGATTAAAGCTCCTTGCCTTTCATGCGGCGAGCTTTGCGGTGGCGCTGGCTACGACGGTTTCTGCGAAGAAATCCGGATTGGCCGCCAGATGCATTCGCGCAGGGTAAGTGAAAACGAAGTCGCGATAGTCGGCGTCGGTGAGGATCCCCTTGTCCACCAGTTGATGACTTTCGAGCAGCACGCTGGCGATATCGGGAACGTCCCAGTGCCCGATGTCGGAGCTGAAGATCGGCTGCAAACGCGTGCGCTTGGGGTTGGCGCGTGCATCGAGCGCGCGGAATACGCTTGGATCATCGGCTTCGCACCCGAAGAAAAACCTGCCGAACATCCGCGCGAAGTCCGCCTCATCGCGAACCCCGGTCGCCGACCATTCGTCGCGGTCGGTGGCACGATCGTGCCGTGCGATACCTTCGTCGTACGCCCGGCTCATCCCGGCCGCGGTCGAGGCGTCAACGAAACTCGCGCCGCCATATTCGCGCAGCAGTTGGTGCAGCTTCGGACGATCCAGCAACGAGGGATCGTAGTTCTTCAGTCCCTCGAGGTTGCGTTTTTCCCAATGCTCTTCGAGCGAGTGCAGCAGATCGACAGCCCATCCTGCGCCGCATTCCAAAAATCCAAACGCCAAATCGGGAAAGCGCGCGGGAACTCCGCCGAAAATAAGTGAGCGGCACAGCTCGCCCTGCTGATAGGAGTGGCCCCCGATATGATTGAACATGTAGTTCGACGGCGAGCGGCGCCCGAGCGGCAGGTAGCGCAGTCCTACGCCGCCATGCGAGGTGACCGCGATGCGCAACTCGGTGAATTTGCGCCACACCGGATCGTAGTCGTGAAAGCTGTCGAGGCCGTAGTTGTCAAAGTACGCCGCGTTCGGAAATGCGTCGGCAGCCGTTTCGTGCAGGGCGGGTATCGGGCGTGCGACCCCGGGCGGGATCATGGCGACCTTGAGACCCAGCCGCGACGCATACTCGAGCTCCTCGATTGCCTCGCCCGGCGTATGCATCGGGATCGCGGCGGCAGGCGCTAATCGATCGCGATACGCGCCGCAAATCTCCGCGTTCATCGTGTTGAGCGCGCGGCATGCTGCCCGCCGCACGTCGGCGTCGTGGATCGTCGGGAGCGCCAGTCCCAGCGTCGGATACATCACGGCGAAATCAATTCCGATTTCCTCCAGCCGGTCATGCAGCAGCCGCGGCGCCATCACCGTCGCAAGGTCGTACGCATTGTTGCCGATTCCCCACCATGCGCCGCGCATGTCGCCCGAGTCGCGATTGCCGCGCGAGCCGGTCGGATGGTCGCGTAGCTCGGCGCGATAGCGATCCGCCATCTGCGCGCCGCCGATTTTGGTCAAATAGTGATGGAACAGCGGCTGCGGCTCGATCAGGTGTCCGTCGGCGTCGATTACCGGATGTTCAAGCTTCGCACGCAGCGCCTTTACTTTTCGAGATTGCTCGGATTCCATGAGTTGCGCACTCCCTGGGCAGGCGGAGGTTTGCCTTCGACCCAATGGGCGAGCGGTAGCCTGCGCTCGCGCACGCTGTCAAGTGCAGGGTCGGGAGCAGGCTCCTCAGATCGGGCGATTTGGACGCGGACTGGTCTGCGTCGGCGCATCGCCGTCCGCAACTCCGCTCGTGCGCGCACATCGCAGATGCATTGGCGGGGTGCCGGTTACCTTCGCGCCGAAGCCGAGCATCAGATGGCATTGCGGGCATCGCTCTGACGCGAGCCGCCGGACCGAGAGGCAGCCGGGATGGCCGCATGAGCCGCGGCAAGGTCCCGCAGGTTCCCCTGGAGTTGCGATAGTCAGAATTTCCATTGCCCGGTACCTCCACGGAAAGATCGAATCGTGGCGAGCAGGATCGTCGGTGCCGCGATTAGGCCGCGCCCTCCGGCGGTGGCCTTTGAATGATAAGACGTACCTCGCGCAGCATTCGTTTCATCGCGACTTTACTATATTAGAATGTACCGATAGGAGCAAATAGTAGCCACAGGGCGAAAATCAGTGCTGGCTATGCTGCAATTCGTCTTTCGAGATGCGCGTCCAAACGCCGTCGCCGCAGAATGCGCCCGACGCCAGAAAGCGCGTTGACCCTCACCGCACCAACTGCTACCCCCATTGCAGGGTTCTCGAAAACAACCGCGGGCCTATAAACGTGCCGAGCGCCTGACAACAGGCGTTGCGAGCCCCCCGGCGCCGGGGAGGTAAGTCCATGAACCGCGCGCTACTGCTCACGATCGCAATCACTGCGCTGATCGTTGGCGTGAAGCCGGCTTTCGCGGCCGAACTGAAGCAGGTCCCGGCAGCCCAGCAGGTCAAGCCCGGCGACCACATCACCAAAGAGAACGCGTCCAAAATCTCCGACCTGGTAAGTCCCGGCAACTACGTGCTGGTGCGCCAGGGTATGGAGATGAATATCGTCCCGGCCAAGGATTACAACTGGCCGGCTCCGTTCTGGAGCTCGACTGAGCAATATTCCCCGCAGGTGAAGCTGGGGCCGAACGGAGAGCTGACTAACTATCTGGCGGGACTACCGTTTCCGATGATCGATACGAACGATCCCAATATCGCGCAAAAGATCATGTGGAACTTCCAGTTTGGCCCGGCTTATTCCGACGATCTCGATTCGCGGGACGCGGAGATCCAGAATTTCGCGCCCGGTCATCCGGGCGATCCGTTCGCGGTCTATCCGATCGGCCATATTGCCGTCTATCGAAACCTCGGCCGCGAGGAAGTAGCCCCGGCTCCGACTGATTACGACGGAGATACCGGAATCATGGAGCGCCTGGCGGTCGGTCCGATCATGGTTCCGATCGAGCCGCCGTTCTGGCAGAACCCGTGGACCTACTTCGTCCGGTACCGGTACTCGAATCCCGATCGATCCGACCTGGTATGGTCGGGGATGTCTCTGTCGCGATGGTTAGGCGAGTTTCGGGGGATGGGAAACTCGAGTTATCTCCTGGGCAACTCATTCTTTGGCAACCTGGATCTGGACTCGCTCTTCGGCTTCGCAGGCAAGTTTCAGGATTTTAGTTTCAAGTTTCTGGGCGAACGGGACATGCTGGCGGTGGTGCACGCGAAATCTCTCCCCGCCAAATCCTGCGCGACCGACGGCGGCCGCACGATCTGTCCGGAGGATTGGGAGATGCGCCACGTCTATGTAATCGAAGCTGACGCGCGCAGGCCGGCAACGTTCGCCGACGTACCGGCGATCGCCAAGCGGATTCTGTACATCGATTCGCAAGGATGGTTCATCACCGCTTCGGATCAATACGACCACTACGACAGGCTGTGGAAGACGCTCGCGATCTTCAACACCGTGCGCGACCGCGAATATCCGAACTCAAAGGCCGCGGTCTATTCGTTCGACCGGCTGTTTCAGACCGCGCTGGTTGATGAAGACGTGCAGAGCGGTTACTCGACGATTCTTTTTACCCCGAGCCCGGATCGGCCGCAGCACGACACGTGGTTCGTCAACCAGGGCGTAATCTCGGAGCGCTGGATCGTTCCGCAGCGATTCACGACGCATCGGGAATATTTCTATTGAAATCGCGCCGCTGTCGGAAACACGGGTGCGATCAGCCCATGACGACGTTTCCCAGGAACTCGCGCGTGCGATCGAGGTGACGCTTCAGATACCCGCGCATGAGGCGCGCGAGCGCGTCGTCAAGGCGGCCCAGCGCGAGAGCGGCGGCGAACTCCGAGATGGCAGCCTCCATCGCGCGATGATCGGGAGGATTCAGTTTGGCGGCTTTTCGTGCGCGTGCGATTGATTTTTTCAGATCGCCAAGTCCGCGGCCCAGATGCTTTGGCGCCAGCCGCCCGAGCGCCGAAAGAGTCACGCGCAGATCCTTCAGTTCGGCGGCATTGTAGCCGCTTTCTTGATCGTAAACCGCCGCCGCCCGCGCGAGCATCGCCGCCACGTATGCCGCTTGTCCCTGCGCATATGGAGAAGCCAGTTCTGGCATCAGGATCCCGCCCACAGTTCCTTGCAGGCTCGTGAGCAATTCCTTGATGGTTGGTCGAAGCACTAGACGAGCCTCAGTTGAAGCGCCAGGTCGTCGCACAGCGGTGCGAGCAGTTGTTCGAGAAACGGCATCTGCGCGTCGGCGGTGCGTCCCTCGGTGAAATCGCACACGCCGGTCAGGCAGATCGTCGCCATCTTGGCGTTGCCCAGCACCTGATAGAAGAACAGCCGCGCGCGATCGACGCCTCGGCCGGTCTTGTCTTCGTACAGATGGTAGAACGCTTCGCGCTCCATCAATCCGGCGGCAAACTCGCCGCGTCCCCAGAACATCATCGACGCCCACGCGAGATCTTCCATCGGATCGCCGAGATGGGTCATTTCCCAATCCAGCATCGCGAGCATCCCATCGTCGTCGTACAGATAGTTCCCCGACCGGTAGTCGCCGTGCACGACGACGACGCGATCGGTGACCACAGGATTGGCGGCGAGCCACGCGAATGCCGCGTCGAGGATCGGGTAACGCTCGCCCATCCGGTCGCGGTCGTAGATTTCACGCCAGTGCGCGGTCTGGACGCGTGCGGAGTCGGCCAGATTTTTCGGCTCGCCCAGGAACCCGAGTTCGAGCGCGCGATAGTCCAGCGCCTGCAGCTTGGCGAGCTCTTCGAGAAATTGATTGGCGACTTTTTCGCGCAGCACCGCCGGCTCGCTCTCGGGAAACGCGCCGCCCGAGGTCCGTCCGCCCGCGCGATGCATGATGAAGAACGGACGATCCATCACGGCCGGATCGAGCTCCAGGTACAGCGGCTCGGGCACGCAGAGTCCGGCGCGATACATCGCTTCAAGCACGCGGAACTCGCGCTCGCGATCGGACTTGAGCAGTCCTCCGGTCGGATCGCGCCGCCCAATGAGCGGGCGCGAGCGCGGCTGGCCGCCGTCGTTCCATTCGAGCTCGAACGCGTAGGTCTCGCGCGAGGACCCGCCGGAGATCCGCTTGAGCCCCGCCACGCGGAGGTCTTGCGCCTGCGGCATCGCGCGCTTCAGGTATTCGATTAGTCGTGGATGATCCATTGCCTGATATCGATCCCGCCGCTGAAGCTAGGGTGTTCCCGGAACCGCGGGCGGGACGGTCAGAGTGTTGGCGGGAACCGCGGGAGTTGCGCCTCCGGCCGGCGTGCCTGCCGGCGCCGCCGCATTCATTTGATCGACGGAAGCCTTTAGTTGGTCGGCTTCCGCATTCTTGCCGTGCGCGCGAAGCTGACGCTCGACGGCTGCCGCGTCGTGACGGAAGTCGTCCATCTGCGCGGCGCTGGGCGGCGCAGTCGCCGCGACCGCAGCAAGGGTCTGCTGCGTGAGCTGCTGCAACTGCTGCGAGAGCACATTTGGTGCGGTCGCCGCAGCCGGTGATGCCGCGGACGACGGCGCCGTCGCCTGCATCTTTGCGAACAGGTTCGCGTAGCGCTTGGCGATCGTCGTCGGTCCAAGGCTCGACATCAAGAGCTGCGCCTGGCTCAGATTGGACGCGCCGTACAGAACCGCGCCCTCGGGCGCGTACGCGCTCGAAGGATCGCGGTTCTCGAGCTCGAGCGAAGGTCCGGTGCCGGTTCCAGACAGGAGCAATATCGAATCGACGCGCACGCTCTCCGAGTATCCGGAATTAATCGTAATCGCGGCCTGCGAGTCGCCGCTGGCAAGCGGCGTTACTCCGGTCACGGTCCCGATAACCGTGCCGCCATGCGTCACCGGATCATTGGGTCCCAAGCCGTCGGGCGCGTCGAGCACGGTCGAAAAATGCGCCGGGCCGGCGCACGCCGACAGCGCGAAGGCGAGTACGATCGCAATCGCGCAGCCGAAACTCCGCGCGACGATTGCCAGATTCTTGCGCATCAGCCGCTGACACTTACGCGAACGCGGGCATCACCTCGTGCGCGAACAACTCGACCGACTGCGGCTGATTGAAGTCCGCGAACATGATCGTGAAGGTATTGATTCCCATCGCGACCCGCTTCTTCAGCTCCTCGACCACCACCTTCGGAGTTCCCTTGATCGCGGTCGAGGCGAACGGCAGCGCCTGCGCCATCTTCCACTTCTGTTCGACCTCGGCGTCGGACGCGCCAATCGCCACCAGCAACTGTTCCGAGATATCGATCTGGTTGATGTCGCGATCGACGTCCTTGCAATGCTGTTTCAGCACGTTCAGCTTGTGCTCGAAACTGGTATAGCCTGCGGGGCAGTTCCAGCGGTCGGCGTAGCGCGCGACCAGCTTCAGCATCACCTTTTCTCCGCTGCCGCCGATCGTGATCGGAGGATGCGGCTTCTGCACCGGCTTGGGACTGTTGATCGCTTCGTCGATCGTGTAATGCCGCCCCTTAAACGTCGCGCGCTTCTCGGTGAACATCAGCTTCAGGATATGTACGCCTTCCTCGAACTGCTTGAGCCGCACGCCCATCGAGGGGAACTCGTATCCATACGCCTTGTATTCCTCGTTCATCCAGCCGGCGCCGATTCCAACTTCGAGCCGGCCGTTCGAGATCTGATCGATCGTGGTCAGAGATTTCGCAAGCAGCGCCGGATTGCGGTACGAGTTGCAGATGACCAGGGTGCCGATGCGGATTTTTTCGGTGCGCGCCGCGATCCCCGCCATCGCCGTCAGGCACTCGAGATGCTCGAGATCCGGCATCCCGCGGGTCCACATGTGATCGACCAGCCAGATCGAATGATAGCCGAGCTTCTCGCACAGCAGCGCGCGTTCGAGCAGCCCCTTGAAGTTGAGTCCGGCCTGCGGAGAGAACAAGTCAAATTGCGGTTTCTTGGTCATCGTAAAACTCCCACCTGAGGATTGCGAAGAATCGGGTTACCGCAATGGTTTCGCACGCCTTGCGGCGGAGGGTCAACCGGCGATGCACCGCGGCGGTCCGGATGCTATAAGAGCGCGGCAACCCGGAGGCTCATTGATGGCAAATCCAGGCGCATCCAGAGAACCGCGCAAGGCGGCAATCCTCGTACGATTGGCGCGAATCGTAATCGCGGCCGCTTTCCTGCTTATCGCCGGATTCACTCCGCGCGCGGCGTTCGCGGCCGCCAGGTCGAGCGCCCAGACGCAGTTCACGAACGCCGGCGGTCCGCGCGCGATCGTTAAGGCACCGGGCGTTTACGAATGGCGATATATCGCGAAGCCGGGACCGACGGAATACGACGAGATTGCGCTGCATCGAATCGCGCTCGGCCACCGCGCCGAGGTGCACCGCGCAATCACGGTGCTCTATCTTCCCGGCACCAACATGAACGGTGAGGTCGCGCTCGAAAATCCGCGCTACTCCTTTCCGGTCTATCTGGCCGCGCACGGGGTGGACGTGTGGACGATGGACTATCGCACGCATTTCGTTCCGGGCGCGGTTCCCGCACGCGTGATCGCGCCGGTCATGCGGCGCTGGACCAACGAACTGTTTGCCGGCGATATCGAATCGGCGGCGGAATTTATTCTGAATCAGACCAAATCCGACAAGATCTTCGTCGCCGGCTTCAGCCGCGGCGTCGAGTTTGCCTACCTTTTCGCCGCGATTCACCCGGCGCAGGTTCGCGGGATCATCGCGCTCGACGGTTTTCTGCCGCGTCATCCAAGCACGCAGCAGCCGCCTGACCGAATAGTCGACGATATCGGCGGCGCGCATCTTACCTACGAAAAGCGGCGGATGCTGATGCAGTTCGTGATCGAGAATCCTGACGGTCCCGCGCCGATTTCAAAATACAAAACCGCGCGCGAGAACTTGATTCACGTGGTCTATGACGCCAAGGATTTTGGCGGCCACGGCGGTCTTGCCAATCCGGTTGACGGCCATTCCGATCCGGTCGTGCTGGCGCGCCTGTTGATCGGCTACGATCGCTATTGGCCCGCGGTGCAGGACTACGAAAATCCGTTCACTCCGCCTCGCCTGCAGGCGCTAAAGGCGTCGAAGATCCCGGTGATCGCGTTCTCCAGCACCAATATTGCGACCGATTGGCCGGCTTGGGTGTACGAATCCGCGAAAGCGACCGGCACCAGCAACCCGACTTTCACCAAGTTCCCCGGATGGGGCCATTTGGACGTGCTATGCGGAAACGCCGCCGAGGCCGAGGTCTTTGCGCGGACCCTCGAATGGCTCAAGCAGCATGCGAAGTAGGTGGATAGACCGGAGGCTCCGGGTGCGCCGTGCGCTCGGAAAATGCCGTTGGCAGGATCAGAACCGCAGCGAGCGTCCACATCCCGAAGGGACCGCCGGCCAACGCCCAGATAGAGGCGCGGCGTCCTCGGCGCGAGGCGATCACTGCGATCAGCGGCGCGAGCGCCAGATCGACGACGATTGAGGTTGCGACGATCGTCTCGGGCGGAAGTCGATTGCCCATCAGGGCAAAGCCCGAAGTGACGCTTAAGATGGTCGCGAGGGTATGCATCGTTTTTGCGCTGCTGCGTTCCATCCATGATATAGTCGGAAGCCATGGCACGACAGGACCTTGAGAGTGTAATCGCGAAGCTCCGGCAAATGGGCGAGGACGGCCTTTCGAGTATCGTCAGCGAGGCGATGACCAACAAAAAGCTGCGCTCCGGTCTGGGCCGCGCGGGCGAGAAGCTGATGGCGAACAAATCGTCATTCGATCGCAATGTGGAGTCGATGCTCGACTTCGTGAATATCCCCTCAAAGAAAGATGTGCGCGATCTGAAGCAGCGGCTGGATCATCTAAGCTCGCAGCTCCTGAACCTCAGCATCAAGCTGGACCGCGTCCTCGCCGAAAAAGAGCGCCCCGCCGCGCTCAAGCCGATCCGAAAACCTCCCAAGCGCTAGGAAATCACAAATCTTCCGGACTGCCTGAGACGGCCATTCGTCATTTCGACCGCAGGGAGAAATCCCGGACGAAGGGCCTCTGCATGTGGTGTCGGCGCCGAGCATGGATGCTTCGAGATTTCTCGCCCATGGCTCGAAAGACGATCGACAAGTTCCTGACGATACCGGAACACCGTCGCCGCACCGCCTTCATATTTGCCCGTCGAAGAATCAGACAGGACGAATTCGCGCGCCGATTTGCGCGAGGTCCGATAGCGTGCGGGGTTCGCGGTCGAGCTCGGGCGAGAGCATCAGCGCGGCGTCGGGGGGCATCGCGACGCGCAGGGTCTCGAACGAGATCGATTCGCGGGTTTTGAGCGCCGTGTAGTCCGACAGATTCTGCCGGAGCTTGCGTTTCAGCGCGGCGGAGATTTTTGCGCGAGTGATCTCCGCTGCGTCGGGAAGCTCAGCCATCGCGCGATTCACAATCACCGCGCGCACCCGCAGCTCTGCCCGTCCCAGGGCTGCGATAAACTCGCCCGCTTGCGCGATCCTGCCGGCCTCCGCGGTCGTCACGACGATCACCGCGGTGCTCTCCGCATGCAGCATCGCGCGGGCCCGTTTTGCGCGCTCGGCAAAGCCTTCATACATCCCCTCGAAGTTTCGCACGAACGCCTGCACGTCGCCGAGCAGCTTGAGTCCCGTCACCCGATCGAACGCTGACAACACCGCCCGCGCCGCGAGGTCGACCATCCCGCCGGCGAAGCGTCCCTGGCGGGTGCCGAGTAGGCTGACTGCGCGCGAGCCAAGTAGCTCCAGGAGCCGCCGTGGAGCGTCAAGGAAGTCCAGCGCCTCAGCGGCGGGAGGAGTATCGAGCACTATAAAATCGGTCGTGGGCTCGGCGGCCAGTTCCAGCAATTTCTCCATCGCCATGTAATCGGCGACGCCGGCGAAAGCACTCGCGAGGTTCGCATAGATGCGCCCGGCGATAATTGCCTCCGCCGCCGCAGGCGACGCGGCGTAGCGGCGCACGATCGCATCGAAGGTCGCGCGCGGGTCAAGCCGCAGCGCGCGCAGACGCCCGCGCCGCATCGCATGCGCGGCGGGCGCAACGGAATCGAGGTCAACCTCGCGCGGCGCCGACGTATCCGAGCCGAGACCGAGCGCGTCGAGTAGCCGCGGCGCAGGATCGACCGTCATCACGTCGACCGCGCGGCCGCTGCATGCGCCGTCGATCGCGAGTGCGGCGCTGATCGTGGTTTTGCCGACGCCGCCGGGACCAAGGCAGATCGCGAGTTTGCACCCGGTCAGTTCGAGCCGGTTCATCGCGCCGGCATCTCCGCCGCGAGCACCGCGCCCAGCTCCGTGATTTCCGTGCGTCCCATCGCGGGCCGATAGAGCATCTCGAGCTCGATCATCGGCACTCCTGCGCGCAAAAACTCCTTGCGCGCGCGGCCCGCGACAGAGCGTTCGCGCTCACGCCGCTGTGCGAGAGTGAAGTGCGCCCCGAGTCCCGCGATCGCGCGCAAATCCGTCTTGCTGAAGAGCGGCGCGGGAGTGCGATTCATGATCGCCGCGACCGTCGCGATTCCAAGATGCGCCCGCAGTGCGGCAGAGAGCTCCAGCGCCTCGCGGATCGCAAGCTCCTCGGGCGTTATGGTCAGCACCACGCCGAAACGCTCGGGATCGACCAGGAAGCTCTCGACGCTGTGCGCGATTCGATTGAGCGAACCCACCGGCGCGATTCCCTTCACTCCGCGTGCGACCGCGAGCAGCTCGAGCGCGCTGCCCGACGCCGGCGCATCAACGACCACGTAGCGATCTTCCAGCGCGGCGTCGCCCGCCATGATCCGCAGCCGTTCGAGCATCAGGAAAGCCTCGAGGCCTGGCAGCGCAGCGGTGACGTAACCGAAGGTCCTGCTCTTGAGCATCCGGCGCGAGATCGCGGCGACCGGCACGATCCGGCGCATGAACGCCTCGAGCTCGGCGTGCGGGTTAAGCGCCACGACCTCGAGGGTCGCGCTGGCGCGGGCAGGAGCGCCGCCCGGCATCGCCGTGCCGAGCAACATCGCAGCCGCGCTCAAGCGAGGATCCAGGTCGGCAAGAACGGTAGGACGCACAATCGACATCGCATGCGCCAGCGCCGCGGCGACCGTGCTCTTGCCGGTGCCGCCTTTTCCGGTTACGAAGAGAAGCCGCGCGAGCGCCATCGGCTAGAATCTATGGAGGGCGCGCCGCGTAGTAAACCGCCAGCTATGACCGATTCAGCGCCCAGGCTCGGCAGCATCCTGATCGCGATTGCGCCCGCGCAGATCGTGTTGTTCAAGTCGATCCTCGAAGCCTACGACAATCTGGCGACGCTGCGCACGGAAGATCCGGTGCGGCACTACCTGCGGATTTACTTTGGCGAGGATCAGCGCGCCGATGTCGAGCAGGTGCTCGACTCGCTCACCGCACAATTCGGAATTCGCCGTATCGACTGAAGCTTACTGCTCTATCTCGACCGCGTAGTCCTTGCCTTCCCACGCCCCCGTGTCCTGCCAATGAAAGGTGAAGCGAACCGGCGCGCGATCGGCGCTGCCGATATCGATATCGACGAAATAAACCCCGAGCGGCGCCGACGTCGCCTGAGTATCGATCGCGTGGCGCCATTCGTCCTTGGTCCAATGCAGAATGTACGGACGCCCCAGCAAGATGCGCAGACGCACGGGAGCCTTGACCCGGGTGATCCGCCGCCGATTGTATTTCCAAATCTCCATCGCACGCCGCGGCCGCGGCATCAGGTAGCGTTCCGCCACTTCAGGGATCAGGTCGAAGACTTGCCCGTCCCACGACGAGCGCAAGAGCTTGATATACTCCGCATGCGCCCACATCAGCGGCATCGCGGCGCCCGTCTGTCTGCCCAGGAATAGCAGCGCCTTTGGTATGTCGGGTTGATCCCATACCTGCTCCGGCAACAGCCGCGTCTCGTTGGCGAACGCCTCCATCGCGCGCAGGTAAGGAGCCGGGTCGCGTCCTGCGGCCAGCTCATAGTGTCCGCGCTCTCCGGTCAGAAGCGGCCACGGCCTGCCCCGCCCGAAGCCGGTAAACGGACCGCCGTCATCCTGCTGGCCGTAGCCGTCGTAGGTGTAGCGCCGCCAGCATGGACCCTGTGGCAGATTGGTTTTCAACACCGCATCGATCACGCGCAGCGAATCCTCCATCAGAGGATCACCCGCGCGGCGAATTCCATAGCGCACCAGTTCCAGGAATCCGCCATCGACGATCGCTGCCGCCGGAAAATCCGATCGCACGCCGGGCGGCAGATTATGAATATGCACCGGCACCGCGTCGGGATCTTCATTGGGATAGGGACTCGCCGCGTCGGCGGTCGCGATCCGAACGTAGTGGCGGCGGATGCCCGGGACCAGGAAGCCGTGGTTGGTTACCGTCCAGCGCTCGACGTGCGACTCCAGGAAATCCGCATACTCCTCCAGCAGTTGCGCAGTCACGCGATCGCCGCGTTCGCGCGCAAAGCAGGCGGCGCAAACCAGCGCCGCGATATTGCTCGCCAGCGTCGAGGGCGAAAAGCCGCTGTTCTCTTCCCACCTTTCCTGCTGGGTCGCCGGTCCGTGGCCCAAAAGATAGCGCACCCCGGCCAGCACCATCGGATAAGGATCGAAATTCTCTAGCGCGTTGGCCTTATGCATCCGCCACGCCAGCATGATCGGAAAGGCGACTTCGTCGAGCTGGATTCCCTGCCAGTAAGGCATCCCGTCAATCCAGAAATTTTGCGAGAATCCGCCGTCCGCGTGCTGCGTACAGGCAAGGTAGATGAGCGCGCGCATCGGCGTGGCGGCGTCGCCCGACGCCAAAAGCCCGGTCGCGCTGTTGACCATGTCGCGGGTCCATACCAGATGGTATCCGCCCAGGTCTTCGTCGCCTTTGGCTTCGCCCCACGGGATGCTGAGCGAGGCGATTATCGCGCCGGGAAAACTCTTGTCCTCATGCGCCAGCAGCAGCTCGTGGCTGCGGCAATAGAGCTCGCCGCCGTCTCCCGACGAGGGGCCGATCGGCAGGAAGTGCCGGGCTGCACGCTCCCACTGCTCGATGAAGCGCTCACGATGCTCCTCGAACGGGGTCCCGAGCGACTGAAACAGGCAGGTGACCGCGCGATGCGTCGAGCTGCCAAAGCCGAGCCCCAGGGTGAATTTGCGCGACACGCTCAGATCGATCTCGCCGGTCAACGCGATATTGCCGTCAGGCGCGGAGCCGAATTGATAATCGAGCTGGAAGTTCTGCGACAGATCCTGCCATCCGTCGGTCGTCCCGACGTACCCGCACGAGCGTTTGACGAACGGCACTGTCGCTGCCATCGCGAGCCAGGTGCCGTTTTTGTTCGCGGTGATAAATTCGCGGCCGATGATGCTGGTCAGGTTGCCGTTGTTGCCCCATCCGCCGACGCACAGATGCGGGGAGAGCAAGACATAAAGATGCAGCTTCGCCAGAAAATCGGGATCGCCGGCCAGCCGCACGTCTATCAGGAGCGCGTTGCGATGCGGATCAGAAATGACTTCCTTTTCGATCTGATAACGCCCGCCGGGATCGCTATTGACGATTCGCGCGCCCAGTCCGTGCTGCGCCAGGTATTCGGTATGGGTGATCAGGTCGCGGCGTTCCTCGTGGAAGAAAGTCTTGCCGTCGGTCACCAGCAACTGCAGGTCGCGCACCTGCGGCTGATCGATCGTCGGATAATAAATTTCGTTGAGCACGCCTTTCGAGAGCGTGAACCACACCCTGCTGACCGAGGAGTACGCCGTGCCGACCACCTCTTTGGCGCTGCGCGTCCATCGCGGCGCAATTCCCGGAGCACCCGTGGCGCGCGGCTGGTCTTGAAGTATTGCCATGTGAGTCCCTCTCGTAGGCCGCGCGTATCCCTCGAAGGTTAACCGGCGTTTGCGCCGCCGGCCGGCGCCGACGCGGGCGCCGCAGCGGCGGCGATGCGGAAAATGTACGCCACTCCAATACTCAGTCCGTACAGTCCCAGCAACGGAATCGCGAGCAGGAACTGCGATACCATGTCGGGCGGCGTCAGTATCGCCGACACGATGAAGATTACCAATATCGCGTAGCGGAAATAGTGCATCATCAGCTTGTAGTCGATCATCCCGAGCTTGGTCAGGAAGAAGGCGAAGATCGGCATCTCGAAAGTGATTCCGAACGCGAGCAGCAGCTTGGCCGTGAACGCCAGGTACTCGCTTATCCGGATGGTCGGAGTTATTCCGATACTCGCGTATTGCTCCAGAAAAAAGGCAAACCCGATCCGGAACACCACCGCCCAGCAAAAGAATCCGCCCAGAATAAAAAACACCGTCGCCGACACGATAAACGGCAGCGCCATCCGCCGCTCATTCTGATACAGCCCCGGCGCGATAAATTTCCAGATTTGATAGAACACTGCCGGGCTCGCGATAAACAATCCCGCGATCAGCGCGACTTTGATCTTGGTGAAAAACGCCTCGCCGACTCCCGTCCCGATGAGCAGCAGCTTGCCGTGCGAGACCTCGCGAATCGGCAAGGTCAGCGCCGCGAAGATCGGATCGGCAACCGCGTACGCGATCAGGAACCCGGCCAAAAGCGCGATCGCCGCATACACCAGCCGCGTGCGCAGTTCCTTCAGATGCTCGATCAGCGACATCCGGCCAAGAAGGCCGCCGTCGCCGTCCTCGAGCGGGCCAGGCGTGACCGGTTCCGGGGTGATCAGTTCCGGGGTGACCGGGGCGGGCGTGACCGGCGGCGCCTCGCCCCCGTCGGGAGGATGCGTCGGCGGTGCGGTTAGGTCCTGGGTTCCCACGGTCGCGCTCAGGAGGGTTCATGCCCCGGCGGATCGGGTTTTGTCGCCGCGGTTTCGGCCGCGGATGGCGCCGCTGACTCCGGCGGTCGAGAAGTGGGCGCTGCCGGTTGCGCAACCACGGGGCGCGTCGCTCGCGCAGGATCTTCGAGGGGCGGCGCAGCGGCGGGATCGACGCGACTTGGTTGCTCCTCGAGCACGTCGCTCAGCTCGCGCATCACGGTGTTGCTCGCCGCGCGTAGCTCGCGCAATATCTTGCCTACCGTGCGCAGCACCTCGGGCAGACGCTCCGGACCGAGCACGACTAGCGCGATCGCCAGCACGATTGCTATTTCAAACAGGTCCACTCGCAAGATCGCGCCGCGCAGGCGCTGTATTGTTTCGGCAGATTTCGGTGCATATCGCTCGACTGATCATTCTTAGCACAGATGGTGGAGTCAACGATGCTCAAGACCGCGATTGTGACCGACCGATTGTATCTGAAACATTTCGCCGGACGGTCGCATCCTGAACGCCCCGAGCGAATCGCCGCGATGATCGAGATGGCGGCGTCGCTCGACCGCCCAAATCTTGAGCTTCTCGCCCCGCGCTCCGCGACCCTCGAGGAGGTAGCACTCTGCCACGACGTGAACTATATCGCGTCGGTCGAACGCACCGCGTCGGTTGCGCGCTTCGACTTTGATCCCGATACGCATAGCTGCCCCGATACTTACCGCACCGCGCTGCTTGCCGCCGGCGGCGTGCTGACCGCGGCCGAGGCGGTGCTCGACGGCGCCGCGGACAACGCTTTCGCGCTCGTGCGCCCTCCGGGGCATCATGCACGCCCCGCGCGCGCAATGGGCTTCTGCTTCTTCAACAATGTCGCAATTACAGCGCGATGGCTGCTCGAAAAGCGCGGCCTCGAACGCGTGATGATCGTCGATTGGGATCTGCATCACGGCAACGGCACGCAAGAAATATTTTACGAATCGGCGCAGGTGCTTTACGCCTCGACTCATGAGTATCCGCATTACCCCGGCACCGGATCGATGCATGAAATGGGCGCGGGCACGGGCGCGGGATTCACCGTGAACGCCCCGATGCCGGCGGAGTATGGCGATGACGAATACCTGCGCTTCTTCGATGAGCTCATCTTGCCGATCGGGCGCAAGTTCAAGCCCCAGTTCATACTCGTGTCGTGCGGTTTCGATTGCCACTTCCGCGACCCGTTGGGTGATATGCGCGTCACCGAAAGCGGATTCGCCGCGATGACGCGGCGCGTCAAACAGCTCGCCGCAGAATGCTGCGGCGGCAGGATAATCGCGGCGCTAGAAGGCGGCTATGATCTCGAGGCGATGGTGGATTCCGGACGCGCCGTGATCGAAGAGCTCGGACGCGAAGCCGACGAGCCGATCGCAAAGCCGCGCGGCGGCGAGCGCGTGATGCCGATAATCGAGCGCGCCGCGCACGGCGTCGGCAAATTCTGGGATCTCGGCTGATCGATCGCAAAGCAGGAGGAAGGGAAGGGGGCGGTGGCAGCTAAGCGTACGATCAAACAGCCGCGCCTGGTCGCGACCGGCGGCGGCATCGGAGCGCGCGAATTGCCGCTGGTCAGGCGCAAGACCACCGTCGGTAGCGCCATCGGCAATTATTTCGTTCTGGCCGAGACGACCGTTTCACGCCATCACGCCGTAATTCGCCGCCGAATCCGCGGCTACGATCTGATCGATCTCGAATCGACCAACGGCACCTATGTAAACGGCAAGCGGGTCACGAACCCCGTAAG
>JBARDN010000327.1:0-7618 GCA_049795175.1 Binataceae bacterium (SeqCode) | reverse complement strand
GCTCCGGATCTTTGACTACACTCCAGATTGTGCGATGCCGCTGGTCCATGAAGCGCTCGCGTACCGCGCTTTCGAGCATTTCAATCAACGGACGATAGTAGTCATTGGTATTCACGATCACGATCGGGCCGTTGTATAGTCCCAACCGCTTCCACGCGATTGCTTCGACCAGTTCCTCGAAGGTGCCGCACCCGCCCGGCAGCGCCACGACCGCATCGACTTCGGCGATCATCAGGCGTTTGCGCTCGTGCATGTCGCGCACCAGGATCAATTCGGTCAGCCCGCGATGCGCCCATTCGAGCTCATCCATGAACTGCGGAATCACGCCGATCACGCGCCCGCCTTGCGCCAGTGCGCCCTCGGCGATCGCGCCCATCGAGCCGTTTCTCCCGCCGCCAAAGACCAGCGCAATCCCCTCGCGGGCCAGGATGCCGCCGAGGCGCCGGGCGTCCTCGTGATAAGCGGGGTCGCAGCGGCGGCTCGACGCGCAGTAAACGCAGACTCGTTTGATTTCCACTTGTGCCACTTGTGCGATGCTATCGGAGCGCTGGTCTGGTAGCTATTCCTTGCCGGCGCTGTTTTTCCACGACGGCATCATCGCGTTTGAAGGAACCTCGTCGCCGCACAATTTTTTCGTCTGCTCGATTCCGGAGATCGGAAGTCCATTCGGCTCGAGCGCGCCGATCTGCCGGAGCGCCGAGGCCTGATCCCAGTATATGTGCTCGTTATAAAGTTTGTCGCCGCGAAACTCGACGATCGCCACAGTCGGAACCTCGGCATATTTGCCGGTCGGCTTGATACCGGGCAGCAGAAAATCGATCTCCTTGGTGTGTGTAAAGCAGAATAGCAATTCATCCACCACGCGGTCCGGTCCTATCGTCCTCGCGATCGGAACCACCTTGGTGTCCTCGGGCAGGGTAGGGATGAAGTGGTATTTGTAAAAGCGATGCAGCTCCCGGTAGCCGTAGCCGCCGGTCAAGGTTGGAATATGATTCACGTAGGGCTCGGGCACCATGGTCGCCATCGTCGCGTCAGCGTCGCGAGTGGAAAATTCCAAATCGCAATGCCGGTCCCATAGCGCGGACAGATCAAGCCGCGGACCAAGCGTGCGGCGCAGCAGCCCGATCGAGCGCGAGCGTGCGAGCTGCGACGCGAACGGATGAAACGACGCGCGCAGATCGCAGTTAAACCCGTGCTGCGCGTCGCGATAGACATAGAACTCCGCGTCGTCATGACCGGCCATCGCGGCGCGCACCTTCTCGCGCGCGGGCGCGGAAATCGCGCCGTCCTTTTCGCCCCAATGAAACATTATCGGGCATTTGATCAGTTTAGCTTCGTCCGCGCGCTGATCGATGCCGCCGCCGTAATAGGAAATCGCCACGTCGATATCGGTCCGCGCCGCGGTCAGGTAGGCGAGCAACCCGCCGAAGCAGTAGCCGACCGCACCAACTTTGCCCACGCATTCCGGCTGCGCGCGCAGCGCCGCAAGGCTGGTCGCGATATCCGTCATCGCCTGCTCGAGGTCGAGCTTCTGCCGCACGCTGCGCCCCTTCTGCATCCCCTCCGGCGTGTAATCGAGATCGAGACCCGGCTCGACGCGCCAGAAAATATCGGGCGCGAGCGCGACGTAACCCTCGGCGGCCCAGCGCTCGACCGTCGCGCGGATATGCGCGTTGACGCCGAAAATTTCCTGGAATACCAGCAGTCCGGGTCCGCGTCCGCCTGGCGGCAGCGCCAGATAGCCGGAGTACCGGCCACCGTCGTGCGCTTCGATGGTGATCGTCTGTCCGCTCATCCGTGATTCCTCCCACGATACTTCTGGCGCCGCTCCAACCAACGATATTTGGCTCTAGCGCATCGATTTGCGTCCGTCGAGAGGGCTGGACCGTTGCCGATCTTTGATTCATACCGACGCCGTGTCGGCAAGTCATCCGCAGGGGCATCGTTGCAACTGAAAGCGGTCGCGATGCAACAAACTTGTCAATCTTTTGCCATCCCCGGCCAATGGTATCGACACGAGCACGAAAATTACGCGCAACAAGTTTCATTCGCATCGCCGGCGTCAACCGGCGCGCCTCTTGCTCTGTCTGTATCCCAGACGCGCCCCGTGGGCGGACGATCCAGGTTTGGTCGGCGCGTTGACCTGCACGGGCGGCGTCGCGTTTCCCCTCGACAACGAATTCGTGCCAGTGCCTCGCGCCGACCATTTCACTGGCTACCGTTCACCTGTCCCACCGGCGGGGCCTAAGCGGCCGCGCCCGACCTTGCTTGCCGAGCCGCGCTCGATCTGAAACCTTTACGAAGCTTTGCCTGCGCACGGCTTCGTGCTCAGGCGGATCCTTACGATGGACCGCGCTATCGAACCTCCCGCTGCCGCCCTGGCGCCTGATACGCTCCATCCGCCGCGCAGCTACCTGCCGTTGCTGTTCGGCCTGTTGATGTCGGCCACGATTTTTGAGGGCTACGACATCACGATTTTCCATTTGTGCACCCCCGACATCATGCGCACGTTCGGGATGTCCGACGCGTCGATCGGATTAGTCGCCACCATCGTGCGCCTGGGCGGATTGGTTTCGTTTCTGCTGGTCGCAAGCGCCGATCTTTACGGACGCAAGCCGATCGTCGTGCTGTCGGTTCTCTTCTACGCGGTCTTTACCCTGATGACGGCGCTGTCGCGCGGGATGGTCACGTTCACGATCTTCCAGACGATCTCGCAACTGTTTCTGGCCGCCGAGTTCGGAGTCGCGGTCACGATGATCAGCGAAGAGTTTCCCGATGACGAACGCGGCCGCGCGATTGCGGGCCTGCTCACGGTTGCGTTTCTGGGCGTGGCCGCGGCCGGGGGCCTTTACGGATATGTCGGGCCCTCGAGATGGGGATGGCGCGGAATGTATTTTATCGGCATCGCGCCGCTGCTGCTGACGATCTTTCTGCGCCGCGGCCTGCGCGAGACGATGCGGTTTCGCGCGCTGACCGCGATGCGAACGCGCGAAGGAATCGCGCGCGGGCATCTGTGGCCGAAGATCAGCGAATCGATCCGCGAGATCGCCGGCCCCTACCGCTCGCGCCTCATCGTAGTCGCGATTTTGTGGAACAGCATCGGGCTCATCGGCGGACCGACGATCACCTTCTTCAGCCTGTTCGCGCGGCGCGAGCATAACTGGACCGCCGCGCAGGTCGGGGTCGCGGTGATCCTCGCCTACCTGATGGGGAGCGTCGGCAGCCTGCTCGCAGGGTGGGCGATCGATCGGATCGGGCGGCGCATCACCACCAGCTTCTTCTACGTCTGCGCGGGCCTGGCGATGGCCATGTTGTTCCATTCGTCGAGCTTCCGGGGATTGATGCTCGGGTTTATCGCGACGATGTTCACGTATCAGGCGGCGCGGACCGCGACCAGCGCGCTGTCGGCTGAGTTGTTTCCCACTGAGATTCGCGCGGCAGGTTATTCGCTGACGGTGCAGGTGTTCGGACAATTCGGCTGGGCTTTGTCGCCGGTGATCGTGGGCCTGCTGGCTGATCCGATGGGTGGCCTCGGCAACGCGGCGGCGATTTTCGCGGTCGGACCGCTCATCGGAGTTATCGTGGTGATGGGCTGGATTCCGGAAACCCGCGGGATGACGCTCGAGGAGATCTCACCGTCGGCTGCCACGTGAACGGCGCTTGGGGGCGGCGACAATATCGCTGCCCGGCACCAGCTCGAGCGCCGCGAGCCAAGCCTCCGCACCGCTGTCGGAGGGCGCGCGCCAGTCGCCGCGCGGAGACAGCGAGCCGCCCGAGCCGACCTTGGGCGCGTTCGGAATACATGACCGTTTGAACTGGCTCTGGGCAAAAAACCGGGTCAGAAAAATCTTCAAGTAAGACTTTATCTTTCCGATGGGATATTGGTGGCGCGCGTTTTCGGGTACCGCAGGCCAGCGGCCCAGGGTGCGGTCGCGCCACGCCGAGTACGCCAAAAACGCGATCTTGGGCGGCGCGTAGCCGAACCGCAGCGTGTAGTAGAGATTGAAGTCCTGCAACTCGTACGGTCCGATGATCGCCTCGGTCCGCTGCTCCGGGTCACCGCCGGCCGAACGCCCCGGTATCAGCTCGGGACTTATCGGAGTCGAAAGAATTTCGAGCAAGGTCGCGCCCGCGTCGGGACCGAGCCGCCCGGTCTCGGCAACCCAGCGCACGACATACTGCATCAACGTCTTGGGTACGCTCGCGTTGACCGCGTAATGCGACATATGGTCGCCGACGCCGTAGGTGCACCATCCGAGTGCGAGCTCGCTCAAGTCACCGGTGCCGACCACCAGCGCCGAGTTCAGGTTGGCGAGCCGAAACAGATGGCTGGTGCGCTCTCCGGCCTGCACGTTTTCGAAGGTGACGTCGAAAATCTGCAGGCCCTTGGCAAACGGATGGCCGATGTCCGAGAGCATCTGCTGCGCGCTCGGCCGGATGTCGATCTCGCCTGCGGTGCATCCCAGCGCCGCCATCAGATTGCGCGCCTGCCCGAGCGTACGCGCACCGGTCGCAAAACCCGGCATCGTGTAGGCAAGGATATTGCGCCGTGGCAGCCGCAGCCGGTCCATCGCCTGCGCGCACACCAACAGCGCCTGGGTCGAGTCGAGACCGCCGGAGACGCCGATCACGACGCGCTCGATTCCCGCGTAACGCAGGCGGTTGGCAAGTCCCTGCACCTGGATATCGTAAACTTCGGCGCAGCGCTGGTCGCGGCCGGCTGGATCCGACGGTACGTAGGGAAAGCGTTCGTAGCCGCGCTCGAGCAACATCCGCTGCCGGCGCGGAATTTCGAGTGAGAATCCGAGCGAGCGAAAACCCGCGATGCTCGCGCGCTCGCCACGCGCGCAATCGGCGAAGCTGGTTTGGCGCATCCGCTCTTGCGTCAGGCGCTCGAGATCGATCTCGGCGCAAACCAGTTGCGGTGTGTCGCTGAAGCGCTGCGATTCGGCCAGTATCGTGCCGTTCTCGCAGATAATCGCGTGCCCGTCCCATGCGAGGTCGGTGGTTGATTCCCCGGGTCCCGCAGCCGAGTAGAGGTATGCGCCGACGCATCGCGCGGATTGGCTTGCGACCAGATCGCGGCGGTAATCGGCTTTGCTGACGGTGATGTTCGACGCCGAAAGGTTGAGCATCACGGTCGCACCCGCCAGCGCCGCATGCGCCGACGGCGCGATGGGAGTCCACAGGTCTTCGCAGATCTCCGCGTGTATCACGAGCCACGGCTGCTCTTCGCAGCGCAGCAGGAGGTTTGTGCCGAACGGAACTCCGGTTGCGCCGGCAAGATTGATCTCGGTACTGAGCGCGGAGGCGGCAGGCGCGAATTGCCTGAGCTCATAGAACTCGCGGTAGTTGGGCGGATAGGTTTTCGGAATTGCGGCCAGAATCCGTCCCCGTGAAATCGCGACCGCGCAGTTGAACAGCGAGTTGTCCGCTCGCACCGGCATCCCGATGACCGCGA
Source organism: Binataceae bacterium (SeqCode) (assembly GCA_049795175.1). Lineage (GTDB taxonomy): Bacteria > Desulfobacterota > Binatia > Binatales > Binataceae > JBARDN01. The sequence continues at coordinate 2,157 of JBARDN010000327.1, read as the reverse complement.
CCAGATTGAGCGTGCGCGACGCGTCCAGGATTGTGCGCAGGGCATCCTCAGCCGCGTCGAGCACCGCGCGCTGCTGGAACAGATCGTCGCAGCTATAGGCAGTGAGTCCGAGTTCCGGGAACAGCACGACGAGCGCGCGCCGTTCGGTGCCCTCGCGCATCAGGGCGATGGTCTGGGCGGCGTTGAAGCCGGGATCGGCGACGCGCACGGCTGGAATTCCGACCGCGACGCGCACGAAATCATGGTTGTAGAAGTTAAAAAAGTTGTCGCCCGCTTTCACGCCGCATCCTTTCTTCCCTGACCGGCTTTTCCCACGAATGCCGTCGGAAGCGGGCAGAGGACTTTGCGTATATTAGACACAACCAAGCTCTCGTGTCATCCGGGCGTCTTACGAATGCGCGGCGATAAACTGGAGCATCATCGCGCGCAGCTCGCCGCCGTGCGGGCCGAGCAGAATCTCGGTGCCGTGCGCGTCGCCGGGAAATATGTGGATCGCTTTCGGCGCGCGCGCGTCTTGGTACAAAATCGCCGACGATCCCGCCACGAACGGATCGTCCGCAGATTCGACCAACAGCATCGGCGTCTTCACCTTCGCGATCGCGTCGCTCACCTCCAGGCCCTGGAACTCAATCGGCGTCGATAGCAGGATGAGCCCCGCGAACTGCTCGCGCGAGGCGACCATAATCGCGGCTTGAGCACCCATGCTTGCGCCGGCGATAAAAATCCGCGAGGTTCGCGGCCGCATGAAGTCAACCGCCGCCTGCAAATCCGCGGGCGCATCGGGGACGTGGGCGAAGCCTTCCGATTCGGGGAAGCCGCTGAAATCGAACGTCAGAGCCTGGTAGCCGTGCGCGGCCAGATACATCGCGAAGTCGGTCCATCCGGTCTGATTGCCGTTAAATTGATGCGCCAGGATGACGCCGGTCGCGCCGCTGCCGTACAGATGTCCGCGCAGGACATTACCGTCGGAGCTTTTGAACTCGACCGCGGCGCCGCCGAGGTTCTGTTGAGGTTCGGAAGGCGCGCGCGTCTGACTGCATCCGCTGATCAGCGCCGCCAGCGCAAGCACAATCGCGATCCGAGTCAAATCGAGAGCTCGCGGCGGATGGTGGCGACGATTTCGGCCGGCGACGAGGTGACGGCGACCCGGATCGCGTCGGTGGGCGCCTGCAGATCGGCGAACTGGCTTGCGAGCAATTCAGGCGGCATGAAATGTCCGCGCCGCGCCGCGACTCTGCGCGAGATAAGCTCGTGCGAGCCGTCGAGCCATACGAACCTTACGCGCACAGGATCGGTGGCGAGCATTTCCCGGTACCAGCGCTTGAGCGCCGAGCACGCGATGACCACGCTTTGTCCGCGCGCCAGATAGTCGTCGACAATCGCGCGGATTGCTGCGAGCCACGGGCGCCGGTCTTCGTCGGTCAGCGCGACTCCTGAATTCATCTTGTCGCGATTGGCCGCAGAGTGCAGATCGTCGCCCTCGCAAAAATCCCATCCGAGCGCGCTTGCCAGCATCCGGCCCGCGGTAGTTTTTCCGGCGCCAGAAACGCCCATCAGGATGACGACCATCAGCCGCTACCGGCGGCTATTGTGGTTGCGCCGCCGGAGGGAAACTCACTGCGGTCCCGCCGCATTCCCAATAACCCTGTTGGTTGCCCGGTTCGTAAACGGCACTGGTCTGGCCACCCGCGATGACGAACCATGCGTGCGCTCCGACTATCGCGCCTACACGATCGCCATATTGGCGGTACGCCGCCAACCGCATGCTGTCGCCGGGGACCGCCTGCGTGTTCCCATGCGGGTCTTTGAGACAGGTGCCCTGAACCACCCCGAGAGTGGTGATATTGGGATGACCCGGGACCTCGGCGGTGTTGGAGATAATGATCTTTTTGGAGGCGGCGGTCATCGCGGCGTTATCGGCGCGAAGGTCGGCAGTGTCGTGCCGGAGGGTTCCGCAGGCCGAGATCGAGCACAGGCAAAGAATAAGCAGGATCCATTTTATCAAGTCGGTTCTCCTCGCAATGCTCATTTCGTAGCTACAGCATACCAAATTCGCCGCGCCGCGCCGCGCCGCGCCGGTTGGCTGGACAATGATCGTATATCAAGTACGATGGCGCTGATGCGCGCAATCAGCATACACCGGAAGATTACCGCACT
>JBARDN010000326.1:0-12267 GCA_049795175.1 Binataceae bacterium (SeqCode) | reverse complement strand
GACGCGACCTCGTCGGGCTCGGGATTGCGGTTGTCGGGCGGGCGGCACTTGATCACGTTGCAGATATAAACCTCGGCGCGCTTCATGCCCATCCCGCGCTCGATAATGTCAGTCAGCAACTGTCCGGCGCGGCCGACGAACGGCTCGCCGCGCGCGTCTTCTTCAGCACCGGGGCCTTCGCCGATAAACATCAGCTCGGCTTTCGGATTACCTACTCCGTACACCAGGTTCTTGCGCAATCCCCAGAGCTTGCAGCGCCGGCAATCGCCGATAAATTCGCGCAGCGTTTCGAGCGATTCAGTCTTTTCCAGTCCCAGATATTTTGACAACTCGCGCGCTTGCGCCGCGGCCTCGGCGACCGAAACTCGATCTGGCGCTTGCGCGACAATCGGCGCGCCCTGCGCGGGAACAGACGCGCGCATACCCTCGGGCGCGGGCAGACCGTCCAATCCTTCCTCGCGAAGCTGGGCGACGTAATCGGTGAGTGTGGCGACGATCGTCGCGCGGTCCGGATGCGGTTTGGATTCACTCATAGTTGGCAGGCATTACGCCAGCCGGTCCTGATGATAGCCAATATAGAGCGCGGTTCCGACCGATCCGCCCACCGAGAGAATCAAGTAAACGATAATGAAGCCGACGGTCGGATGTCCGTTGTCGTGCAACGACCAGAACAGCGTGAGATTGGTCGGGACGTAAAACGCGTATATGACAGAGAGCGGCTTGAGCCATCGCTTCTGGGCGATCAAACCGTACGCGTAAAACGCCAGGATGATTCCGAAGATCGGACCGCCGATCGCATTTTGACCGAAGGTCGCGAGGCGATGACCGAATACCACGAGTCCAAGATGCGGATCGTTGTGATGCTGGAAGGGCTTGGTGAAATCCGAGAACGCGAGCACGGCGAACAGAACCGCCATCGCGGAAAGAAACCAGTCGCGCCGCGGACGGATAGCGCCGGACGCGGGACTTCCGATCGTCGCCATCTGAATCCTCCCCTGAGACTGACAGACCTGCTGCGGCATCGCGCGGACGTATCACGCGCGGAGCCGGTTAGCGAATGACTCGAAGCCGCCGCGACTTCGCCGCGCGCATCGCGGCAAGCCGATCGAGAATTTTATCGGCGACTTCGTCTTTCGACAGTATCGGCAGACTCTCGACGCTGCCGTCGGCGCCGAAGAACGTGACAATATTGGTATCGACGCCGAAACCGGCACCCGCCTGGGTGACGTCGTTGGCGACGATCAGATCGAGCCGCTTGCGCGCGAGCTTGCTCTTCGCGTTCGCCGCAAGGTCATCGGTCTCGGCGGCGAAACCGATCAACAGGCGCGAGCCTTTCTTCGCCGCGATTCGGGGAAGCTCGTCGGCGATCGGGATCATCTTAAGCTCGATACCCTTGGAATTTTTCTTGAGCTTGCCGCCGGCCGGATTCGCCGGGCGAAAGTCCGCGACCGCCGCGGCCATCACCAGCGCAGAAGCCCAAGGGAAATGGCTCGAAGTCGCCGCGAGCAATTCGGCGGCGCTGGCGGTATCGATCCGCTCGACGCCATGCGGAGTCGCGATCGCCGAAGGTCCCGCGACGAGCCTGACTTCCGCGCCGCGCCGGCGCGCAGCGGCTGCGATCGCGAAGCCCATCTTTCCCGAAGATCGATTCGAGACAAAGCGCACCGGATCGATCGCCTCCTGTGTGGGGCCGGCGGTGACGAGAACACGCTCGCCCGCCAAGTCGCTCGGCGAAAGAATCCGCTCGAGCTCAGCGATAATGATCGCGGAGTCGGGCAGACGGCCCTTGCCTTCGTAGCCGCAGGCGAGCTCGCCTTCGGCGGGCTCGATAATCGTCGCACCGCGCGCGCGCAGCCTGCCAAGATTCTCGACGACGGTGGGATGCGCATACATGTGCACGTTCATCGCAGGCGCGAATGCCACCGGAGCCTGCGTGGCGAGCAGAACGGTGGTAACTATATCGTCGGCGATTCCCGTCGCCGCTTTGGCGATTACATCGGCGGTCGCGGGCGCGATCAGAACCGCGTCAGCCGAATCGGCAAGCCGGATATGCCCGATTTCAGATTCCTGGGTGAGACTGAAAGTGTCGGTCGCGACCGGACTCTGCGCGAGCGTCTGGAGCGTGAGCGGGGTGATAAACGCTTGCGCGTTGCGGGTCATCATCACGCGGACTTTCGCGCCGCGCTGGACCAGCGCCCGCACAATTTCGGCTGCCTTGTATGCGGCGATCCCACCGCTAACGCCGAGCACGATCGTCTTGTCGCGCAGGATGCTCATCAGGGATCGATTCTATTGTGCACCGCCCTCCAGACGAAAGCCCCCCGCTATGCCTCACGACTCAGAACGCCAGTGATTCTCAGGGAGTAGCCGATAGATGCCGCGGTCGCGCGCGAGCATCCGATAGCCGATCATCTCGCGGCGGAGCGTGGCGGCGTCTTCGTGATGACGCTTCAGGATCGCGTTGACCTGAACCTCGCTGTAATCCGTGCCGGCGGCGAGCTTGCCTGCGAGCCATCGCAACACGATCCAGCGCTTCTTGCGCGAGACGGGAATGGTGGTGAGCCGGTCGCCGTCGAGGAAGTGCGCGAGCACCTCGCGTTCGCCGGCCTCGGCGGATGTATCGGCGGCAATCCGTTTTAGCGATGGACGGCTCAGCAGCGCGCGGCTGCGGCGATGAAGCGCGTTCTCTTCGAGCCGGTACCATCGGGTGGTGCCTTCGGAGCGCACGCTGGCAAGGCCGACCGTCTTGAGGATCGCGAGATGGTGCGAGACCGTAGGCTCGCGAAGGCCCAGTGCGCGAGCGAGTTCCTGCACGCTGTATTCGCGCGCAGCGAGCAGGCCTACGATCCGCAGGCGGCTGCGATCGGCGAGCGCGCGGAAAAACTCGAGCGGGTTGGATCCGGGAGCTTCGCTTATATCGATCGATTCATCGGTCTGCATCTAATTAGACATATATCTAATTAGATGGCAATTTGGCAAGCCATTCATGGGTCCTGCTACCTCGCCCTTCCGTTGAACGAGGAGCTGATTTTTGTAATACTCAATTAAATGAAAACACAAACACGGCAACGAGCCGCCGCGCGCATCACTTCGATCGTGAAGATCGGCGCCAGCCGCCAGGTCATCATTCCCAAGAAGATTCACGACCGGCTGGGGCTGCGCGCGGGCGACTACCTTGAAGTCGAGCTCAACGATGACAAGCTGCTGATCACTCCCAAGGCGTTGGTTGAAAAACGGCTGGCCGAGGCCCTTGCCGACGTCAAACATGGCCGTGTCCACGGACCTTACCGCTCGGCGAAGAACATGCTGCATTCGCTGCGCCGCGACCAGAAACCTTCGTCTGCCTGATGCGCCTGCTGTACACGGAGCGTTTTCGCCGGAGTTATCAAGCCGCACCGGCGACGATGTAACGCGCTTTCGATCGGCGAGTGGAATATCTGGCGGAAAATCTTAGGCATCCTTCCTTACGCGCCAAGAAATATGACGAGACGCGTGGCATCTGGCAGGCGCGAGTGAATGGAGGGTGGCGGTTCTATTTCCAAATCAAGGACGACGCCTACGTCTTGCTCGATATCATCGCTCATCCGAAATGATCGCGACGAACACCGCGATGAGCCTCAATCGTAATACTCAAGTCCCAAATGCGTGATGAGTTCTTCGCCGCGCATCCAGCGTAGGGTGTTCTTCAGCTTCATTAGCTGGATGAAAATGTCGTGTTCCGGATAGACGTTGGGCGCGTGCATCGGGGCCTTGAAGTAGAACGACAGCCATTCCTGAATTCCGCGCATCCCGGCGCGATGCGCCAAATCGAGGAACAGTACCAGGTCGAGCACGAGCGGCGCAGCCAGAATCGAATCGCGGCACAGGAAGTTGATCTTGATCTGCATCGGGTAACCGAGCCATCCGAAGATATCGATATTGTCCCATCCCTCCTTAGCGTCGCCGCGCGGAGGGTAATAGTTGATCTTCACCGAATGGAACAGCTTGCCGTAAAGCTGCGGATAAAGATCGGCCTGCAGAATCTGATCGAGCACCGAAAGCTTGGTCTCTTCTTTTGATCGGAACGAGCCCGGGTCGTCGAGCACCTCGCCATCGCGATTGCCCAGGATATTGGTCGAGAACCATCCTGACATCCCGAGCATCCGCGCCTTCAGTCCGGGCGCGATGAGCGTCTTCATGAAAGTCTGCCCGGTCTTGTAATCCTTGCCGCACACCGGAACATTTTTGTCGCGCGCGAGCTCGAGCAGCGCGGGCGTATCGGTGGTGAGATTCGGCGCGCCGTTGGCGTAGGGGATTCCGAGCTTGAGCGCGGCGTAGGCGTAAATCTGGCTCGGGGCGATTTCGGGATCGTTGTTCGCAAGGCCGGCCTCGAATGCCTTTAGCGTCTGATGCACCGCGGCGGGGCGATGAAAAACCTCGGTCGAGCCGCACCAGATCATCACCAGGCGCGCGACGCCGGTACGCTCCTTGAAGCGCCGGATGTCATCCATCAGCATCTCGGCCTTGTCCATCTTGGTGCGCGCTTCTTTTACATTGGGGCCGCTGATGCGCCGGATGTAATCGGGATCGAAGACCGCATCCATCGGGCGGATTTTTTCCAGCGGCTCGCGCACCTGCTCGAGCATCGCGGGATCGAGCACGGCGGCATTGCGCGCGGACTGGTAGGCGTTGTCCTCGAAAATATCCCATCCGCCGAACTCGAGATCGTCGAGGCGCGCGAGCGGAACAAAATCCTTAATCAGTGGAGTCCGGCCGTCGCTGCGTTTGCCCAGGCGGACAGTCGCGAGCTGGGTGAGCGATCCGATCGGCACGCCGAGCCCGCGTTTGACGGCCTCGACGCCGGCGATGAACGTGGTGCTGACAGCTCCGAGACCGGGCAGCAAGACTCCGAGCTTGCCGTCCGCGGGCGCGATTCGGACGGGTTCCCTGGTATTCAAATTATCCCTTCTTGAAGCGCGAAGGATAATCGGGGTTGAAGGTCTGTTCGGGATGCATCTTGCGCGCGCGCTCGATCAGGACTTCTTCGGTCTCGGGAATATTCGGATCGGGGATACAGCAGTCGACCGGGCAGACCGCCGCGCACTGTTCCTGGTCGAAGAAGCCGACGCATTCGGTGCATTTGGAGGGAACGATATAGTAGATATCTTCCTTGATCGCCGGGCTCGACACGCCGTCGAGTTCCCATTGCGCTCCGCCCTCGTAGATCGCGGTATTCGGGCATTCGGGCTCGCAGGCGCCGCAGTTGATGCATTCCTCAGTGATCAATGTGGACATGATTCAGGCTCCGAGAACTCTCGCGGACGGCGCGGGTTTGCGGGTCCGTTGTTGTCTTTATCGAACGCAAACAATATCGGCGCATCCGGACGCGGGCAAGGGCATTGTCACTGGACTACAGTTGGCGGCATCGCGGCGACGACGCGGCGCGCGAGCTCGACGAATGCGCGGCTTGCAGGATGATCAGGGCTCTTGATCACGAGCGGCATTCCGTCGTCGCCGGCGCCGCGAAGCTCCGGATAGATCGGAATCTGCCCGAGCACGCTTATCCCCTCTTCCGCTGCGATCTGCGCGCCGCCGCCGTGGCCGAATAACTCATCGCGCTCGCCGCAATCGGGGCAATTGAAGTAGCTCATGTTTTCGACCACGCCCAGAAGCGGGCAATGGACTTGCCGGAACATCTTGACCGCGCGCATCGCGTCGAGCACGGCAACGTCCTGCGGCGTGGTGACGATAATCACGCCGTCGATCGCGACTTGCTGTGCGAGCGTGAGTTGCGCGTCGCCGGTGCCGGGCGGCAGATCGACGATCAGGAAATCCTGCGTGCCCCATAGTGTATCGCGCAGGAACTGGCGCACGGCGCCCATCACCATCGGACCGCGCCAGATGACGGGAGCTTTTTCGCCCAGGAAATAACCGATCGAGATGAGTTTCACGCCGTACTTTTCGATCGGATAGAAATTCTGGCCTCCCGCCGATTTGGGATGCTCGTCGGTGGTCGCAAACATCATCGGGATCGACGGTCCGTAGATATCAGCGTCAAGCAGGCCGACGCTGAGACCCAGTTGCGCCAGCGCACAGGCGAGATTGGCGGCGACGGTGGATTTGCCCACGCCGCCCTTTCCGCTCGCGACCGCGACGATATACTTGGTGCCTTCGAGGCGGACGCGCCCGGTCTTCTCGCCGAGCTCGGGCTCGACACGGCGCACGCGCAACTCGACTTTGGCGACTCCGAGGTCGTGCGCGAGCGCGTGATGCACCCGCTCGGCGACGCGCTGCATCACGTCGTCGCGCGAGGACACTTGGCGCAGCGTGAGCGCGAAGCCGCCGCCGTCTGGCAGCGGCGCGACCTGCTCGACAAGGCCGAGCGTGGCGATATCGGCCGCATAGCCGGGATAGGTCACCCGGCCCAGAGCCTCGAGCACTGCTTCGACTGAGACTTGTTGCGCCACTTATATGATTATCGCAGACATATTAGACAGTTGAAAGTGATGGGTTCGTTATTCGGTATTTTCGCCATTTGCGAAAATTTGAGTTTATCAAGCAAAATAAAGGCTGAATTGGCTAAAATTGATGGCTTCGTTTGGTAAATTTTCCATCTCGAGCCGGAATTAACTTTCGGGTCCGAAATAAATCTGGCAATGGAACGTATCTCCACCGGCCACGACCTCACCCAAAGCTTGAAGCATCCGGCGATCCAAAACAAGGCTGAACTGTTCAGCCTTGTAAAATTCGCAGAATAGTCTATAGGGCGAGTCAATTGGTCAGCGGGGCGAGGCGGGTCGCGATCACCGCGCGAGCTTGGTCGGCGATGCGGCGGACGATTTCGCCGGCCGGAAGAACCTCGCGCACCTGGGTCACCGATTGGCCGGCGTACCACGCGAGTCCGCCCAAGTCGCCTTCCATCTCCTCGGACGGCGGCGAGACCGAGTAATTCGCAAGCGGCAGCTCGAGGCCGGGGCGGATGAGCTTCGCGCTCGACACGCCTTCGCCGGGACGGCGGCCCGATTCGGGGCGGCCCGCGCGCTCCCATTCCTCGACCAGCGGAGTGCGCAGCGTGCGATGGGAAGCGTCGGGCCATCCGACGTCGTAGAGCTTGGTATGAAAGGTCTCGGCAGCGTGCGCGGCGACGATCCGGCGCTTGTAATCCGGATGCGCGGCGGACTCGTGCGCGGCTATGAACCGGGTGCCGAAGACCGCGCCGTCAGCTCCCAGAGCCAACACCGCGGCGAGTCCGCGTCCGTCGGCAAGTCCTCCGGCGGCGAGCATCGGCAGATCGCCGATCGCGTCGCGGACCTCGGGAACCAGCGCGAGCGTGGTGACGATTCCGCGGACGTGGCCTCCGGCGTCGAAGCCCTGCGCGATAATCGCGTCGGCGCCGGCGGCCTTCGCGCGCACAGCTTCGTCAGCGGAGCCGCACTGCCATACGACAGTCAACCCGAGTTTTTTCGCGGCAGGAATTTGTTCGGCGGGATCGCCCCAGAAAAATGTGACCGCCTCGACCTTTTCGCGGGCGAACAATTCAAGCGATCCCGGTCGCATGAACGGAATCAGCAGATTCACCGCGATCGGCTTATTGGTGAGCGAACGCGCCAGTGAAATTTCAGACGCGATCGCTTCCAGATTGAAGCCCGCGAGAGCAATGGTGCCGAGACCGCCCGCCTGCGAGACAGCAGCGGCCAGCCGCGCGTGCGCGACGGTGCCCATCCCGGCGGAGACGATCGGGAGATCGATCTTGAACAGATCACAGATGCGGGTGTGAAGCATGCGCGTTCTTGTTGGACCTCGGCTTTCCGTTGCGTGGCTGTGCGATTTGGGGCGCGTTGATTCTTGGTCTGGCAATTTCCTCGCGGGCGCGCCGGTTCGATTCAGCGGTTGCCGCGCGATCCCTCGCGAGATGACTGAACATGTATGATCTAAGCGCTTCATTCATGAGCGTCTGGTAGCCGCGTCCATGTGCCTTGAACCACCGCAACACATTGTGGTCGATTCTGAGGGAAACGGGAACTTTGGGCCCCGGCAGAGAAATGACAGCGTCGCGCCAGACCTTTGCGGACATAATTGGCGGAGCGTCGGGATCGGCCGCCACCGCTTCCTCGATCTCGCGATCGGTCATCGAGTCAAGACGCTTAAAATCAGTCTTGCCCACCGCCCATCGGGACGTGCGGGTACGTCTGACGATACGTTCTGCGTTCACTTCTGCTCGCCCTCCTGGCCGATATAATCCGAAGATCGCCGCCGCGGAAGGTGAATGCGATGGTTATAAGCCGGTCCTCAACTTCGCCAACCATTAACATACGCGGTTCGCCATAATCACGTCGTAGATCGGGCCATTCCACGATGGGACCGTCAAATGCGCGAATCGCATAGTCGAAATCGATTCCATGCTTCTCGACGTTTGCGGCGTTCTTCGCAGGATCCCATTGGTAACTCATTTCGAGTGTATATACGTTATGTCAATACGTCAAGCGGGCTTGTGAGTCCTTATCGAGAGCGTCAGCGGGATCGGGTCGCCCTTGATGCGCCACCATCCGTCCGCGCCTTTGTGCATGAAGGGAAAGATCGAGAAGCAGCACACCGGATGCTCATGCACGAATTCGATTTGCAGGCCCGCGTCGATCAGAGCCGTAACCACGCCGCCGGTGGTGTACATCCATTCGTGGGTGCCATGCGACAGCGTCACAGAGTTGTCCGAGTAGTCGGGGCCAGGAGGAAAATTCTGCTGCGCGGTCTCGAAGTAAGAGATTCGCGGTTTCAGCTCGACCGGGTTGTCGGTGTCGAAGCACTGCGTCAGCGGATGAAATTCAGAGATGTAGAAAATGCCGCCGGGTTTGACGAAATGCGCCGCCACTTGCGCCCATCGTTTCAGATCCGGCAGCCAGCAGAGCGCGCCGTAGGAGGTGAACACGATATCGAATTGCTCCTTGAGCACGTTCGGTGCGTCGTAGATATCGGAGCAGACGAAGCTCGCGGAAATTTTGAGCTCGGCGCTGAGCTTGCGCGCGGCGGCGATCGCCTGGTCCGAGAAATCCAGTCCCGTGACCGATGCGCCGAGCCGCGCCCAAGACATCGTGTCGAGCCCGAAATGGCATTGCAGATGCAAAAGCGACTTGCAGCGCACCTCGCCGACTTCCTCGCGCTCGATCGGATACAGATGAAGTTCGCCCTTGCGGAACTGCTGTACGCGATACTCGGCGGAGTTCACGTGCACCGGAACTCTTTCGTTCCAGTTCGCGAGATTGATTTTCGTGCGGTCATCCATCGCAGGTGATCCTCAACGATGTGCGCCTACGAATATAGCGTCAGACGCCCGCGCCCGGTCGTTTTCTCTCCCGGCGGAGGGGGAGAAGATGAGGGGAGGCAGCCAGCTTTTGTTAGGGGCGTTCCGAGGAATAGTCCCACGAGATGACGCGCTCAGGCTTGAACCGCACGATCACGACCGGGCCGCCGCCCATTGCTTTGGCGTAACGCTCACCGGTTTTCGCGCCGAGGTAATGCACCGCCATCCGCTTGAGACGCGCGTCGTCTTTGGCTTCGGTCATCGTGACACGGCCTTTCAGGATCACGCATTTGTAGGGCGCCTTGCGCGTATCTACGACCAGCGTGATGCGCGGATCGTGCGCGAGGCATTTGTATTTGAACGCGCTCGCAGCGGTGTGAAACACGATCTCGCCGGCGCGATATTCGTACCAGGTCGGCACCGCGTGCGGCGCTCCGTCGGGCGCGGTCGCGGCGATCACGGCGATTTGCGGCTCCTTCAGGAGCTGGTCGATTGCGCTTTTCTTCATCGGCATGGCGATTGGTACTCCTCGGGTCTCAAATTGAAGGGGGTGAATTCGCAGATTACGCGGATTCGCGTGATGAAGAAAAGCGAGCGGCGCTTAAGCCCTCATTCGCATTCCATCCGTGCGCGTTCTGCTGGTGTCATTCCCGCGCAGCGACGCGCGCGGGAATGACACCCTGAAGAGGGAATTGCTATTTGCCCTTGAAGACGGGTTTGCGTTTGGCGCGGAAGGCGCTGGTGCCCTCGCGCACGTCTTCGGAGGGATTCGTGATCATTACCGAGAGCGCGGCGTCCTCGAGCGCGTTGGCCAGCGTCATCTCCTGCTGCTTGTACATCATGCGCTTCGCCATCCGGATCGCGAGCGGCGGTCCCGCGGCGAGCTGGCGCGCGAATTCCATCGTGCGCGCTTCGAGTTGCGCGTGCGGCACTACCTCTGTAACGAGCCCCAGTTCGAGCGCGGTCTTCGCATCATAGACCTCCGCCAGCATCGTCATTTTGAGCGCGCGATCCATCCCCATGAAGCGCGGAAAAAAATATGCGCCGCCCTCGTCGCACAGAAGTCCGAACTTGAGCGCGGTGTCACCGAGGCGCGCATCGTCCGACGCGATTCGGAAGTCGCAGCACAGTGCGAGCGTCAGGCCGCCCGCGACCGCGGCGCCGTTGACCGACGCGATCACGGGTTTGTCGAAACGGTTGAGTGAGAGAACGAGCTGATGAAACCCCTCGCGCATTTCGAGCAGATGGCCCATCGGATGGCCGTGGAAGCGCGAGCGGGTGTCGGGCGAGCCGCTGATATCGCCGCCGGCGCAAAACGCGCGGCCGGTGCCGGTGATAACGAGCACGCGAACGGCATCGTCCTGGCGCGCGAGATCGATCGCGGCGAGGGTTTCCTTAACCAGCGGCTCGCTATAACCATTCATGCGCTCGGGCCGGTTCAGCGTGATCTTCGCGATCGCATCGTGCGCGTCATAGATGATCGTGTGGAAGTCCATTGAAAGTTTACCTCCGTCTGGCGGATTACTTGGATGAGCTCGAAATCAATGCCCGCTGCAACCATCTCGGCAGTCTCTCACGCTGGTATACGATCTTTCCGGCGCGGAGCTCCATCAATCGGATTGCGGGATGGCGAGCGGACGAATTGTCGAGGATGTGCGATTGGTCGGTTTGAAGCACCACCTGTTTGAGATTATCAAGGCTGCGCGTATACCTGCGGCGAATGTCTGCCTCCGGCACATCGTGGCCACCCTTCGATACGCGCACGCGGACGCGGCTTATCGCCAGCTCGACGTTTCGGAGGCCGATGTAGATTAGCCCGATCCGATAGCCGGAACTTCGAGCTCGGACCATCGTCGCAAGAATCGTTCGGCCAGCGAGAGTAGTCTCACGCGCAAACGATCTGCCGGTCTGGATTAGCGTCCGCTCGCGCGCGATCGTCTCGATTCCGGCACGCCGCTGCGTACCCAGTGCGTCGCTCTGCCCAAGCCGAGCAGCGAACACGTCAGGATTGAGCAGTTCTTCGACTCCGAATCCTGCCAACAACTGCCGCCCTGTGGTGCTCTTCCCAGCGCCGTTTGGCCCAGCGAGCAGCCACATCCACGGCCCCTTCCTCATCGCGAGCCGTTTTTCTCCAACGCATCGCGGACCGCCCTTTGTGCGGCGTATTCGATCCGTTCTCCGAAATCGAGAAAATGGTCTGGCGTCTCCAGCTCTAGGAATGGAAGCGTGCGGCAATGACCGTCTATATCGTACACGACATCCAGCGACATGATTAGCGAAACGAAACCGAGAGACGGATTTCGCTTGCGCTTATCGTGAACCCAGCGGGCAACGGCCGGCAGAACCTTCGAGCGGTCCACTCCAAGGATTGGGGTATCGTCGTAGATCAGGAGATCGTGGCGCGTCAGGCCCGTAGCTGCGCAATAAGAGTCGAGCTTGTCAAGCTTTTTTTCGATACTGCCTTGGATTAGACGCAACCAGAGCTGATAGTAGTCATTGCCAGCGCCGCCGTTGAGCTGGAGCGGTATTTCGACCAATTCGGACCCCGTTCCCAAGTGAGCGCTCGCCCCTAATCGTTCCTCCGCTTCTCTCTCGGCTTCGTCCATTTGTCGCTGCAGTTCCCATGTCGTAGCTCTCGTGACTTCGAGGGAAACTGGCGCGTGGCCTGCCTCTGCCACAGAAAAATCCGGTTTCCGATTTCCCGTTAGCTCGACGACTTCAACTGGAAAATTTATTAGCGCATGGTCGGACCGGGCCCGTAGAAACAAGCCGAGCGCGTAGCACTCCTCAGAACGCTTCTGGCGTCCAGAGCGCGCTGGTACATCTCGGACTTGGCGCCAGAACTTCTCGATGTCGGCGCGCGAGCGAAAGCGATGCCTGACTGCGGTCATCCGAACCTATCTTCCCTTGAAGGTTGGTTCGCGCTTTTCCAGGAAGGCTTTTACTGCTTCGCGATGGTCCTCCGTACGGCCGGTCATGGTTTGGCCCCAGGC
>JBARDN010000325.1:0-13586 GCA_049795175.1 Binataceae bacterium (SeqCode) | reverse complement strand
CCGAACCCGGTCATGTACACCGCCTCGAAGCCCGCTTCTTCGGCGAGGCGCGCCTGCAGGCAATCGAACACGAACGGCGCGACGATCATCGCCGGCCGCGAGAGCATCGCACGCAGCCGTGCTCTGGGTTGGTTCACGATGAGTCCTCCTGAACGCGGCGCGGCTCAGCCGAAATAATCTTCGGGACGAATCGCGGCGATATCGATCTGATGGATGCGGTTTTCGCGCAGGACCTTGAGATTGACCTGCTCGCCTGGACGCTGATTTCCGAGCGCCTGGTACATCGCGCGGCGCTCGGTGATTTCGTTGCCGTTGACCGCGAGCACTAGGTCGCCCTGCTGCAGGCCCGCCTTCTCGCCCGGCCCTCCCGGCATCACGTTGGCGATCACGACATGCTCGCGCATCGTGTAGGAGAGGACACCCAGCCAGGCGCGCGGCACCGCCGAGACTCGCCGTCCCTGCTGGACCAGCTCGTCGCGCACGGCCAGAAAATATTCGCCCGGTACGCCCAGAATCGCGCGGCCGACGTCGGCAAAGTTCAAGTAGGCAATCGCGATCGCCTCGCCGTGGCGATTAACGATCGCGCCGCCGGAAAATCCGATCTGCAGCGACGACGCGGTAACGCAGACGCATCGCTCGAGCATGAATTCCCACACCGCGTCGAACGGCCCGAGGTAAGTGACAAGTCCGCAATCGGCGCATCGCTTGTCGCCGCCGAGGCTCGCGACGGTGAACGCCTCTTCACCAACGAGGGTGGTCTGCGACGACACGATATTGAGGGAGGGCAGGGGATGACCTGTGTCGATCCGCAGAAGGCCGAGTCCGGTGCTGTAATCCTTGCCGACAATTTTGGCCTGATGCTGATTGCCGTCGGGCAGCGTGACTACGACGCTGGTCGCGCCGAGCAGCAGGTAATGGACCGTGGCGATCAATCCGTCGGAGCTGACGACAGTTCCGGTGCCGCGCCGATCGGTGCCGAGTCCGATCGCGGTCGAGACGTGCGTGGACGGCACCTGCGAATGCACGCCAACGGTCGCGCGCATCGCTTTCTCGAGCAATAAAACAGGGGCATTCACTGCGTCACTTCTCGCAAGTCAGGCTAAGTCTCGCGCGAGCCGGTTACAAGCGCGTTCGCCGCGTCGGCGGTTGCTCACGCAAATGATCGCGCGCGAAAAAAAGAGGCGGTCCGTTTCCGAACCGCCCCGAATTCATTTTGTGATCGATTTCTCAGCTTAACGCTTGCGCGGCGAAACCGGCGCCGCAGGAATCTCGGTCTCGTGCGCGCGCATCGTCAGCACTTGCAGCGCCTCGCCGAGATCGAGCTCGCTATACTTCTGATTCGAATAGAGCGAGTCCAGGCGCTTGACTGCCTGCTCCGGCGTCATGTCCGCCATCGAGAGCTGGCGCGTGGTTTCCGCGATGATCTTGGGCGCGCCCTTCCAGTGAAACATATTCGCCGCGATGGTCAGGCTGTCGAGTTGTCCAACGCTTACTTTCATCGCGTCGGAGTAGCCGTTGACGTAGCCGTCCTTCGCGGAAAGGTTGAGCCTGTTCCAGAACGCGCCGTCGTGTCCAACGCTGGTAGCCGCAAACGCGACTGCACAACTGGCCAGAAATCCCAGTAATACGCCCGCGCCAAACTTCTTCATGGGAGAATGCCCTTCCCGCTCGCCGATGCGGGTTCTTGTACCAGAAATACGTCGTAACTGCAAAAAGCGTTACACATAAATACGGCGGTAACAGAGAGATTTATAAACAGCCTTCGATTCCACTGATACCAGACGCCTCATCTTCTCTGCGGTTGCGCCGCTCATGAGGCACCGCCTCTCCACCACCACAGCCGCACAGTAGCTGTTTCGCTACTCCCGGTAAATACGGGGGTTCCGGGTTATTTAGGGATTCGTGGGATTGAACCCGTCTGGGAGGCGGGACATCATCGATCGTCGGATCATCGGCGGCATCATGGAGTCCAACCAGAGCCAAATGGTCAGCGAAATATTGGAGTTTATCCACCAGCCCAAGACCGAGCTGTTCGATGGGTTGGCAATAAAGACCTTTCGCTATCAGTATGATGCTATCGCATCGTATAAGGACTATTGTCGCCGGCTTCGGGTCACTCCGGACGCAGTTTTATCGTTAGGCCAGATTCCGCTGGTCAGCACGATTGCTTTCAAGTTCGCGGAGCTTGCCCCGGCCGGTGCCGACCGCATCCCCGGCGCGCGAGCGTTTCTGACCAGCGGCACGACGATCGGCGCCGAGCGGCGCGGGCGCCACGTCGTCGCGCGGCCCGAGGTTTATCGCGCGTCGGCGATTGCGCATCTCGGCGCGATGCTTTTTCCAGATGGCGTGCGGATGCGGATGCTCGCGATGCATCCCAGGGCCGAGCGGATGCCGGAGTCGTCGCTGTCGGCGATGATCTCCTGGTGTATCGAGGAGTTCGGGCGCGACGATTCGCGATGCGTCGCCGATCGCGGGCGCGTCGATACTGCTGCGGCGCTCGAGTTCCTGCGCGAGGCGTCAGCGGCGTGCGAGCCGGTTTGTATCCTCGGAACGACTGCAGCGTTCGCCGCGGTTTTCGAGCGGATAGCCGAGTCGCGCGAACGTCTTAAGCTGGCCGCGGGCTCACGCATGATGGACACCGGCGGTCCCAAGGGGCAGCGGGTGCCGCTGTCGCCGGCGGAGGTCGCGTCGCGAGCGGGCGAGATGCTGGGAGTCGACGCGGATCTGGTCATCAATGAATACGGGATGACGGAGCTGTGCTCGCAGCTCTACGACGCGACGCCGTTCAACTCGCGCTTCGGGGGCGCACCCGGCGCGCGGGTCAAGCTCGCGCCGCCGTGGATGCGGCCGATGGCGATCGATCCGGCGTCGATGCGCCGCGTGGCGGACGGAGCGCCCGGGATGCTCGCGTTTATCGATCTGGCGAACGTGTGCTCGGTCTCGGCGATCCTGACCGAGGACCTGGGAATCGTCGAGGGTGGGTGCGTGCGCGTGCTCGGGCGGGCGCTGGGCGCGGGACCGCGTGGATGCGCGCTATCGATCGAATCGTTTCAGGCAGCGGCGCGCCGGTGAGCAATCAAGTCACCGCGGCGGCGATCTCGGCCGCCATCTCGCAGATGCGGGCGCGCGCCGGCGAGGTTCACGATCCGAACCGTGCCGCGAGCGTGCTCGCGTCGGTGCTTGAGCGATGGCGCGAGCGTGATTTTCCGGCGCGGCGCGCGATCGTGGAGCAAATCAGCGCCGGCCTGGGTTTCTCGGCATTGCTGCTCGACGCTTCGCTCGATGCGCTGCTCGCGCCGTTCACTGCAGACGCGCTTAGATCGTTTGCGGGCGATGCCGCAGTGCGGCGCGAGGTGCTGGGCTTCATCATGGCGGGCAACGCTTGCGGCGCAGGACTGCACGAAGTCGCGATTGCGCTCATCTGCGGAGCGGGCGTGATCATCAAGACCGCGACGCAGGAGCCGCACTTTTTCGCGCAGCTCGCGCGCTCGATAGGCAAGAGCGACGCGCGGCTCGGCAGCATGATCCAGGTCTTCAACTGGGGCAGGACAGATCGTGCCCTGACGGCGGCGCTGGCAAGCGGCGCGAGCAGGCTCGTCACATACGGCGAAGACGCTACGCTCTCGGCGATTGGCGGCGAGCGTAACGTCGGCTTCGGGAGCAGGCTCTCGGGTGCGATCGTCACGCGTGCGATTCGCAGCGCGGAGCAGATTCGCACTACCGCAGCGGCGCTCGCGCGCGACGTGACTTTCTTCGAGCAGCTCGGATGCCTTTCGCCGCATCATGTTTTCGTCGAGGACGAATCCGGCGCGGTCGCGCGCGGATTCGCGCATGCGTTGGCCGACGCGATCGCTACGCTCGCGCTTTCTGTTCCTGCGCCCGAGTCGATGCCGCTCGAGGACGCTGCCGCGCTGCGCCGCGCGCGCGAGACCGCGCGATGGCGCGCAGTGGCGGGCGAAGAGGTCGAGTTGATCGAGGGGTCGGGAGTAGAGTGGGGGGTGATATTCGATCGCGACGCGGCGTTTTCGCCGTCGCCCGGATTCCGCATCGTGTACGTAAGCCCATTTCGCGATCGCAAAGACCTGTCCGCACGCCTTGCGCCCGCGGCCGGACGCCTCGAAGCGTTCTCGCTTGCGGGAGGCGCCGGCGACGACGCACTGATCGGTGATCTGAGCGCGACTGGTGTGTCGTACATAGCGGCGCCCGGTGCGATACAATCTCCTCCGCTCAGGTGGCGCCATGGCGGCGGCGCGTTTCTTGATTCGATGATCAGACCCGGCGAGAAGCGATGGCCGACGACCTAAAAGCATTGTTCATGCGCCACCTTGCGCAAACTTCGGACGCGCCGATCGGCCTCGAGATCATCCGCGCCGAGGGCTGCTGGCTCTACACCGCCGACGGCCGGCGCTACCTCGATCTGATCGCGGGAATCGGTGTCGCTGCGCTCGGGCATGGCAACCCGCTCGTCGCGGCCGCGATCGAGCGCCAGGCGCGGCGTCATCTGCACGTGATGGTTTACGGGGAGTACGTGATCGAAGCGCAGGTCCGTCTTGCGGCGCGCCTGGCCGAGCTGCTGCCGGCACCGCTCGCGCGCGTCTATTTCACGAACAGCGGGGCAGAGGCGATCGAGGGTGCGCTCAAAACCGCGCGCAAGTTCACGCGCCGCACCGGTTTCGTCGCGTTCGAGGGCGCCTACCATGGCGACACGATGGGCGCGCTCGCGCTGGCGGGAAATTGCGCCTTCCGCGCGCCGTTTACGCCGCTGCCGGGTCCGGTGACGCATCTGCCGTATGACGATATCGGCAGTCTTGACGCGATCAATTCCTCGATTGCGGCCGTGATCGTCGAGCCGGTGCAGGCCGAAGGCGGCGTGCGAATTCCCGACGCCGGGTTCATCCGCGCGCTGCGCGAGCGATGCGACCGCGCCGGCGCGTTACTGGTTTTTGACGAGGTGCTGACCGGCTTCGGGCGTATCGGCCGGATGTTTGCGCTCGAGCATTTTGGCGTGGTGCCGGATCTGATCGTGATGGCGAAGGCGCTTGGCGGCGGCCTACCTCTCGGAGCGTTCGCGGGGCGCGACGAGCTGCTCGCGGTGCTCGCACACGATCCTGCGCTCGGGCATATCACGACCTTCGGCGGCCATCCGTTGTCGTGCGCGGCTGGACTCGCCGCGCTCGAGGTGATCGTCGGCGAGCGGCTGGCGGAGCGCGCTGCCGAGACCGGGGCATACCTGCGCAAGCAGCTCGAGGCGCTGGCGGCGCCGGAGATCGCGGCCGTGCGAGGAATCGGCCTGCTTGCGGGGATCGAGTTTCACGACGCCGATTTTGCGCATCGCTTCGTCACCGCGGCGCTCGCGCGTGGCGTGGTGATCAACTGGACGCTTAATGCTTCCGAGGTGGTCCGGGTCGCGCCGCCGCTGGTGATAACCCGACAGGAAGTTGATATTGGCGTCAGACTGTTACAACTTGCGCTCGCCGACGCCCGCATCTGATTCGCGAGCGCCTGAATTTTGGACTTTTGCCCCGAGTCAGCGTCAACTATGATCAAGGTCCACCGCGCCGCTTGCGCGGACGAAGTTTTGCTCATCGAGTGACGATTAATCCTGACAACCTCGCCCGCTCCGCTCCTGGAGCGAACCGGCCCGATCCTCCGGGCCGCACGCTTGTGTGGACCAACGACGACGCTGAAGCGCTCGGGGTGCTTAAGCTCGGCGGAGCGCTGGGCCTGTTCTTTTTGCTGGTGTACGCGATAGTTGATTCGGTCGGCGGGCGCAGCGGACTGGCCGTCGAGGGCGAGCACTGGGCGCTGCTGGCGGGCACCTGCCTGTTCTTTGGCATGACCTGGACCCGGTCGTTTCGGCGCTACTGGAAATTCTGGACGCTCGTGTATTGCGCTTTCATGATGACGATGTTCGTCGCGATCAGCGCGCGCACCGGCGATCCCGAGTCGCGGTTTATCGCGATGCTGCTGTGTCCGCTCGCGACTGCGTCGTTCGTCAGTTGGGGCTCGCGCTGGCAGCTCGCGATGGGCGCGGTGGTGCTGGTGATTTTCGCCGTGGCTGAGCACTCCGTTCCCCTCGTCACGCGGCTCAACGCGTACCGGTGGATGGGCCTCGGTGCGGCGCTCGCGTTCGGGCAAGCGACCGCGATTTTTCTTGAGCGCTATCGCGACCGGATTCGCCGCCAGTTCGCAGCGCTGGAAGAGGCAGCGCGCTTTCGCGAAACCCAGATCTCGACCATGGCGCACGACATCAGCAGCCCAATCGCCGCGCTCACCGGCTACGCCCAGTTGCTCGAGGAAGATACCTCCGACCCGGTCGAGCGCGGCCAGATTCTGGCGCGCATCGGCTCGACCGCGTGGAATATGAACCTGGTCGTCAGCAACGTGCTGGATTTGTACCGGATCCAAGAGGACGGGCGTTTTCATCCGATCCTCACTCGGGTCGATCTGCGGCGCGTCATCACGGCCGCGTCCGAGGACTGCGCGGCCGAGGCGTCGCGGCGCGGGCTCGAAGTTTCGACCTCGTTCGCGGTGCTGCTGCCGGCCACGCTCGACGGGCATCATCTGGATCGGATCGTGCGCAACCTGATGGCGTTCGCGATCGCGCGCGCCAACGGCGGAGTGGTGTCGCTGCGCGCCGCGGTGCATGATCGCAAGCTCAAGATGGAAGTCAACGCGCAGTGTCCGAGCGTCGCTTCTGCCGACCTGGCCGCCTTGCTGGCGGGTCCCGATCGCAGCGGCCACGGTGCGGGCTCGGCGGCGTTGGGGTTGTTTATCGCGCGCGCGATGGCGGAGTCGGCGGGCGGCAGCGTCGAGGCGAATTTCGAGCGCGCGACCGGGCTTACGCTGCGCGCGGCGATTCCGATCGCCGACGGTGGAGGCGCAACGGGGGCTGCGGATCCTACCGCGCCGTGAAGCATCGTGCGCCACGCTCATCCTCGCGAACATCTTCGCGAACATCCTCGCGAAAATCTGTGCGAACCGTTTCGCGCCGCCGGACGGCTGCCGCTCCGGGCGAGTTCGATCTTATCTCTCGGATATGCGCCCGCTTGCCACTCTCGCGCCGCACCCTGCTTGGCCCGGGTGACGACGCCGCGATAATCGCGCGCAGTTCCGGCGCGCAACTCGTTACGATTGATTCTATCGTCGAGGGCGTGCATTTCGATTTGCGCTGGGGCACTCCCGAGCAATTGGGCGCGCGCGCGTTGACGGTGAACCTGAGCGATATCGCCGCGATGGGCGGAGCGCCGGCCGCGTGCGTGGTCAATCTGGCGATTCGGCCGGGTCTCTCGCTTGAATTTTTCGAGCGGATGTACGCCGGGCTTGCGCGGGCGGCCCGCGCGGCGCGGGTCGATGTGATCGGCGGAAATATCGCGCGCGCCGGACAGCTCGCGATAACGATCGCGCTGTTTGGCGACGCGCCTGCCCAGCCGCTGCGCCGCGACGCGGCGCGTGTCGGCGACGGAATATTCGTCACCGGAACGCTCGGCGACGCGGCCGTGGGCTGGCGCATTTTGGCGGGAAAACTGCGTGCGCGCGGCGCGGCGCGAACTCATTTGATCAATGCCTTTCTTACGCCGGTCGCGCGGCTGTCGGCCGGAGCGAAACTCGCGCGACTTCGTCCGGTTCCAGCCGCGATCGATATCAGTGACGGGCTGTGGCAGGACCTGGGACATATTCTAAAGCGCAGCCGCGTCGGTGCGGAAATCGATCCGCAGGCGATTCCCGTGTCGGACGCTTATCGCGCCGTGATGCGCGGCGATCTCTCGCTCGCGCTCGGCGGCGGTGAAGATTACGAGCTGCTGTTCTGCATGCACCCTGGCTACAGCGCGCGCAGGCTCACCGCGATGCTTGGAGTTCCGGTTGCGCGGATCGGCACGATCGTCAAAAGACGCGGCGCGCGGTTTGTCGGCGGAGGAGCGCCCGCGCTTGCCGGATGGGATCAGTTGCGGGCGGGCGCGCCGTGATCGTTATCCTGCCTATCATTGTTGTGGTGCTGATCGTTGTCAGTGCCGCGCTGGCCGCGTCGGAGACCGCGATCTTTACGCTCGCGCGCATGGAGCATACGCGGGAGCAACTGACCCGCGCCGTTGGCGCGGCGCTGGATCGCCTGATGCTCCGGCCGCTCGAGTCTTTGATCGTGGTGATCGGGATCAACGAAGCGTCAAACGTCTTCGCCGAGTGCCTGGCGACCACATTTTTTCTGCTCTGGCTCGGCGCCGATCTGGGACCATACGTCGCTGCCCCGGTGATGCTGGTGCTGGTGCTGATCTTCTGCGACATCACGCCCAAGACTTTCGCGCTCGCGTATCCCGTCGGAGTGGCTCGCCTCACCGCGCGTCCGCTCGCGATCCTGACCGCGATCGTGCATCCGATCGCGCGCCACTTCACGCCGCTGGAGGAAGCTCCTCATCCCGGTCCAGTCTCGGAAGCGGAATTCAAGGCGCTGCTGCGGTTGGGAGAGCATCAGGGTGAGGTCGAGCCCGCGGAGCGCGCTCTGATTCATCGGGTATTCGATTTCGGATCGCGCCGCGCGTCCGAGGTGATGACGCCGGTCGAGAAGATTTTCAGGTTCGATATCGCTACGCCGCCCGAGCAGTTGATGACGGAAATCGCGCACGGCCATTTCTCGCGCGTGCCGGTCTATCGCGATACCCCGGGCAATATCGTCGGCATCCTGCACGCCAAGGATCTGGTGGCGCGCCGCCTCGAAAGCACTTCGCCGCGCGTCGACCGCCTGCTGCGGCCGCCATATTTCATTCCGCCTGCAAAGGCGCTCGGCGATTTGTTCGACGAGATGCGGCGCGGGCGCTTTCAAATGGCGCTGGTGGTCAACGAGTACGGCCATCTGCTGGGCCTGGTGACGCTGGAAGATCTGCTCGAAGAACTGTTCGGGGAACTGCGCGACGAATTCGACTCCGAAGTTCCGGAACTGGTAAAAATCAACGACCACGAATGGCTCGTCTCGGGCGCGATCGAAGTGAAAAAACTCAACCTCGAGCTCAGCGCCGATCCTCCTATCGAAGCACGCGGCGGCGGCCCTACTCTGAGCGCGGTCCTGCTGCGCAAGCTCGGCCGCGTTCCGCCCGCCGGAGAAACTCTGCGCCTGGGCTCGTTTACGGCGCACGTCGAGCGGGTGCGCGGCGCGACTGTCGAGCAGGTGAGGCTCACGCGATGACGCTGTGGGAGCTTATCGCGGCGACGGCGGCGTGCGTGGCGGTGCAGGCGTTTTTCGCCGCCAGCGAAATTGCGGTGGTCTCGGCCGACGAGGTAAAGGTCCGCGCCGAGAGCGAACGCGGCTCTGCGCGCTCGCACGCGCTCGGCGCGCTGCTGGCGAAGCGGGACCGGCTGCTCGCGCTGACGCTCACCAGTAACAACGTCGCGACGGTTCTGGCCGCGGTGATGCTGACGTCATTTCTGCATCAGCTTTATCCCAGCTACTCGTATTGGGCGCCGTTCCTGCTCGCGCCGGTCACGCTGATTTTCGGCGAATCGATTCCGAAGCTGGTCGCGCTAAAAAATCCGCTGCGCTTCGCGCGCTTCGCCGCACCGCCGCTGCGGATCCTCGCGACGATTCTCGCGCCGATCCTCGTAGCCGAGACGCTGCTCAGCCGCGCGATGCGCCGCGTGGCGGGAGTCGCGCCCGGAGCCGACAGCGTGTTCTTGAGCCGCGAGGATCTTGCGCGGCTGGTGCATCGCCGCGCGCCGGATTCCGCGCTGCTCGATCCAACTGAGCAGCACGACGCGATCCTGCCGTCCGAGCGCCACATGATCAGCCGAATCTTCCGCTTCTCGCGCGCCGATGCGCGCAAGGCGATGGTGCCGCTGGTGCGCGTGGACGCAATTCCGCACGATGTCACTCTCTCCGGCGCGATCGAGACCGTGCGCCGCGTCGGCTACAGCCGCCTGCCGGTGTTCCGCGAGCGGATTACCGATATCGTCGGCGTGGTCCACGTGTTCGATCTTTTGCAGGCTCCCGATCTCGCGCGCCCGGTCAGCGAGGTAATGCGGCCGGTCAGTTATTTCCCGGAATCGATGCCGCTGGATGAAGTGCTGGTCGCGCTGCAGCGCACCGGCGAGAACCTGGCTGTGATCGTGGACGAGTACGGCGGTGCGGCGGGAATTATCACGGTCGAAGATCTGCTCGAAGAAGTCGTCGGCGAGATCGACGACGAGCACGACAACAGTGAAGAGATCGCGCGCGTCGTCAATCGCACCACCCTCAACGTCTCGGCGCGCGCTCCGATTGCGGATTTGAACGAACGCTTCGCGCTGCGTCTGCCCGAGGGTGATGAGTATGCTACGATCGGCGGTCTGGTGCTGGAACATCTGGGTCATATTCCGCAGCCGGGCGAGCAACTGAAAATCCCCGGGATGACGATCACTGTAATCCGCAGCGACGTTCGCGCGGTGCGCGAGCTGCGCCTGGCGCTGGAACGGCCACTGCGCGCCGACTCGGCCAGGCGCCGATGACCGAAGCCGCGATCCGCAAAATCCTCGAGCGCGTGGCGGCGGGTACCGTGACCGCGGCCGCCGCGATGCGCGATCTGCGCGAGCTGCCGTTTCAGGATCTCGGCTTCGCCAAGCTCGACCGGCATCGCGCGCTGCGCCGCGGCGTACCCGAGGTGATTTTCGGCGAAGGCAAATCCGCCGCGCAGATTATCGCGATCGGAAAAGGCGTGGTCGCTTCAGGCAGCAACCTGATCGTGACCCGGCTTGCGCCGGATAAAGCGCGCGCAGTGAAGAAGGCGCTACGCGCGATGACCTACCATCCGGACGCCGCTCTTGGCGCGATCGTCAAAGAGCGCGTGCGTCCGCGCGGGCATGGCGAGATCATGATCATCAGCGCCGGAACCTCGGATATTCCGGTAGCCGAAGAGGCCGCGATCTGCGCCGAGCTGTTCGGTAATCGCGTCGCGCGCCTGTATGACGTCGGCGTCGCGGGGATTCATCGCCTGACCGCGAATCTCGATGCGGTTCGCCGCGCGAGCGTGCTGATCGTCGTCGCGGGAATGGAAGGCGCGCTGCCTTCGGTGGTCGCCGGGCTGCTCGACAAGCCTGTGGTCGCGGTGCCGACCAGCGTCGGCTATGGGACTGCGTTCGGCGGAATTGCGGCGCTGCTCGGGATGCTCAATAGCTGCGCGAGCGGTGTGACCGTGGTCAATATCGACAACGGATTCGGCGCCGCGGTCGCCGCGACGCTGATGAACCGCATCGGTATCGAGCGCGACGCGGTGTAGCGATGGCGCGGCGCACTTCAATCACCCAGGGGCGCGCGCGGCGCGCGATCAAGATGGGCGAGCTCGCCTCCCAGGTCGGCTCCAGCTACCTGTGGAACTCGATCCGGCGGCCGTTTCTCTCGCGCAGCGATCAGGATCGCGAGCTGCTCGAGACCCACATTCGCAACGCGCAGCGAATCGTCGAAAGCTCGACCCATCTGCGCGGCGCGTTCATGAAGCTCATCCAGATGCTCTCGATGCGTCAGGATCTTCTTCCGGGCGAGGCGCTCGACGTGCTGAAGGCGACGCAATCGAGCGTGCCGCCGATGAACTACTCGACCATCGCCGATCAGATTCGCCGCGAGATTGGGAAACGCCCCGAGCAGATTTTCGCCAAGTTCGATCAGACCGCGTTCGCCGCCGCCTCGCTCGGTCAGGTGCATCGCGCGACTACCCGCGACGGTCGCGACGTCGCGGTCAAGGTGCAGTATCCGGGGGTCGAGAAAACCGTCGAGCAGGATCTCGGCAATCTCAAGATGCTGCTAATGACGCTGCAGGCGATCGGCCGCGACGTGATGCGCCAGAAGATCGATTGCAACGCGGTGTACCAGGAGCTCGAAGAGCGCCTGCGCGAGGAGCTCGACTACGTGCGCGAAGCGCGCAACATGACCGAGTTCGGGCATCTGCTTGCCGATGATCCGGAGATTATGATCCCGTCGGTGGTCAAGGAACTGAGCTCGCGCCGCGTGCTGACGATGACCTACCTCGACGGCTACCCGCTCGCCGACGCGATGGGGCCGGAAGTCGATCTCGAGCTGCGCACCTGGGTCGCGCGCAAGGCGCATGCGATGGTCTGGCGGCAGATCCTCGAATTCGGGGTGCTGCACACCGATTTTCATCCGGGCAATTACGTCGTTAGTTATCATCCGCGGCTCGGGATTCTCGATTTTGGTTCGATCCGCCGCTTCACCCCGGCGGTGCGTAAGGCGTACCTGAAAGTCGCGCGCGGAATTGTCGATCTGGACGACCGCGCGATCGGAGTCGGGATGCAGCAACTGGGATGGATCGAGCGCGGACACGACCCGGCGCCGATGGTCGAGATAATCCACGTGCTGTTCGAGCCGATGATGGTCGAGCGCGAGTTTGATCCGGCCGAGTACGACTCGGTCGCCAAGGCGACCAGGGTCGGCGAGATCGCATTCGAGCATCGCCTGTACAACTCGCCCGCGCACAGCGTGTTTCTGCTGCGCGCGCTTATCGGGCTCGAGGGAATCATGCGCAGGCTCGCGGTCAAAGCGAACTATCGCGAAATTTTCCGCGAGTGTGTCGAAAGCGCCGAACGATGAAGCGTGCGATTTCCCGCTCTGTGCCGCGCGACCGCACGCTGCTCGACGCGCTCGAGCGTCATCGCGATCATCATTTTCGCCGCGTCGCCGCGCGCCGCATCAGCGGTGAAAAGAGCGCGTTGCGTTTTATCGAAGAGGTCGGCTTCTGCGCCGCGTTCGTCGCCGGACGCGGTGTCCCGTGCCTGCGCGAGGCGATCGTCGGCCAGCGCGAGCCCAAGGTGCCCGAGCATATCCAGCACGATTACGGAATCGGGATGACCTGGCGAATCAAGGACTCGCTGCCGAAAAAGCGCCTGGTGTACTACGGCAAAGTGATCGGCGGCCGCCCCGGGTTTATCGCGCGCGGCCTGCTCGGCGCATTTCTGCGCTTAAGAATCGCTCCGGGAGGTTATGCGAAGTTGTATCAGCGCGGGATGCTCTCGCAGTGCGCGAAGCTGGTTATGGACGCACTCACGCGCAAGGGCGCGGCAGAGACCCGCGTGCTCAAGCTCTCGTCAGGCTACGCGCAGCCCAAAGCGCGCGCGGCGTTCGACCGCGCGATGAAAGAGCTGCAGGAAAAATTCCTCGCGCTCAAAGTTGACGAGCTCGACGATCCGTTCAGCTATGTGTGGGACACGTTGGAGCACAGGTGGCCCGACGCGCTGCGCGAGGCGCGCAAGCTCTCGCCGCGCGAGGCCGCCTACCGGATCGTGCGGCGTCATCTGGAGGTAGCAGCCTTCGCGAGCGAACGCAGCATCGCGCGAATCCTCGGTATCACACCCGAACTGGTGGACGCCGCGCTCAGCAGACTCGATCGTGAACGAATCGTAGCGCGCGCAATACGGATCAAAGACTATCCCGGAGAGCTGACGATCCTCCGCGAGTTCGTATGATTCACAAGCGACGTACCTATGGTGTCATTCCCGCGCGTGGCTGCCGCGCGAGGAATCCCGTGTTCGGCTCCAGGTTCTTGCGCTACTCCCGCGTGGGTGCACGAACGCCTCGGGATTTCTCCCTGCGGTCGAAATGACGGGTATGGGCT
>JBARDN010000324.1:0-12330 GCA_049795175.1 Binataceae bacterium (SeqCode) | reverse complement strand
GCGCTCGACGCGGCGCTCCTGGCGCGCGAGGTTCCGTCGAGACCGGTGCGCGTGCAATGGATGCGCGATGACGAGCTGGCATGGTCGCCGTTCGGCTCGCCGATGGTGGTAAAGATTGACGGTGTAGTCACTGCGGAAGGCAAGATCGGCGATTGGTCAACTGAGATTTGGAGTGCGCCGCATGGCCGCCGGCCGAGCGGCCGCGCAACCAATCTCCTGGCTGCCGCACATATGAATCCGCCGGTACCTTTTCCGGAACTGCACGAAGATATGCGCAGGTTTGCCGGCGGCGCGCGCAATTCCGAGCCCTCGTATGAGATGGCGCATCGGAAAATCGTGCTGCACAGCCTGCCCGACCTTCCTTTTCGCACCTCGGCGCTCCGCACCCTGGGCGGATATGCAAATGTATTCGCGGCCGAATCGTTTATGGACGAATTGGCTCTCGCGACAGGGATGGATTCTCTGGAGTTCAGGCTCCGAAACCTGACCGACCCGCGCGCGCGCCGGGTCCTCGAAACTGCCGCTGAAATGTCGCGGTGGCGTCGGAATTCCGAGCGTGGAAAGGGCAGCGCCGCGGGTATCGGCTTTTGTCGATACAAGAACACCGCGGCCTACGTCGCCGTCGTTGCCGAGGTCGAAGTCAACAAGGATGTGCGGGTTCGACGAGTGTACTGTGCGGTCGATGCGGGACTGGTAATCAATCCGGATGGAGTAGTTAATCAGATCGAAGGCGGCATTATTCAATCGATTAGCTGGACGCTAAAAGAACAAGTCGCCTTCGATCGCGGGCGCGTCATTACCGCGTCGTGGGAGAATTACCCCATTCTCAGATTCGATGAAGTCCCCACCGTCGAAGTCAGGCTTGTCGAGTCCGCGCAATCCGCTCCGTTGGGAGTTGGTGAGGCAGCTCAGGGACCCGCCGCGGCAGCGGTCGCCAACGCTGTCGCGCGCGCACTCGATTGCAGGATTCGCGACCTGCCAATTACTCGCGAGCGGATCATCGCCAGCATCGCATGAATTCGGCGAGCCCAATCATGCCACGTGACGTTGTCTATCAAGTCGATTCCAGATGCGAACTGCTCGCGTACCTCGTGAGCCAGGAGCCCGCGCGGTCGCGCAAACGCGCCAAAGATCTGCTTCGATTCGGCGCGGTGACGGTTCGAGGGAAGAAGAACCTTCGGCATGACACCCGGTTGGAACCCGGTGACGTCGTCAGCGTCGCGGTTCGCGGCAACCGGCGTGTCGGCAAGGTCGAGCTTCACGGGCTCAAAATTGTTCACCTTGACGATGCTGTCGTGGTGGTCGATAAGCCGGCGGGCTTGCTGTCGATGGGGTCGAACGCGGAGAAACAACGGACTGCGCATCGCATTCTCAACGAATATCTAAAGGCGCTCACGGGATCGGAGGCGCAGCAGGCGTTTATCGTTCATCGACTCGACCGCGAAACCTCAGGACTGATTATATTCGCGCGAAGCGAAGCGCTTCAGGCGGCGCTACAGAAGAATTGGAAGAATGTCACCAAGACCTATCTTGCCGTCGTCGAGGGAGTTCCCGCCGATGCGCATGGGACGCTGACGGACTATCTGCTCGAGGATGCCTCGATGATGGTCCGCAGAGTAAAACATGGCGGCGAGTTGGCGATCACGCACTATAGGGTGTGCGGCGAATATGGCGGCAAAGCACTGGTCGAGGTGACTCTCGAAACCGGCCGCAAGCACCAGATCCGCGTTCAGTTTGCCGGCCTGGGGCATCCGATTGCCGGCGACGGCAAATATGGAGCGCGGAGCGATAGCGCAAATCGGCTGGCGCTTCACGCCTGCGCATTGAGCTTTCGTCATCCTGTTTCCGGCGCACTAATGGAATTCCGGAGCGCTATGCCGCAGCGGCTACGAGTCCTCCTTGGCCGTCACCGAGTGTCACGTATGAAATTGCTATAACCAACCGGATTTGGTTAGTACCGCGAATCGATCTAATGATGCCAACTGGATTCTGCCGCCAGCAGTGCGGCCATAGGAGAAACAAAAATGAAAGCCGCAGTCTATTACCAGAACGGAACTCCAGAGGTTCTCAAATACGAAGAGGTTCCTGATCCTGTATGCCATCCGAAGGGAGTGGTTATTCGCGTCGAGGCAGTGAGTATCGAAGGTGGTGACACGCTCAATCGCTGGCACGGCGCGCTGCTGACCAAGCCGCATATTGTCGGCTACCAGGCCGCGGGTGAGATAGTCGAGGTTGGGACGGAAGTGACCGACCTTCACGTCGGACAGAAAGTTACTACTGTGTACAACTTCGGTTCGCATGCGGCGTTGCGGCCGGTGCCCGCGCGCAACGCGTGGCCGGTTCCCGGGGGCTTCGATATCAAGCTCGCGGCTGCGATCCCGGTTCCATTCGGCACCGCCGACGATTGCCTATTCGAGTTCGGCCATCTGAAGTCGGGCGAGACCGTGCTGATACAGGCCGGCGCAAGCGGTGTGGGCGTTGCCGCGATTCAGCTTGCCAAGCGCGCGGGCGCGAGGGTGCTGGCGACGGCCTCGAGCGATGAACGCCTGGAGCGGCTGAAGCCGCTCGGCCTCGATCACGGCATCAATTATCGCAGAGACAATGTCGCCAAATCGGTGATGAAGCTAACCGAGGGCAAGGGCGTCAACCTGGTCGTCGATCCGGTCGGCGGCGAGACGCTGCAGGGCAGTATCATGTCGCTGGCCTACCGGGGACGAATCTCGATGGTCGGAGCGGCGGGACGCGAGGCGATGACGGTGGATGTGTCGCCGTTGATGGCGGGGAATCGGTCGCTGACCGGAGTCTTTCTGGGCGCCGAGATAGCAACTGATCGCGCGCACAACATGATCCAGCGCCTGATCGATGAAGCTGCGCGCGGCGAATTCAAAGTAGTAATCGACAAAACCTTCCCGCTGTCAGAGGCCGCTGCGGCGCACGCCTATATCGAGAGCCGCCAGGCGGTAGGCAGAGTTTTGTTGATTCCATAGACAGCCTTTTAATGCTCGTGCATCCCCAAAAATGAACCGCCGCTCCTCCGTAATGGAGGAGCGGCGGCCATTCAGAACCGGTCTTCTATCAGCCTAATTCGGCCCGATGACATCTCCAGCCGGAGCAACCAGTCCGGTGTTGCTGCCAGAGATCAAGACCTCTGGTTTCGTGTTTCCGCTACCGCCAAGCTGATCAGCCGCGAATATCGCGATACTGAACGGCGCCGCGGAGTTTGCCGCTGCAAGATTGCCGAAGTTATCGAACGCGAGTCCGTTCGGCGCACTGAGGCTCGGCACACCCTTTACGTTAACCGGGTTGAAGGTCACCTGAGGGGTTGGATTACCCGTGACTGCCAACTGGTCGGGACCGAATGCGACCACAGTGAAAGGAGTGTTCGCGTTGCTCGACCACAGATCGCCGAGCGTCGAGAAGACCAGCGCCCACGGGCCTTGGATAGAATTGGCCCCGTCGTCGCTCAATACAACAGTCGGCGATTCGTCATGAACACCGCCGGCAATCAACGTCTGCACGATTGCATTATCGTATTCGAAGATGCTCGTGTCGCCGTTGTTCGCAACCCACAGATTGCCGGAAGAATCGAAAGCGATGCCCAGTGGCATATTCAGGCCGCCTGTACCCGTGGTAGTGAGCTGTCCTTGCGGGGTCACATCTCCTGAAGTCGTGAGCTGACTCGCCAGGAATACGTCGACCGCGCCGGTGCTGTTATCCGTGACCCACATATTGCCGGTGGAATCGAACACCGCCTGCTGCGGAAATCCGAACGGAGTCGTGGTCACGTCAGTGGTGTTGGTGATCGTCACGGCGGGAGTAAGGTCCAGAGATCCGCCTCCCGCTATTTGTGCGGCGGTAAATTCTTCCAGCGCTGGGAACGCATCCCCCGTGGAGGAGGTGGCGATGGCCCCGCCATCGATAACCCACAGGTCACCCTCAGAATCAAACAGCACTCCCTGCGTGGAATTGAAGCCAGCGCTGTTGGTTATGATGGTTTCCGGCGCGATGTTCGGGTTTCGTGATGTGAACGAATTGGTGAATTTCAGGACGTTAGAACCGTTCGCGACCCATATTCCCCCAGAGACTGAAAAGGAAAAGTGATGGGGCTGGGTATGGTGCGACGACGAACTGCCGCCGCATCCGGCCGCCACAACCGCCAGCGCCATCATGATGGCGCAAAATGACGCGGTTGTTGCGCGGTTCAGCCAGTTGCGGCCGAAAAAATATCGCGTCGAAGGTCCAGTGCTAATCATCTTCCCCTCCTGTCTGCTTCAATTACTAACTGTCCACCACCAAAATCGGTCAATAAAGCACAAATACTATTCGTAAGCGACGAACCTTACAGAATATTAATCTGCGATGCGCAAAGTCGGTCCCCGCGGACAAGGAATCGTTGAAATGTGAAGACGTGTGCTTCCGGAGACAGTCGCGCCGTCGCGAACGAACGGGACAGGCCACTCGCGAAGAAATTCCTGATCCCAAAGCTTACGTTTCACAAATCCCCCAGTGCCAGCGACGCAAAATGACATTCACAAGCGGGTAATACCATTCACCACAGGCGTCGCCCTGTGATGCACTCTGGTACTCGTTCAGAAATACCCCGCCGATAGCTCGCGGTCAAGTGCTTCTCACTGCCGGTCTAACTCTGATTAGCCAGAAATAGACGGTTCCTCGAAGATACTGGAACGACACAGACACGATAATCCAAGTGATCGCGAAGTAAGTCGATTAAGAGCGAGAATCTGCTAATTATTTCTGCGACTTAGTATTTAGACGAGCGCTAATCATCAGATGCGCGGTCGGACTCGCGCAAATCCGGTGCAAGCCCATTTCCCATCAGGTCTATAAAATTGTCGCAGTAAAACCGGCGTTTGCTAGCCTCGGGCGTTGCACTCATTGCGTCTTCGAAACGCTTGAGAGGATTTCGTCCGCCTTCCACGTGGGGAAAATCTGACGAAAACATGCATATTTCATCGCCGGAGTTGGCGATTATCCAGCCGGTCTCTTCGGCCGGATAGGGTGTCACGCGGACCTGCCGACGGACAAATTCACTCGGCCGCAACGACATCTTTTTGAGCCGCTCTTCGTTCTTGATGAACGCGGTATGTGCCGAATCCATCGAACGCATCCATCCGGGCAGCCACGAAGCGCCCTGCTCGATCACTCCGAACTTGAGCCGTGGATAGCGGTCGAGCACGCGATCGAAGATCATCGTCGCCAGCGTCTGCATCGGCGGATACGGAATCGCCATGTAGTCGACTGAGCGGAAGTTGCCGTCACCACCGTGAAAGTCAGGCACCGGCGGCATCCCGTTGAGGAAATAATCCGGCGACAGCAGCGGTCCCCCTCCGCCTACGTGAAACAGAATCGGAATCCCGGCTTCCTGCGCCTGCGCCCACACCGGATCGAAGCCGATGTGGCTCGGCGAATGCCCTTTGGGGCATCGCGACGGGATCAGCAGCGCCTTGGCGTCCAGAGCGATCGCCTCGCGCGCGATTGCGTCAGCCTCGGCGAAATCGGCCAGCGGTACGTAGCACGACGCGAGCATCCGCCGGTCAATCGCGCAGAAGTCGAGCATCGCTCGGTTGAATCCACGCGCTACCGCCGCACGTTTCTTGGGATCGTTGCCGTGCTCGAGATTGAGCAGGCCCAGAAAGGTCGTGGTGAAAACGAGTTGGCTTGCGAAGCCCAGGCTGTCGAGCGCGCGAGGACGGTCCTCGCGCCGCCAGGAGCCGAGCGCTTCGTAATTCTTGCGCAGCATGATCTCGCGCTCGCCGTCGGCGCGCCATGCAGGATCGTCGTGGCGGCCGCGCACGATCGCGAACAGGTCGCGGCCCTGCTTTTCGCCGAGTGCGCTGAACAAATTCTGGCGCTTGATTTCGCGCGCGTATTCGTCCGCGACGTAGCCGTCGAGAAAATCCGGCGCCTCCATGATATGCGCGTCAGCGTCGTGGATCGTGCGGCCTTCGACGTATGCCATAGAATCCTTCCTGTGGGTGAATACAAGTATTCTAGACGATCTTGACCGTACGCGTCATCAGTCCGCCGGTTGCGTAGCGAGCCGCTTAAGTCGCACGATCTATTGAGAACGAGGAAGATCTGACGATGCTGAAGAAGTCGACAATCGAAGAGTTGGCACGGCGCCTCGAAGAGTCCGAGCGGACGCGGCGTCAGATTCGCCAGTTCTCATTGGAGTTTCCGCAGATAACGATCGAGGACTCCTATGCGATTCAGCAAGCGTGGGTCGCGCTGAAAATCGGGGCCGGACGCACGCTCAGGGGCCACAAGATCGGGCTCACGTCTAAGGCGATGCAAGCGTCGTCGCAGATCGATGAGCCGGATTTCGGAGCGTTGCTCGACCACACGTTTTTCGCCGACGGCGCCGAAATTCCGTTCACGCGCTTCATCGTGCCGCGGGTCGAAGTCGAGCTTGCGTTCGTGCTCGGCAAGCCGCTGAAGGGACCGAACTGCTCGATTTTCGATGTGCTCGGCGCGGTCGATTACGTGGTGCCCGCGATCGAGATTATCGACGCCCGGATCGACCAGATCGATCCGCAATCGAAAGTGCCGCGCAAAGTTTTCGATACGATTTCCGACAACGCCGCCTGTGCGGGAATCGTGCTCGGAGGCCGTCCGGTCCGGCCGCTCGAGGTCGATCTGCGCTGGGTCGCCGCCGTTCTGTACCGCAACGGCGAGCTCGAGGAATCTGGCGTCGCCGCCGCGGTGCTGGGTCATCCCGCCAACGGCGTCGCGTGGCTCGCGAACAAGCTCGCTGCGCACGGAGTCAGCCTGGCAGCCGGTGAGATTATTCTGGGCGGATCTTTTACCCGTCCGATCGCCGCGCGCGCGGGTGACGTTTTTCACGCCGACTACCACGAGCTGGGCTCGATCTCATTTCGCTTCTCGCGGGAGTAAAGTGCTCAACTCGTGCCCGCGTTCGGTGCATCATGAGGACTGTGGAGAATTAAATGTCGATGGAAACGCAAACCGATATCGACCCCGAGGAAACTGGCGAATGGCTCGATGCGATGGATGCGGTGATCGATGCCGAAGGCGTGGATCGAGGCCATTTTCTGCTCGAAAATTTGATCACCAAAGCGCGCTCGAAGGGCGCGTTTCTTCCTTACAACGCCAATACACCTTATCTGAACACGATCCCGGTCGAGCTCGAGCCGCAATCCCCCGGCAACCGTGAGATCGAGCGCCGCATCCGATCGATCATCCGCTGGAACGCGGTCGCGATTATTCTGCGCGCCAACGCCACCAGCTCGGAACTCGGCGGCCATATCGCAAGTTTTCAGTCGATCGCAACTCTGTACGATGTCGGCTTCGGTCATTTCTGGCGCTCACCCACGCAAGAGCGCCCCGGCGATCTGATTTATCTGCAGGGCCATTCCTCGCCCGGTATCTACGCGCGCGCTTTCCTCGAAGGACGTCTCACCGAGCACGATCTGCTGAAGTTCCGGCAGGAGTCTGATGGCGGCGGGCTCTCGTCGTATCCGCATCCGTGGCTGATGCCGCAATTCTGGGAATTCTCCACCGTGTCGATGGGGCTTGGGCCGTTGATGGCAATCTACCAGGCGCGCTTCATGAAATACCTGCAGGGCCGCGGCCTTGCCGATATCGGCGACCGCAAGGTGTGGGCCTTCGTCGGCGATGGCGAGATGGACGAGCCCGAGTCGCTCGGCGCGATCTCGATGGCCGCGCGCGAGAAGCTCGACAATCTGATTTTCGTCGTCAACTGCAACCTTCAGCGCCTCGACGGTCCGGTGCGCGGCAACGGCAAGATCATCCAGGAACGCGAGGCCAACTTCCGCGGCTCCGGATGGAACGTGCTCAAGGTTATCTGGGGCAGCAACTGGGACGCGCTGCGGGCTCGCGACAAGAAAGGGCTTCTGCGCAAACGGATGGAAGAATGTGTTGACGGCGAGTACCAGGCGTTCAAGGCCAACGACGGCGCATACGTCCGCCGCGAGTTCTTCGGAAAATATCCGGAGCTGCTCGAAATGGTCTCAGGCATGACCGACGACGAAATCTGGCAGCTGCGCCGCGGCGGCCACGACCCGGTAAAGATTTACGCCGCCTATGCGGCCGCAGTCGCGCATCAGGGGCAGCCGACCGTGATTCTGGCCAAGACCGTCAAGGGTTACGGGATGGGCGAATCCGGCGAGGGTATGAATATCGCGCATCAGGCCAAACACATGACTTTGCCGGCACTGAAGAAATTTCGCGATCGTTACAAGATTCCAGTGCCGGACGAGCAGATTGTCGAGGTTCCATTTTACCGCCCCGCCGAGGACAGCGAGGAAATCCAGTACCTGAAGCAACACCGCGAGGCGTTGGGCGGCACGATTCCTCAGCGCCGGCTCAAATCTCTCGCGCTCGAAATTCCGCCGCTTGAAACTTTCGAGACTCAGCTAAAGAGTACCGAGGATCGCGAAATCTCGACCACCATGGCATTCGTGCGGATTCTCGCGACCCTGCTACGCGACAAGAATATCGGCAAACGAATCGTGCCGATCGTTCCCGACGAATCGCGCACCTTCGGGATGGAAGGGATGTTCCGGCAACTCGGAATTTTTTCCCAGGTCGGACAGCTCTACAAACCCGTGGACGCCGCCCAGTTAATGTTCTACCGCGAGCATAAGCAGGGCCAAATCCTGCAGGAGGGTATCAACGAGGCGGGAGCGATGTGCTCCTGGATCGCGGCCGCCACTTCCTACAGCACCAACAATCTGCCGATGATCCCGTTCTATATCTTCTACTCGATGTTCGGGTTCCAGCGCGTCGGCGATCTCGCATGGGCCGCCGCTGACATGCGATGCCGCGGCTTTCTGCTGGGCGGCACCTCCGGCCGCACCACCCTTAACGGCGAGGGGTTGCAGCATGCCGATGGACACAGCCACGTGTTAGCCTCGACCATTCCAAACTGCGTCGCTTATGATCCGACCTTTTCCTACGAACTTGCCGTAATCCTTCAGGAGGGGCTGCGCCGAATGTTCCATGAACAGGAGGACGTTTTCTATTACGTCACCTTGATGAACGAGAACTATGCGCATCCGGCGATGCCCAAAGGCGCACGCGACGGAATCCTCAAGGGGATGTACCTGCTGCGCGACGGCGGCAATGACAAAGCGCCGCGCGTGCAGCTCATGGGCTCGGGCACCATCCTGCGCGAGGTGATCGCCGGCGCCGACCTCTTGCGCGACGACTTCGGAATCGCCTCGGATGTGTGGAGCGTACCGAGCTTCACCGAGCTCCGGCGCGAAGGCCTGGACACCGAACGCTGGAACATGCTTCATCCCACCAGCCCGCAGCGCAAAAGCTATGTCGAAACCTCTCTCGGCGATCGGCAGGGACCGGTGGTCGCCGCGACCGATTATATCAAGGCCTTTGCCGACGAGATTCGCCCCTTCGTCGGGCGGCGCTATCGCGTGCTCGGGACCGACGGCTTCGGGCGCAGCGACTATCGCAAACAACTGCGCAGATTCTTCGAGGTCGATCGCCACTACGTCGCGCTCGCGGCGCTGAAGTGCCTGGCCGACGAAGAGCAGATTCCAGCCTCGCGCGTGGCGGACGCACTCAAGAAATACGAGATCGATCCCGAGAAGCCCAACCCGGTGACGGTGTAGGGAGCGTCGATGGGAACGTTGGTCGATATCAAGCTTCCGGACATCGGCGATTTCACCGACGTCGATGTGATCGAGGTGATGGTCAAGCCGGGCGACCGCGTCCGCGCCGAGGACTCGCTCATCACGATCGAATCCGACAAGGCGACGATGGAGGTGCCCTCGCCTGAGGCCGGCGTGGTCAAGGAGATCAAAGTAAAGCTCGGCGACAAGGTTTCGGAAGGATCGCCGATCGTCGTGCTCGAAACCGATGCGGCGCCCGCCGCCGATACGGTATCGAAGCCGGAGCCGAAACGAGCCGAGATCGCGGCGGAGCCGCGCAAGGATCCCGCGCCCAAGCGCGAAAGACCTCCGGCGGGGAAAGCTCCTGCGCCCGCGGCTGACGCTCCTCCTGCGCCGGTTCAAGCGGCTTCCGATGGTGAAGTAGCGGCGCCTGCCGAAGTGGCCGAACCGGTTGAACATCCCGGCGTCAAGCCGCATGCGAGTCCGTCGGTGCGAAAATTTGCGCGCCAGCTCGGCGCCGATCTCGCGCTCGTCACCGGCACCGGGATGAAGGGGCGCATCTTCCGTGCCGACGTCGAGAGATTCGTGAAATCCGCGCTCACCGGGACGGCGGCTGGCCGAGGAGGCGCCGGCACGAGCCTCGATCTGCTCCCATGGCCGAAGCTCGACTTTGCGCGCTATGGCGCGACCGAGACTCGCGCACTGTCGCGCATCCGCAGGGCGGCGAAGGCGAACCTCGCGCGCAACTGGGTGATGATCCCGCACGTCACGCAGTTCGATGAGGCCGACGTAACCGACCTCGAAGCGCTGCGCCGCGAGGTCAACGAGAATCACGCCAAGGACGTGCGCGTGACGATCCTTGCCTTCATCATCAAGGCGATGGTCGCGGCGCTGACCGAGTTTCCCGAGTTCAATTCCTCGCTCGATGGCGACAATCTGATCCTCAAAAAATATTTCAATATCGCGTTCGCCGCCGACACTCGCGAGGGTCTGGTGGTGCCGGTTCTGCGCGACGCGGACAAAAAAGGCGTGGTGCAAATCGCGCGCGAAACCGCGGACCTCGCGGCCGCCGCTCGCGCGGGCAAGCTCAAGCCGATGGACATCCAGGGTGGATGCATCACGATTTCGAGCCTCGGCGGAATTGGCGGGACCGCGTTCACACCGATCATCAACGCGCCGGAAGTGGCGATCCTCGGCGTGTCCAAGCAGGTGATGAAGCCGGTCTATCGCGAGGGCGAGTTCGTCGCGCGCCTGATGCTGCCGCTGTCGCTGTCGTATGACCATCGCGTGATCGACGGCGCGATGGCGGCGCGGTTCATCACGTATCTCGGCTCGGTGCTGGCCGACATGCGCCGCGCATTATTATAAGCGCGGATCGAAAAAGCGGACGCATCGGTTCGCACAGATTTTCGGCAAAAAATGGCCGGGTTACCGTTGGGGACCGAGGGTGGGGAACCTACGGCAGTAACCCGGCCGTGCTTGGGGACAGGCGCTGTTGGTTCTCGGGGGAGGAGATTTGCAGCGCTGCCGGACTAGAGAGCAAGAGCGATGCCGCACATAAAGAGTAATGAAATCAAGCAGTGCGGATCAAAAGAGCTTCGCGAATTGCGATTCGTGAAGTCCTCGATCAGTTGAGAAATCCACTTGACGCCTAATTTTGCAGGGCTTTTGCATGATGCGATTTCTGTAATCGACGGCCGCAGAATTCGCTTTTCGCATAGCCATCCGACCATCCAGCAGCTCGATGGGTGCAGCGCGATGTTTGCGGATGAAGCGACCCGGTAATCGGAGAAAAATTTCCGGACGTTTCGATTCAGTCGCGATTAGGATCGCCCCGCGTTTCGCGACGAATTTTGATCGCTCGATGACGCCCCGAATAAGTGCGGCGTCGCAGTGATTTCACGTCGCCCGTTGAGAGGTTTCGATCCGTGTGTTAATTCCTACTCTCACGGGGCGTGGCGCAGCCTGGTAGCGCACCTGCCTTGGGAGCAGGGGGTCGGCCGTTCAAATCGGCTCGCCCCGATTTTTCGCGCCAGTAGCTCAGGTGGAAAGAGCAGCGGCCTTCTAAGCCGCGGGTCAGGGGTTCGAATCCCTTCTGGCGCGCCATGGAAATTTTTGGGGCATCGAGCCCTGCGGGTGGCTCGTTCGGCCGAAGAAGTGGTGGGTGTAGCTCAGTTGGTAGAGCGCTGGATTGTGGCTCCAGTGGTCGAGGGTTCAAATCCCTTCACTCACCCCACATATCCTGCTACGAAAGCATCTCGTCGGTGCGCCGTTAGCTCAGTTGGTAGAGCAGCTGACTCTTAATCAGCGGGTCCGCGGTTCAAGTCCGCGACGGCGCACCAATTTTTCCGATCTTTTACCCATCTCCGCTCGCGAGGTCTGGTCCATCCGCGCGTGCTTGCATCTGGGCGTGAGCTACGCGAGGCTTGGCGCGGTTTGCCGCGATGCACCCCGCCGATCCAGACATTTCTACGCAATCCGCTGACGCTGCTGAAATCGAGGCGGCGCGGGAGCTTGCGCGGTTCGATTCGCCTCGCTCGTGGCGGATGGTCGCGGTGGCGTTCGTCGCGATGTTCGTGGTTTACGGAATCGCGTACAGCTTCGGCGCGTTCTTCAAGCCGATGGCGGCGGAGTTCGGCGCCGGACGCAGCAGCACCTCGGCGGTTTTTTCGCTGACAGTGTTCGTGTGGTGCGTCCT
>JBARDN010000323.1:0-2683 GCA_049795175.1 Binataceae bacterium (SeqCode) | reverse complement strand
TTGAAGCCGCCCTTGGTCGCGGCGACCGCGTCCCATTCGATATGCCGCGGAGTTCGCGTGACCGGCGTGCCGTCGAACTTCATGATCCGGACGCCATGCGCGCTGATCTCCGCGAGCTCGCCGTCGTCGAGCACGACCGTCTTGCGCGTGTGGTTCAGGATCGCCGGGATATCGGACGCAACGAAATTTTCGCCGTCGCCAAGCCCCAGGACCAGGGGAGTTGCGGTTTTCGCCGCGACCAGCTTGTCGGGCTCGGTCTCCGACAGGACCACGATCGAGAACGAGCCGCGCAGATCGCCGACCGAGCGTCTGACCGCCTCAGTCAGCCCGAGCCCCGCCTTGATGCGTTCCTCGATCAGATGGGAAATCAGCTCGGTGTCGGTCTGCGAGCGAAGCTGATGCCCCCGCGCGAGCAGCGCGGTGCGCAGTTCGAGATAGTTCTCGACGATTCCGTTGTGAATCACCGCGACCGGGCCGGCCTTGTGCGGATGCGCATTCTCCTCGGACGGGCGGCCGTGGGTGGCCCAGCGCGTGTGTCCGATTCCGATCTGTCCGCCAAGCGGAGCGTCGGCCAGGCGAGCGCGCAGGTTGGCAAGTTTTCCGGCGGCACGGCGAATCTCGAGCTTGCCGTTCTGCACGATTGTCGCGACGCCGGCGGAGTCGTAACCGCGATATTCGAGGCGGGCCAACCCGTCGATCAGGATTGGATAGGCCTCAGCCGCTCCGACATATCCGATAATTCCACACATATGATTCCCCACTCCGCGCCAGTTGCGGAGGTAGCGTTGCGCCGCACTTTCGCGCGGCAGTTTCGGGAATCGCGAGAGCCACGAGCCGCCAATCGCGCATCGAGCGCGATCCGGAATCAAAGGGGATGATCAAAGCGGGAGAGTTTTATTCTTCGTCAGGGCGCGTTGCCCTGCCACTCAAGGCGGCTTTTGTCACGCGGTCACCCGCATGGTTTGTTCGCCTTTTTCGGCCGTGGAACCGGGAAGCCATCCGCCGAGTCTTTCGATGATGCTTCCACCTCGTCAACTCGGATTGCGATTACAATCCGAGTCCTGGCGCTACTCTCGTCCGATGCGTTCAATCAGCTCGACCATCACCTCGACCGAAATTCGGGCTTCGCTTCCCTTGCGAAAGATTATCCCCGCCCGCGCAGGACGGTACAAGTACGGTATTTGGGTGGCCGAGTGGCTGTCGCGCGCGCCGCCGGGTGAGCGGCGCCTAAGGCAACGCCTAAACTTCGGATTCCTGATTCTCGAGACGGAGTTCGATGGCCTCGCGGATATTTTGTAGCGCTTCTTCGCGGGTCCGTCCCTGGCTGATACAGCCGGGAATCACACGGCATTCCGCGACCAGATAGCCGTCCTCACCTGGAGTCAAGATTACCGGCAGTTTCCATCACTTCGGATGATACCAGCCGTTGTAGGCACCTGCTAACGACCACGCTGATGCGTCATTTGCTGGCGGGCTTGGATGCGTGATTCGTTGGAGCTTTGCCGTCGTCGCCGTGGCGTTTGCGCCAGGCGGCGACCCAGCCGGGTTTTTCGCGTTGCGGATGATGCGACATCACCAGCGCGCCGTCTGGAACCTCGCGGATAATCGTCGTGCCCGAGGCGACGTACACGTCGCTGCCGACCTTGACCGGCGCGACTAGCTGCGTGTCGCAGCCGATCATGCAGCGGTCGCCGATCTGGGTGGCGTGCTTTTCGTAGCCGTCGTAGTTGACCGTGATCACGCCGCAGCCGACGTTGGTGTCGCGGCCGATGGTCGCGTCGCCCAAATAGCTCAAATGGCTGGCCTTGGTGCCGCGGCCGATTTTCGCCTTTTTGGTTTCGACGAAGTTGCCGATGCGATTGTGTCCCTCGAGGTCGGTGCCGGCGCGCAGGTTAGCGAACGGACCGATTTCCGAGTCGGCGCCGATCCGGCATTCCTCGGCGCGCACGCCGAGCTTGATATGACATCGCTCGCCGATCTCGACGTCCTTCAGCCACGCGGTGCCCTCGATTCTGGTTTGCGCGCCGACGCGGCATCGCCCGAGAATCTGCACGTTGGGTCCGATGATCACGTCGTCGGCGATTTCCGACTGATCGGAAATATACGCTGACGCGGGATCGACGAATGTCACTCCCGCCGCCATCAGTCGCCGGTTCACCTGGTCACGAAGTATGGTTTCCATCGATGCCAACTCCTCGCGCGTGTTCACGCCGGCAAACTCCGCCGCGTCCTGCGCCTGCCATGCATTGACCGCGAGTCCGCGCGCGCGTGCCGCCGCAACAATATCGGTCAGATAGAATTCATGCTGCGCGTTTTTGGGTCTGAGGCTATTAAGCGCCGCGCGCAGAAAGCTTGCGTGCGCGATATAGATTCCGGTGTTGATTTCGCGAACCGCGAGTTCCGCGGGCGAGGCGTCGCGTGCCTCGACGATCGCGAGCGCCGCGCCGGAAACGTCGCGGAGCACCCGCCCATACGCGCCGCCGTCATCCAGATTCACGCTGATAAACGAAAGCGCGGCGCCACTTTTGCGATGCGCGTCGAGGAACTCGCCAAGCGTCGCCCCAGTCAGCATCGGCATGTCGCCGTATGCGATCAGCACGTTGCCGGCGGAGTACGGCGGTAGCGCGGCAATGCCCGCGCGTGCGGCGTCGCCGGTGCCGCGCGGCTCGGCCTGACTCGCGAT
>JBARDN010000322.1:0-7445 GCA_049795175.1 Binataceae bacterium (SeqCode) | reverse complement strand
CGCGATCAAGCGGATGCTGCACGAGCCGTTTCCGGAATATGGGTGGCTCTCGGAAGAGACCGCGGACAGCGCGCATCGGCTAAAGCGGCGGCGGGTGTGGATTGTCGATCCGCTCGACGGGACCAAGGAGTTTATCAACGGAGTGCCGGAGTTCTGCGTCGCGATTGCGCTAATCGAAGACGGCGAGCCGATCCTGGGCGTTACCTACAATCCGATTCGGCGCGAGATGTTCTGGGGCGCGCGCGGGCTCGGCTGTCATCTGAACATGAAGCCGGTGCGCGTCAGCCGCACGCGTTTGTTGCATCGCGCGAAAGTGCTGGCGAGCCGCAGCGAAGCGGCGCGGGGGGAGTGGCAGGTGTTCCACGGAAAGCTGATAGTCAGTCCGACGGGCAGCGTTGCCTACAAGCTGGCGCTGGTGGCGGCGGGGAAGGGCGACGCGACGTTCACGCGCTCGCCGAAAAGCGAATGGGATATTGCGTCGGGTGCGGCACTGATCGCGCTCGGGGGCGGTACGATCACGGATATTCGGGGGCGCAAATTGCGCTTCAACAATCGCGACGTGAAGCTCGAAGGCTTGATCGCGGACAACACGCGGCTTC
This sequence comes from Binataceae bacterium (SeqCode), assembly GCA_049795175.1. GTDB lineage: Bacteria > Desulfobacterota > Binatia > Binatales > Binataceae > JBARDN01. The sequence continues at coordinate 6,846 of JBARDN010000322.1, read as the reverse complement.
ATCGGCAACTGCTCGAAGTGGCGCCGCATCCTCCGATCAAAGCTTCGCGGCTGCACGGCTGAGTTTCTATTCGCGCGGGAGAGCTGATTCTCAGACAATCGACCTAACCCCTGTCCCCTTCCCGCACGGGAAGGGAAACACTTGCCGCAAGAGTTCGAGTGGTCTGGCAAATTTGCGCCGCCAATATTGACGGTCCGCGTGCCAGGTCTTGTCATCGATGTTAGGTTTCTGACTCCCTTGCCACACGGGAAGGGGAACCTATGCAGCGAGCGTTAGAGAGGTGCGTCGCCACGAGCGACATCTGGGTGCCAAACTTGGCTCTCTGACTCCCCTTCCCGTGCGGGAAGGGGTAGGGGGTTAGGTCGGTCTTTTTTGGTGTGCTCGAGCGCCAGGTTCAATTCCCGTAATGCTGGATGAGGAGTAACAACTTTCTTGATAGCGGGATCGCGTTCAGAAATTGTACATTCGTTTGGCTTCGGCGCGGAGTTCGGGGCGGAAGTCGGGATGCGCGATCGCGATCATCGCGTTCACGCGCTCGCGGATGCTCTTGCCCTTGAGGGTCGCGATTCCATACTCGGTCACTACATGATGGACGAAGCCGCGCGGGGCGGTCACGACGCTGGCCGGCTGAAGGGTCGGCATGATGCGCGAGAGCCTGGCGCCGTTCACGATCGAGCTTGAGGGCACGACGATAACGGTCTTTCCGCCGGCGAGGCATGCGCCGGTGACGAAGGCGGTCTGTCCGCCGGTGCCGGTGTACATCCGGGGGCCGATCGATTCGCTGTTGGCCTGACCGGTCAGGTCCACCGCCATCGCGTTGTTGACGGCGATGAGGCCATCTTCGCGCGCGATCAGGCGGATATCGTCGGTGAAGTTGAAGTCGTAGAGCTGAAAGCGCGGATTGCCGTCGATGTAGTCGAGCTCTTCGCGGGGAGTGAGCGGAGCGAGCCCGCTTCCGACCACCAATTCGGGAAAAATCTTCTTGTACTTGCCGGTGATTACTCCGTCGCGGACGAGCTGCGCGGTATGCAACGGGATAATCTCAGTCTGCATACCCAGATCGTGATGATTAGCCAGATGAGGCATCAGCGCGCCGGACATCGAGCCGACGCCGACCTGGATCGAAGCGCGATCGGGGATTAACTCACCAGCGACCATGCCGCATACGGTGTCGATTATCTTTTGCTCGTCGGCCGAGGGGACGGGCAGCGAGAGCGCGGGGAGCTGGAAGTTGCGTTCGACGAAATAGTCAATCTCGGAAATATGCAGTTGATTATCGCCGCCGATGCGAATGAAACTTTGGTCGATCTCGGCGATAACCATTTTCGCATTGCGCGCCAGCAGCTTCGACATGATATTGACGTCGCCGAAGTTGACGAAGCCATTGGCGTCGGGCGGCGCGACGGTCACGATATAAATATTGAAGTCGTCGAGGGAGGGCGGAAGATGGCCCTCGCGGTAATACTGGATGGGGGTATAGTCGGCGAGGCCCTGCGCGTAGAGCTCGCGGTCGTAGGGGCCGACATAGAATGATTGGAGCCGGAAGCGCTCGCCGAGGCCGGGCAGGTTCCAATCGTGCACCGCGGCGCCGTGGCTGACCACGACGTTTTCGATTTCCATCAGGCGCGCCGAGACGGCGGCGCACATCATGAAGGGAGTAGCCTGCGCGATCGACATGCAGACGCGGTCGCCGGACTTGATCTGGTCGGCGGCGTGCTCGGCGCTGACTAGCCGATCTCCCAGCATCGGACGCCAGTTGGCGCCCGGCTTGATCTCTCGAGTCGTGTTAATTTCGGGTGCGGTAGCCATCAGGCGGCTTGGGCGGACAGATTCGGGTCGATCCCGATATCCCGGAGCATCGAGGAGGTGCGGTCGTTCAGGAGGCCGACCTTGCGCAGGTTGGTGACGACGGTGGTATGCATCTCGCGTTTGAAGAGCTTGCGGAACATCGTGTAGTCGTTTCCGCGGGCGACTTCTTTGCGCGCGCGTTTGACCGCGTCAATCTCAGTAGTGTTCATGCCGACGGCTTCGTAGGCCTCGGCCGGGAATTGACCGGTGAGGACGAGCTGGATCGCCTCGCGGGTGAACTCTTCGAGCTCGCGCATGTCACCAGAGCTGAGACTATTGATCGCTTCGGGAAGGCTCAGCACCGAAAATCCCATGTGACGGGATTCGTCGGCGAGAATCCGTTTGCAGATTTCGCGCAGCAGCGGGTCGGTCGCGGTCTCGCCGAGCATCCGGAACAGCGCGACGGCAAAGGTCTCGGCCAGGAGCTGCAGGCCGACGGTTTTGACGAACCACTTTCCCTGTCCGAGGATGTAATCGAAGAGCGTCTTGATATTGCCGGTGATTGGATAGATGCGGCCGCCGCACTTCTCGAGCAGGTAACGGCTCAGGACCTCGGCGTGGCGGGCCTCGTCGACTACCTGGGTGGCCTGGAAAAATTTCGCGTCGTTGGAGGGCACCATATCGACCAACTGGCTGCACGCGAGCATCGCACCTTCCTCGCCGTGAAGGAGCTGGGACAGACGCCACGATGAGAACTCGAGGTTGAGCTGCGCGAGGTGCTTGCGGTCGAGCCGCGCGAGCGCGTCGGTGCCGTAGCCGTCGATCAATTCGTTGGCGAAAATTCCGGCTTCGTAATCGACCGGCTTGGACCAATCGATATCGCGCGCGGCATTCCACTGGTCGCGCTTCGCGTTCTCATAGAGGCGGCGCAGATCGGGCGCGTCGATCGCGTAGGAGCGCTGGAAAACGGTTTCGAGGGTGGTGGTGATTCGCTCGGATATATCGCTCATCTCTAATACCTCAGCGCCTCGTGCCGCATCTCAGACGCGCAAGTGGATAGACTTGAGCCTAGCAAATTCGCGCCGATTGCGAAAATGCTAAATCATCGGGAAACCATCCAAATGGTAGGTAGGCGAGTGGCGCCGCGCACTGCCTTGACTGTGCGGACGCAAACATAAATGCTGACGGGTTGCGGAGAGGTTCGGGAGTCTGGCTGAACCGGCGTGACTCGAAATCACGTGAGCCCTAGTGGTTCCGGGGGTTCGAATCCCCCCCTCTCCGCCAGACTTTTTGCGGGAATATCCACAATAGACACTGGATCCCGGGATTGAGACCGGGGTGCGGGCGAGAAGATCGGCGCAATTCTCCGATCCCTCTTCCTACTTTCGATAAACTGTCCCCCCAAAACCGTCCCCAGAAGAGCACGATGCCCGCGCAGCTCGACGGCGGAGCACACCCAGTCTGATTTTTCGGAATTATCAGGGTCTTTTTCGGGCGTTCCAGGACCGCCTTCGTCTTCGAGAAAATCGCTAAGACTCCGTGATTTTGCAGGAGAATCACGCACTTTCCCGGTAGTAGCCCGCGATTCCCTTGGCGATCAGTCAAGTTCAAAAGAGGCCGAATCGTGCCCGGCGGCCGAGTCTTGCCGAGTTTTGTCGAGGAAGCAGTTGCCGATTGCCAACGAATCGATGGCGGTGCCCATGAAGCATCGCCACGCATCGTCTGGAGTGCATACTATTGGTTCGCCGCGCACGTTGAAGCTGGTATTGACCAGGACGGGGCACCCGGTGCGCTGTCTGAAGGCGCGGAGCAACGCATGGAAGCGTGGGTTGGTCTCGCGATGTACGGTCTGAATGCGCGCCGAATAGTCTACATGCGTGACCGCCGGAATCTCCGACCTTACCACATTCAGCCGCTCGATCCCGATTAGCGATCGTTCTTCGGCTGTGAGTGATCGCTGGCGATCTTTCTTCACATCGGCGACTAACAGCATGTATGGGCTGTCGTGATCCAGGTCGAACCAGTCCTGCAGGTCCTCGCGCAACACCGAAGGGGCGAATGGGCGGAAGGACTCGCGGAATTTCACTTTCAGATTGAGCGTTCGCTGAGCAGTTGGACTGCGCGGGTCGGCCAGGATCGAACGAGCGCCGAGTGCCCGCTGCCCGAACTCCATCCGTCCCTGGAACCAACCCAAAGCCTTGCCGGCGGCTAGCGCGTCCGCGCTTGCGTTCAAGAGAGTGTCGTCGTCGTAAACCTCGAACCTGGCACCCGCCGCAACGAGGCGGCTCTCGATTTCCTGCTGTGAGAACGAAGGCCCCAGGTACGATCCGAGCATCGAGTCCTGACCCTCGAATCGCCGCGGCTGGTCCAGAAACTGATAGTAAGCCGCGAGCGCGGCGCCGAGCGCGCCACCGGCGTCACCGGCAGCCGGCTGAATCCAGATATTTTGGAACCGCCGGTCGCGCCAGACCTTGCCGTTGGCGACGCAATTCAGCGCCACGCCTCCTGCGAGACACAGATTCCTGAACCCGGTTTCCGCGGCGAGCGCACGCGTAAGCCTGAGTATCACTTCCTCGCTCACCGACTGGATCGAAGACGCCAGATCCATGTCGCGCTGTGTCAATGGAGATTCGGGTTCTCGAGCGGGGCCGCCGAACAACTGTTCGAATTTCGGGTTGGTCATCCGCAACCCCACACAATAATCGAAGTAACTTAGGTCCAGCCGGAATGAACCGTCAGCTTTCAAATCGATCAGGTTATCGAGGATCAAATCGCGAAAGCGCGGCGAGCCATAGGGCGCCAGACCCATCAACTTGTACTCGCCCGAATTAACCTTGAAGCCGGCGTAGTGTGTAAATGCGGAATAGAGCAGCCCCAGCGAATGCGGAAAGTGTATTTCTTTAATCATTTCGAGCTGGTTGTCGTTTCCCAAGGACGCCGAAGTAGTCGCCCATTCGCCGACTCCGTCGAGAGTGAGTATCGCCGCCTGCTTGAAAGGCGAGGCAAAGAATGCCGACGCCGCGTGGCTTTGATGATGCTCGGCAAACAACAAGCGGCCGCCCAAATCGATTCTGCCGTTCAATTCCGCGAGCGAGCGGCGCAGTACGCGCTTTTGAAAGAGCTTTTCGCGCAACCAGATCGGCATTGCCGTACGAAACGATTTGAATCCGCGGGGCGCGAAAGCCAGGTAGGTTTCGAGCAGGCGTTCGAACTTAAGAAACGGCTTATCATAGAAGACTATATAGTCAATCTCGCCCAGTGAATGCCTTGAGTGCTCCAGGCAGAATTCGATCGCGAGCCGCGGGAACCGTGCCTCGTGCTTCTTGCGCGTGAAGCGCTCTTCCTGCACCGCGCAAAGGATTTGGCCATCCTCGATCAGCGCCGCGGCGCTGTCGTGGTAGAACGCGGAAATGCCGAGCACTCGCATGCCGGCTCAGAACAGGGTGTAAAAGAAAGGTGCGAGGGCGCTGCTTTCCGTCGCCAATAAGAGAGCGCCCATAATAGCGAACACGAGGATCATCGGTAGTAGCCAGAATTTCTTGCGCGTCCGCATAAACCGCCAAAGTTCGGCTACAAAATCCATATCGAAGTACTAGAACTGGTCTTTCATCGATCCGGGTGGCGGACCGGGGGGGCGCCGCGGTATCCAGTAGGAAGCTGCTCCGCGATCCCACTTTAACCGCAAGACGTCCCGGTTCAGCAGGCGCATTATGAGTCCAAAAGGAGTTATGGTGGAGAAGAACAGGATTGCCATTATGATCGGATTAGTTATTCTTTGCAACAATCGCCCGAATCTTTGCCACTGCTGATTCAACGGCCCGAGCAAAGTTGGCCTTATCAGGCCGGTCACGAGGAACGCGGCGGCGAAAACGCCCGCCCATACGCGAATCGAACCACCTTTTCTGAGCGGCGCAATGGCCACTACGCTCCAGAAGACGGCGAATACGAAACCGAAGACTCGATCGGACGAGCCGCGGAGCCTGGCGCTGTGCCCGAGGTGCTCGGGGAAATTGACGTCGCGCTTCATCGGGAGTGCTCTGCATCCACCAACTGCTTGCCGGTCTGATGCCAGAGATAGGTTGCGATCGCTTTGTTGGCCGCTGGCGACGGATGCCGATCAGCTTGAGTGAGCAGTCCCTTCTTCAGATCACTCTCAGGGACAATCGATGATAGCGCGATCACATCAAATTGATTCGCTCGCAAGGTCTTGATCATTGCCTTACCCAGCTCATTTTGATCCCATAATAGGATTACGAAATGAGTTCCGTTTTCCTCCAGCAAACTTCGAGTTCTCTTCAGGACTGCCACAAATAGCGGGATGTCGGAGGGTCGAGATAGCTGCTCGGAGTGATTTTCAAAAAACCTCACGATCCAGCTCCTGTCGACCCAACGGCGGCATGTCGCGTAGGCGGCAGTGTGAAACGGTCCGGAGTAACAAGCTTCACTACCTCGGCATAGTTCGTACTTTGGACCATCTTCCCACGGCGCCCTCCCGGCGACCCGGCGCAGGTGATCCGGGATTGCTTCATAGATCGCAAGCTCGGGCCTGCCCGCGACTCGCCAAACGAAGCCGGTTTCAATCTCCCGAAGCATCTGGTGTGGCCCCCAGCCGTCGCCCGCGAAATTAAACCCCTCGAAGGTGCCTTTTGCTTCCTGTACAAAATAATAGGGCAGCGTCTCATCATCCTTGACCCCATGACCAAACATAAATGAACAACCGAAGAACACTACCTTGTAAGGTCCTCCTTGAACTGCCGCAGGGATTTCTCTCAGACCGTTGGCGTCGATTGTGTACGTTACATCGCCGATCAACCGGCCGCCGAGCGACTCTTTGAATACAATCGTCGTATTTGGAACCGGTGAAGAACCTATCTCCGTCTCGTTTCGGCGCCACTCTATCGGTATTGTCGTTGTGATGATGATCTGGGACCGATTGGCGTAGTACATACAGATCTCGACTACGGCCATACTGAACAACGCTGAACCACACAGCAATGCGCCGTTGCGAACTACCTCAGGGCGAGATAGCAGCGCGATCGTAATAGCCCACGCACTAGC
>JBARDN010000321.1:0-13787 GCA_049795175.1 Binataceae bacterium (SeqCode) | reverse complement strand
TCGCAGGGCGGCGGCCGCAGTGCGCGGACGCGCGGCGGTGGCGGGCGCCATTCGGACGGCGCAGCGCTCGGCGGTGCAGCAAAAATTTGCGCCGGGCGCGCGCTCGCACAGCATCGCATGCGCGAGCATGACCGCGACCAGGCTCTTGCCGGTTCCAGCCGGCCCTGAGAACAGGTAGGCGTGCGAGGGCCGCGACGTGAGCTCGGCGAGTATGCGCTCTGCGAGTTCGCGATGCGCTCGCAGGCCGGTCAGAGGCATCGGCGTCTTAAGAGTGCGGTGGCCGCGGCGTGGATATCGGCGCTGACGGCTTCGAGCGGGCGGGCGGCGTCGATTATTACGACACGGTCGGGTTCGGCGCGCGCGATTGCCTGAAAGCCCTCGCGCACGCGGCGATGGAAATCGGTAACTTCGCCCTCGAAGCGGTCGGGTCCGCGCACTGCTCCTTTGGCGCGTGCGCGAGTGCGTTCGAGCCCGATCTCGACCGCAAGGTCGAGCACGATAGTCAGCTCGGGTTTCATCCCGTCGCTGGCGAGCCGGTTCAAATCGGAGAGCAGCTTGAGATCGAAGCCGCGGCCATAACCCTGGTACGCGGTGGTGGAATCGGAATAACGATCCGAAATTACGATGGAGCCGGATGCGACGGCGGGACGCAATTTTTCGCGCACGTGCTGCGCGCGATCGGCGAGCACCAGCAGCAACTCCGCCGCAACGTCGAGCGACACGGCAGGATCGAGAAAGATCGAGCGGATCGCCTCGCCGGCGCGGGTGCCGCCCGGTTCGTGCGTGACCACGAGGTGGCGGCCGTCGGCGCGCAGCGAGTCGGCGAGAATCGCGGCCTGGGTGGTCTTGCCGGAGCCTTCGACACCTTCGAGCGTGATGAAAATTCCCTGTGCCATTACCCGCCAAGATACCAGCGTGTCAGTTGCGGCTGAAAGAGCGCGAATGCGCCGGCGGCGAGGGCGAGAAAGGGTCCGAACGGGACCGTGGTCTGCAAAATCGACGCGTCGGCCTCGACCTGATCATCGGCGGGGTCGGCGACCGGCGCGACGGTCTGACTCCCGGTCATGGCGAAGATGATTCCGCCGGCCGCACCCAGTATCGAGCCGAAGAACAGCGTGAAGATAACGCCCGGCCATCCGAGAAATCCTCCGACCATCCCGAGCAGCCAGACGTCGCCCATCCCGACGCCCTCGCGTGCGCGCACCAGCTCATAGAGGAAGCCGGTCAGGAACAGCACGCCGCCGCCGCCGATAATTCCGATGAGCGAGCTTTTCCATCCGACCTCGGGGACGAACAGCACGACCAGAACGAAACCCACGAGCATCCCGGGGAAGGTGATCAGATTAGGAATCAGGCGCCAGTCGTAATCGATCAGCGCGACGATGAACAAAGCGGCGCACAGGATAAAGCGCGTGATCGCGTCGCCGAGCGGAAAGCTCAGGTACAGATAAAGCGCGATAATCGTCAGCCCAAGCTCGGTCATGAAGTGGCGAAACGGAATCGCCGCGCCGCACATCAGACATCGTCCGCGCAGGCCGAGATAGGCAAGAATCGGGATATTCGCCCAAAACGGGATGGCGCGTTCGCAGCTCTCGCAGAACGAACGCGGCGCGACGATCGATATATCGCGCGGCAGGCGATAGGCCACCGAATTGGCGAAGCTACCGATTATCGCGCCGAGGACGATCGCCAACGCTGCGCCTACTCCACTCGGCAATTGCATCCTTGCTCCCCCATCGCTGCCCCCTGTCGCCGGTTCACGATGCCGGCTGACATCATATTCCGGTAACAGATATTACGGACGCGGGCGCGCGAGCGCTATCGGGAGCCTGCGCGCGTTACCGGAAGTATTTCGGGTGTCCTCGCTGCGCAAGGCAGGTTAAAATTTCAAGAAGAGGGTTGATGCGATGCGTGCGCGGAGGCTGGAGTTCTGGTTCGAGTATGCGAGCACCTATTCGCATATCGCGGCGTATCGAATCGAGCGGCTGGCGCGCGCGGACGGGATCGAGATCGATTGGAAGCCGTTTCTGCTCGGGCCGATTTTCGCGGCGCAGGGATGGAACGATTCGCCGTTCAACATTTATCCGGCCAAGGGACGCTACATGTGGCGCGACATGGAGCGGCTCGCGGCGAAATACGAGATCGAGTTTCACCGGCCTTCGGTATTTCCGCGAAATGGACTTCTGGCTGCGCGGGTGACGATCGCAGCGGAGCATGAGCGATGGCTGCCCGACTTTGTGCGTGCGGTGTATCACGCGAACTTCGAGCAGGATCGGGATATCTCGAAACCCGAAACGATCGAGAAGATTCTGCGCGCGCTCGGCACCGATCCCGCCGCGATTCTCGAGCGCGCGGTGAGCGTCGAGAACAAGGCGAAGCTGCGCGAGCAATCGGAACGCGCGGCGACGCGGGGAATCTTTGGCGCGCCCGCGTTCTTCGCGGGCGACGAGATGTTCTGGGGCAGCGATCGGCTCGAAGACGCGATCGCGTGGCTCAAGCGCTCCCAGAGCTGACGCGCGCGTGCGGCTATTTGTGCGCGGCGCAGAGATCGATTGCGAGGTCGTAGGTTGCCTTGATTCCGCGATTCAGATTTTCGACTGAGAGCCGCTCGTCAACGCCGTGAAAGCGCCGCTCCTCGGCGGGTGTCAGAACGATCGGGATAAAGCCGTAGGCCGGCACTCCTTTTTCCCGCAGAAAGCGCGAATCGGTTCCGCCCGAGGTCATCCACGGCACGATGTAGGTGCCGGGAAAGTCGGCGGCGACCACGCGGCCAATCGCGTCCCACATCTTGCCGCTGGTCGGCGACGGCGGCGGTGAGTCGGGTGCCTGAAAAGTATCGATGGTGATCCGGTCGTCGTTCAGCAGCGCGCGCATCCGGTCCATGAAATCTTTGGCGCCGGTGCCGGGCAGCAGACGGCAATCAAGCCCGGCCTCGGCGGTTGAAGGAATCACGTTTATCTTGAGGCTGCCGCTCAGCATCGTCGGCGTGATCGTGTCGCGCAAAAGCGCCTGGATGTAGTTGGGGTGAAGCGGGCCGCGCAGCGCGTAGCCGAGCACGAAGGGCCAGCCCAGATGGTCAAGCTCGAAGGAGGCGGGAAATTTCTCGTGCGCGGCGATCACGTGGAACGCATTGTCCATCAGGGGAATCACGCGGATGCCGGGCTGATGAGTAAGCAGCCGCGCGAGCGCGTGGATTAGAATCAGGGTCGGATTGTCGGCGGTCGGCACCGAGCCATGTCCCGCCTGCCCGTGCGCGGTGAGCTTGAGCCACATCACGCGCTTTTCGGCGACAGCGACGTTGAAGATCGGCGTGGTACCGCCGAACGGATCGATACCGGCCGAGCCGCCCTCGTTCACTGCGAACGCGGGATCGATCGCGTCCCAATGATTTTTCACCATCCACTCGGCGCCGTCCTCGCCGCCGGCCTCTTCATCGGGATTGATCATCAGCTCGACGCCGCGGCGCAGCGCGACGTGATCGCGCCTCAGCGCCAGCAGCGTCGCGAGTGCCATGATTCCGTGCGCCTTGTTGTCGATCGCGCCGCGCGCCCATACGAAGCCGTCGTCAAGGTCGGCGGAAAACGGAGGATGAGACCAATCGGCGGCGACCGCGGGCACCACGTCGGCGTGCGACATCAGCAGAAGCGGCTTCACGCCCGCCGGACCGCGGAGACGCGCGACCAGCGACATCGCGCCGCCGGTGCTGACGAAGGTCTGGTTGTCGATTCCTTCTTTGTCGAGGATCGATTTCAGGTAGGCGATAGCGGGGACGGTGTTGTCGGGCGGATTGGTCGTGTCGAAGCGCAGGTAGCTGCGATAATAGCCGAGCGCCTCGGTGTCGAGCGCTTGCCAGTCCGGCGCGGGAGGGTCAGCGGCGTGCGCGAGCGCGAACATCGCGAAGCAGGTGAGAATCGCGAGCAGCGAAATTGTTTTCGGCATCGATAGATCTCCGCGGCGCGCTACTTCTGGCACCTGGGGCAATAGAAGCTCGCGCGCTGTCCGACCACCACGTTGCGTATCGCAGTCGAACAGGTATAGCAGCGTTTGCCCTCGCGGCCGTAAACCTGCAGGCGTGCGGCGAAGCGGCCGGGGCGACCCTTCGAGTCGCGGTAGCTGCGAAAGGTGGTGCCGCGGCTGCCGATCGCGGCGCGCAGGACCTCGCGCGTGAAGGCGGAGATTTTTTCCATCTCGGCGGCTGTGACTTTGCCCGCACGGCGGGTTGGGCGCACGCGCGCGTGGAACAGAATCTCGGAGGCGTAGATATTCCCGACGCCCGCGACGATTCGCTGGTCCATGATCAGATTCTTGATCGCGGCGCGCCGTCCGCGCGCTTTGTCGGATAGATATTTCGCGTTGAAGGCTTTGGAGAACGGCTCGGGTCCGATCGCGCGCAACTCCGCGCTCGCGGCCATCGCGTCGCGCGCCATCAACCGTACGATTCCGAAGCGGCGCGGATCGTTGAACACCAGGCGGGTTTCATCGTCGAGAAAAAATTCGATGTGATCGTGGCGCGGGTCGAAGTCGGCGCCGTCGAAGCCGGGGCGGCGATGCGTCAGACTGCCGCTCATCCCGAGATGAACCAGGATGATGTGGTCGCCGTCGAGATCGACGATAAGATATTTTGCGCGGCGCGCGATCTCGCGAATTTTGCGGCCCGTGATTTGCGCGGTGAAGTCGCCGGGCGGCTTGCGCCTAAGCGCGATCTGGCTGATTCGCGCGCCGGTGATGACGCGGCCGACCGCGCTGCGGCGCAGGATTCTTCTGAGCGATTCGACTTCCGGCAGTTCAGGCATCGGCTATTTTCAGATCGGCGCCGAGCTCGCGCGCAAGCCTTAGCAGGTCTTCGGCCGACAAAGTTTCGGCGCGGACACCGGGATCGATCGCGGCGCGCAGCAGCATCGCGTCGATTTTCGCGGCGTCGAGTCCGAGCGATTGGCCCAGAGCGTTGCGCAGGGTTTTGCGCGGGGCTGAAAACGCGGCGCGCACCGTGCGCAGAACCAGCGCTTCGTCGGCAGCCGGAAATCGCGGCGTGCGATACGGGCGCATCACCAGCACCTCCGCATCGACCTTGGGCCGCGGATGAAAATTTCCGGCACCGACCCGGAAATGCGATTCGATCTCGAAGTACAGTTGCGTGAAGACGCTGAGCGCGCTGTAAGCGGATTCTCCGGGACGCGCGCGGATACGCTCGGCGACCTCGCGCTGAAACATCAGGACCATCACCTCGAGTGCGCGCGAATCTGCGCACAGGCGGCGCAGAATCGCGGCGGCGGCGTTGAACGGAAGATTTCCGATCACTTTGATTGGGCCGCGATCGAAGGCGCCGGAGAGATCGGCCTCGAGGAAATCGCCGAGGATAACTCGTGCGCGGCGATCGCCTGCGAAGCGCTCCTGGAGCCGCGCGGCGAGACGCGGATCGATCTCGACCATCGTCAGCCGCGCGATCCGCTGCGCCGCGATTCGCTCGCTCAGAATTCCGAGGCCGGGGCCGATTTCCAGGATCTCATCGCCGGGCGCGAGCGCCGCGATATCGACGATCCGGTTCGCGATCGCGGCTTGAACGAGGAAATTCTGCCCGCGTGATTTGGACGGCCGCACGCCGACGGCCGCCAGCGCGGGAACTGCTCGCGTCGGCGCGGACGGGCCGCCGGTTGCGTGGCGGGGAGATTTCGGCGCGGAACGCATCAAACGGCTAGAGCCTCAGATTCGCTTCGGCGTCGATCGAGAGATCGTCGCGTTCGCCGCGCAGCAGACGCCAGCTTCCCGCGATTGCGATCATCGCGGCGTTGTCGGTGCAGTACTTGAGGGATGGCGCGACCACGCGAAAGCCCTCGGCGGCGCCCGCGTCGGACAGGCGCGTGCGCAGCCGGGAATTCGCGGCGACGCCGCCCGTCAGCGCGATCGTGCCTGCTCCAAGCTCGCGAGCAGCAGCGATGGTCGGGCCGACCAGCATATCGACGACCGCTTCCTGAAAGCTCGCCGCCAGATCAGGCTGCGTGGTGGCGCGGCCCGGCGCGCCGGCCAGAAAAGTTGCGACGGCAGTCTTGAGGCCGGAGAAGCTGAAGTCGAGCGGCGCGCCGCGCACCTTGGCGCGCGGAAATTTCACCTGTTTGGAATTTCCTTGTCGCGCAAGATCGTCGATCACTTTGCCGCCCGGATAGCCGAGGCCCATCAGCTTCGCGACCTTGTCGAAGGCCTCTCCGGCGGCGTCGTCGCGAGTCGAGCCAAGTCGGCGATAGCGCCCGAAATCTTCGACCGCGAACAGCGCGGTGTGTCCGCCGGAGACGACCAGCGCGAGATACGGCATCGCGATTTCGTTCTCGAGCATCGGAGCGAGCAGATGTCCCTCGATATGATTGACTCCGACCATCGGCGTGCCGCTGGCCTGCGCGATTCCCTTTGCGCACATGAGGCCGACCAGCAGCGAGCCGACCAGGCCGGGGCCGCGTGTCACCGCGATACCGTCGATTTGCGTGAGCGTGACGCCTGCGCCCGCGAGCGCGCGGCTGATCACCGGCAGGATCGTGATCACGTGATTGCGCGACGCGAGCTCGGGAACGATACCGCCGTATGCGCGATGGATATCGTCCTGATTGGCGACCGCGCTCGCGCGCACGGCAGCGACGCCGGCCCGCGAGGTTTCCAGGATCGCGGCGGCGGCGTCATCGCACGATGATTCGATTCCAAGAATTAGCATGATTCGGTTTGGGTCCGCTCAGATGAGGATAATCCGTGCGAGCGCGCGCGAAAAGAATCAGTCGGTCGGCGGCGCGTCTTCATTCGTCGGCGGACCAGGCGGCGGCGCCACGGCGGGCGGCGGCGGCGCGGCTGCGCCCGCGGGAGGAGCGGTGATACCGGACTCGGCCGGGGCGCCTTGCGGCGTAGTTGGCGCGACCGGGATTATATTTGGCGAGACGCGAGTGTAGCCGACTCGCGCCATCAGATTACCGGGATCGGCGGCGATCGCCTGCTGATACGCGGCCGCGGCGGCATTGATTCGATCGGACTCTTCGTAGGTCAGTCCCTCGAAAGCGAGCGTCTCGCTTAGCCATACCGCATTGTTGGAGCCGAAACCGATCTCGGCGCGTTTGAAGAAGCTCAGCGCCTGCTCGTCGTCTTTTTTCACGACGTACGCGCGTCCGAGATAAAAGTATGCGTACGGATTTGCCGGATCGATTCCGATCGCGCTGCCCAGCGTGCGAATGGCTTCATCCGGATGATTCGCGATGAGTTGCTGTCGCGCCTTATCGGTTGCGCGCAGCGATGCGGCGCGTGCGGGCGAGGCTTCCGCCGCGATCACCGCGTCCAGCGGAGCGTCGCTGACCCGCAGCGTAGGCGTGATCGCGCCGACGTCGAGCGGAGGCGCCTCGTCGGTCGAGGTCGGGATCGCAATCGGCTCGGCGAAGACGGGACCCTCAGTCGGCGTGGCCGATGGGGTGGGCGAAGGAGTGGGCGGAAGATTTCCATTCGCGTCGGGAGTGGGAGTGATCGTCGGAGTCGGCGTGAGGTCCGCCGCGCCGATCGATTCCTCCTCCAGCGCAACGACGATTGGCGCGCGATGCTCGTGCGCGAGGGCATGCAGCGGCGCAGCGAAAATTCCGATGGCGGCGGCGATCGCCAGAGCATGTCCGTGCCACGCGATGTAATCCCGGCGCATCAGTCGTTGGGATCGGTGGCGGGATTCGGCAGTTCAGGCATCGCATGTACCGAGGCGGCAACCGTGCCGGCGGCATTGGCCGTGCAGGGATCGGCGGGTTCCATCGACTTTGGAAATACTCCCAACAGTGAAACCGGATTACCCGGCGCGGCTTTGCATCCGGTCACCGGATCGACTCGTTCGACCACCATATCGGGCGGTGGAGTGAAATCAAGCGCGGGCCGCGACGCGGTCGCCTTCTTCATGAAATTTGTCCATGCGGGCAGCGAGGCTTGCGCGCCGGTCAGGCCGAGGGTGTCCTTCTGATCGAAACCGGTCCAGACCACAGCCAGCAGATTGGGTGTGAAGCCGGCGAACCACGCATCTTTCGAGTCATTGGTGGTACCGGTCTTTCCGGCGGCCGGACGCATGAATCCCGCAAGGCGCGCGCCGTAACCGGTGCCGTGGTTGATCACCTGCTCCATCATGAACTGCATCATGAATGCGAGCTCGGGGGAGACGACCTGATGAGCTTCGAGCTGGTGACCCTCGATCACTTTGCCGTTTTCATCGACGACGGAAGTGACCGCGTAGGGTTGAACCTCTTGTCCGTAGTTGGCGATTATCGCGTAGGCGTGAGCGAGCTGGATCGGCGCGACCTCAATTCCGCCGAGCACGATCGATGGATACTCCGGCAGGTCGCCGAAGCCGAGCTTTTTCGCCATCGCCACCACGCGGTCCAGGCCGACCGAGTACGCGACGCGCGCGGTCGCCGCATTGAGTGATTCCTCGAGCGCGAATTCGAGCGGAACATTGCCGAAGAAGTGGTCCTTGTAGTTATGCGGCGACCAACTCATGTTGTCGGCGTATTGCCAGGTCCACGGGCTGTCATCGACGTAACTGGTCGGAAGGTATTTCACAGGACCGCCCTCGAGTGTTTCCTGGAATGCGGCCATGTATGTCACCGGCTTGAACGCGGAGCCGGGCTGGCGTTTGGATTGGATGACGCGATTGAACTGGCTCGATTGATAATTTCGCCCGCCGACCATCGCGCGGATCTTTCCGGTTTGCGGCTCCAGCGAAATCAGGCAGGACTCGAGTTTCTGATCCTTCTCTTTGCGCAGGAGTTTGGGATGCTTGGTCTCGAGGTCGGTCAAGTTTTGGGTAATCGCCTGTTCGGCCAGCTTCTGGGTATGCACGTCGAGCGAGGTGAAGATTCTAAGGCCCTCGTCGTTCAGCACCTCGGGCGGGTAACGCTCGGCCAGTTCTTTCTTCACGTAGTCGACGAAGTAGGGCGCGTCGTTGCCTTCCGCATAGACCTCGCGCGCGTGCAGCGGTTCGACCACCGCGTTGTCGTACGCGGCCTTCGAGATGTAGCCAAACTGGAGCATCGAGGCGAGCACCTCGTTGCGCCGCTTCTGGGAGTCCTCGGGGTGGCGCAGCGGGTTCAGCCGGTTGGGCGAGCTGATCATTCCAGCGATAGTCGCCATTTCGGCAATAGTCAGATCGCGCGGCTCTTTCGAGAAGTAGTATTCCGACGCTTCCCAGACGCCATAAATACCTTCCTGGCCGCGCCGTCCGAGGTAGATATCATTTATGTAATTCTCCAGGATCTCGTCCTTGGAGTATTTTCGTTCCGCGATATATGCCATCAGCGCTTCAGTGAGTTTTCGTTTGTAGCTGCGCTGATTAGTCAGAAAGAAATTCTTCATCAACTGCTGGGTCAGCGTCGAGGCGCCCTGCTGGATGTGACGCGAGGTCAGATCGACCAGCGCGGCCTTGACGATCCGCACCGGATCGACGCCGTGATGCTCATAGAAGCGATGATCCTCGGCGGCGAGGATCGCGTCGATCAGCAGCGGCGGAATCTGGTTGAGGCGCACCAGGCGGCGCTGATTCCAACTGCTCTCGTAGATGCCGCTAATCAGCTCGGGTTCGAGCTCGATCGAGAACACCGGCTTTTTGGTTACCGGATCGCTCATCGATTCGATGGTGTCGTCTTTCGCAAGGGAGATGGAGACCAGTTGACCGCCGAAATTGCCGTATGGGTACGCGAAGCTATGCAGGAAAATCACCAGGTCGCCGCGCTTGGCATCGAAGCTGTACTCGCCCCGGGTGGTGACGTGTCCGGGATCGGTGCGATGGTAATTGAGGCGCGCAAGGCGCTCGAAGAATCCCAGATCGTCAAGATTCTGGCCGGCATAGACGATGGTTGTGTCGGAATAGATTCGCGATGGTATATTCCAGCGCTTGCCGGAAAAGCGGGTTACTACTTCCTGCTCGAGCGCGCGGTAATAGATGCTGAAGTAGTAAAGCGCCGGCGGAATACAGAACAGGGCCAGGATCGCCATGCTGAGTATTGCGATCTTGAGAATCCGTCGTAAGGGCATCGCGGCGTCCGCTTGCGCAAATGATGCTTCGCGCGCCGCCTAGCTCTGCGGCTTGATCG
This sequence comes from Binataceae bacterium (SeqCode), assembly GCA_049795175.1. GTDB lineage: Bacteria > Desulfobacterota > Binatia > Binatales > Binataceae > JBARDN01. Next base: position 3,702 of record JBARDN010000321.1, on the reverse strand, counting down.
CGAAGAAAAGGGTCCCCTCGGCACGCTTGACCAACAGCAGCACGACCTTGCCGGAGGTTCCGGCCTTGATTGCGGCCTGGTACGCATCCACGTTGCTGACGGGCGCGCGATTGACCTCGAGCACGACGTCGCGGGCCCGCAACCCCGCCTGATCGGCGGAACTGCCCGGCTCGACCGAGGCGATCACCACGCCATGATTCGCCTCGAGGCCGAGCTCTCTGGCCAGCGTGCCGTTCAGATCCTTGACCCGCAGCCCGAACTCCGAGGCGGTGCCCTCAGGCCCGGCCTTTCGCGGATTCTCCGCCGCCACGAGCTGCGCTTCCTGCGATTCGGTAATCGTGGCGGAGAGCTCTTTCCTCTGCTTGTCGCGGATGATCGTGATCGTGACCGTTTTGCCCAGCGGTGTGCGCGAAACCAGTAGCGGCAGTGCGCGCGAATCGGTGACAGGTTTGCCGTCGAACTGAGTAATCACGTCGCCGCGCAGAACGCCCGCGGCCAGCGCAGGTCCGTGCGGCAATACCTGCGCGACCAGCGCACCCTGCGCGTCCGTGAGGCCGAGCGACTGCGCCAGCTCGGGAGTCACCGCCTGGATGTACACGCCCAGCCATCCACGAGTGACTTTACCCTTGTTGCGCAGTTGCGGAAGTTCTTCTTTGACCAAATTGATCGGAATTGCGAATCCGATTCCCATGCTCGAGCCGGTCTGGGTGTAGATGGCGGAGTTGACGCCCACCACGGCGCCGCGCAGATCGATCAGCGGGCCGCCGGAGTTGCCCGGATTGATCGACGCGTCGGTCTGCAGGAACTGATCGAAATTGTCCGGAATGAAGCGGCCCTTGGCGCTGACGATTCCCGCCGTCACCGAATGGTCGAAGCCAAACGGATTGCCGATCGCCATCACCCATTCGCCCACGCGCACCTGATCGGAATCGCCCAGCGGCGCGACCGGCAAATCGTGGTGCGCGTCGATCTTGATCAGCGCGACGTCGGTTTTCTTGTCCTCTCCAATAACCTTGGCCGAATAGAGGTGCCCGTTCTGAAGCGTGACCGTCACCTTGGACGGGTTATCGACCGCGTGATCATTGGTCAGGATGTAACCGTCCTTCGAGATGATGAAGCCCGACGCAAGGCTCTTGGAATGCTGATGCCCAAACGGCGCGAAGGGACCGGAGAACTCGCCGCGATGCTTGCCCGGCTGGTCGCCTTCGCCTTCGGAATTTTCGGGCTCCTCGTTCGAGACATTCACCACTGCGGGCGACAGGCGCGCGGCCAGATCGACGAAATCGGGCAGCGTTTGCGCCTTTTCGATATGGCCGCCGGCGTCATCGGGGATATCGGTCCAGAAACGGGTCGCGGACGCGGATGGTGCGGCGGCCGCGCCGGTCAGGACGAAAATCGCGGCGGTGGCAATCGCGGTGGCGCAAAGCGCGGCTCGAATTGATTTGTAAGGCATTGGTTATTGAGCGGCACCCGCGGTTAACGCGCAGGCGGTTTCGCAAGTTCAACGTATTTCATCCTGAGGTCGAAGAGAATCGCCTGGACCAGGCTCTGTTCATTCGCGTCCAGGTTGCCGCGCGTCTTCTCCCCCAGCATCGCGATGATATCGATCAACTGCTGCGCGGCGCGCAGATCGCGCGAATGCTTTCCGGTCGCGGGATCGGGCATCTCGCCCAGCGCCGCCAGCGCCTCGGTCGAGAGGCCGACGATGAAGGTGACGAAATTGATCTCGGGTTCGGCGCCATGCGCGCCGGCCGCCGAATATTCGCCGGCGGCCGGGTTGGCGCCGGGTTTGGCCTCCGATGCCGCAGCCGCAGACGGCGGCTCGGATTTGGCCTCGGACTTTACTTCAGGCTTTTCCTCGGACTGCTCCTGTTCGGGTCTGGCCTCGCCCTCGGGCGAAAAGCGCCGCCGGTCCTGGACCTTGAAGCCTTTGTCTTTTTCTTCTTCGTCGCGCATCGCCGCCTCCGCGAGCCGCTTAGTCGGAGCGGCCGGCCGCCATGTTCTCGAGCCGCCGGATCCGTTCCTCGATTGGAGGATGGGTCGAAAATAGGCGCATGACTCCCGCAGCGCTGAGCGGATTGACGATAAATAGGTGCGCGGTCGCGGGACCCGCGGAATCGAGCGGCATCCTTTCGTTGGCATTCTCGAGCTTGCGCAGTGCGCTCGCCAGCAGCAGCGGGTTGTGCGTAAGCTGGGCGCCGCTCTTGTCGGCCTGGTACTCGCGCGTGCGCGAGATCGCAAGCTGGATCATCGAGGCGGCGACCGGCGCCAGGATGCTTATCGCGATCAGTCCGATAATTCCGCCGTGCTCGTCATCGTCGCCGCGTCCGCCGAACCCTCCGAGCAGCGCGCCCCATCGCGCTCCGTACGCCAGCATCATGATTGCGCCCGCGAGCGTCGCCGCGATCGAGCTGGTCAGGATGTCGCGGTTGATCACGTGCGAGAGCTCATGCCCGATAACGCCCTTCAGCTCCTCGCGATCGCAGATCCGCATGATTCCGCGCGTGACCGCAACCGCCGCGTGCTTCGGATTTCGTCCGGTCGCGAACGCGTTGGGAGTGTCGTTGTCGATCATGAACAGCCGCGGCATCGGGATACCCGCGGAATGGGAGAGCTCGTTGACGATCGAGTACAACTCGGGCGCGCTGGTCGCATCCAGCGGCTGCGCATGATACGCCGCCAGCACCATCCGGTCCGAGAACCAATAGCTCGCGAAGTTCAAGATCGCGGCGAACACAAATGCAATCACGACGCCGCCGCGGCCGCCGATCAGACCGCCGATCAGCATCAGCAGTCCGGTCATCACGCCGAGCAGAAATGTGGTTTTGAGAAAATTGGTCATGTGGATTTCAGGCGGACTCGCGAACGCACATCATCAAGGTGCCCGGTGATTCCAAGCGCGGAAGAGATAGGAAAAACATGGGTGAATTATCCGCACGAAAGCGCATCTTGAAGCTACGCCACGCCATTTTCACAGTCAATGTAAGCATCCCGGCGGACCCGCGCACGCGGCTTGAAGCGCATTTGTGACGGTCGCGACCTGAAGCTCTTTGAGGTCTGGCGCGGACAGGACGGTAATGCGCCCGAGCGGACGCCATCGCGCCGGATCGGTCGGGCCGAAGAGCACGACGCCCGCCGCTCCTGCCGCCGCCGCAAGATGCGACACTCCCGAATCGTTGCCGACGAAGCCTGCGGCGAATCCCGCGAGCGACGCTACGGTCGCGAGCGGCAGTATCGAGACGGTCGGGACTCCGAAGTCGTCGAACAGCGCACCCAGATCCTCTTCGGCCGGACCGAGCACCGCAAGCGCACGCATCCGCATCAGGTCCTCGATCTCGAGCGCCAGCCGCGCGAAGTTTTTCCCGGGCCAGTTTTTCTTTTCGCTGCCGCTGCCGGGAAAGAGCATCACGAACTTATCGGGGAGCAGGTCGAGCCTTGCAATAACCTCGGCGGCAGCTTCGTGATCAGCGGGTGTCAGATCGATCCGCGATTCGAGGGGTTCGTTCCCGGCTCCGATCGATTTCAAATAGAGCTCGGCGATATGTCCCGCGCCGTCCGGCCGAAACTGATGAAAGGTCACGGAGCCACAGCACGCGATGCTGAGGTTGCGGCGATAGACCGGATCGTCGAACGCAAAGAACGAATAGATCTTATCAAACTGCCCGAAGAATTTTTGCGCGGCCGGATCGCTCACGCCGCCGT
>JBARDN010000320.1:0-11051 GCA_049795175.1 Binataceae bacterium (SeqCode) | reverse complement strand
CACCTGCAGTTCGCAACCTATAACTCCGCCCCGCCGGCGGGAGCGATCTCGGCACCGGTATCGCACTGACTCGTGGACGCTCCGGCGAGTGAGAGACTTGATCACTACCTGGTGCGGCTGGGTTTCGCACCGTCGCGGCGCTCCGCGCGCGCGATCGTCGAGCGCGGGAACGTCAGAATCAACGGACGGCGATGCGTCAAGAGCGCGATCGTCGCGCCGAGCGATATCGTCGAGGTGGCAGAGCTCGCGGCCGCGATCCCGATTACGCCCGACCCGTCGCTCGGGCTCGAAATTCTGTACTGCGACGCGGCGATGCTCGTGGTCGGCAAGCCCGGCGGGATCGCCTGTCATCCGATCCGCGCGGGCGAGTCAGGAACGGTGATGAACGGGGTTGTCGCGCGCTTTCCGGAGTGCGCGACGCTCGGCGACAAACCGCTCGAAGGCGGACTGGTGCATCGCCTCGACAACGGAACCTCGGGCGCGTTGATCGTCGCGCGCACGACCCGCGCTTTCGCCGCTCTGCGCACCGCGATCAAATCGGGCGCGATCGTGCGGCGTTACCAGGCGCTGGTGGCAGGCCTGCTCGATCATCCGCTCGAGCTGGATCGCAGGATCGCGCATCATCCGAAAAATCCGCGCAAGATGACTATCGGCGATCCCGAGAGCCTCGACCGCAGGCGGATCGGACGCGCTGCCGGCACGCACGTCGAGCCGCTACGCCGCGTCGGCGAGGGAAGGACGTTGCTCGCGGTGACTCCGCGCAGCGGCAGCCGCCATCAGATTCGCGTGCATCTGGCCGATGCGGGATTTCCAATCGTCGGCGACGCGTTGTACGGCGGACCTGACGCGCCGGAACTCGCTCCCGGCCGCTTCTGGCTGCATCTGTCGGCGCTCGCGCTCGATTCTCCAGCGGCAGGACCGATCAAAGTGACGGCGCCCCTTCCCGCAGATTTGATCAGTATGACCGGCGCGCGCGACTAACCGCGCGTTCGCCCGTCTGGCCTTGGGAATTAGTGCGCATTTAAGAATCACTTAGTTGCAGGCGCATCGCTTGCACCGCGCAGGCGCCTGCTCGCGTAGATTATTCGACGCCGGCTGATTCGGAGATTGAATCGCAGTCTGCGTTGTCACCTGTCCCGGCGGAAATGCGTTGAGTGCCCCAGGCGGTTGCGGGGGCGTGGTTGAGAAGCTGGAAGCGGGCGGATTGATAAAAGGCGACAGCGCGTGACCGTTCAGCTCATACGACTGGCATTGCGCACTCGCAGTTTGGCTGGCGAGGACATAACTGCTCGAGGCGACAATGCCTGCCCACTGGGTGGAATATCCCGGCCCCGAGCAAGTGCATCGGAAGGATCGCGGAGTGGCGACGGCTGCCGCCGCGATCACGTTGGTCGATCCGGGCGCGGGCGCGAGCTGCGGAATCGCACCGATGGTCGAGAGCGCCTGCGGGGCTCCGGGTGCCGGCGGCGGAGTAAGTGGAACCGGAGTGGCGGGACCGCTGATCACGACCTGACCAAACACGCGTGCAGAGTATCTTGACTCCGGCATCGCGAGAACAAAAATCTCAATGACGATGAGTGCCGCGATTGCAAACTTGAAAACGCGCATGTCGCCTCTCTACCCGGCTGGCCGTTATCGCGCACGTGGCGCAAGACAAGGGCGGCGGCCTTGGCTATAATCGCGACCCAATTGGCGCGGTGCAAGCGCCGCGCAGCCGCGCCCGAAAGATTTTTGCGTTTTCCATCCAGGCGAGCCGGTAATCCGGCGATAGGAAGAACGCACCTGATGATGTGCGACAAGAAGGAGGTTCCGGCGAGATGATGTGGAAGAAGTACGCCATTGTGGCGCTGGTGACGATACCGCTGATGGTCGCGGGAGCCTCGCTGGGAATGGCGCAGGAGTCGCTCAAGGTAACTGGTTCGTTACCCAAGACGCCGGTCGCTCCGCCCTCGACGGCGGGAACCATCCGGCTCAATGCGGCGCCGATAACCCAGCAGTCGCCGCCCGACGTCAATCTGCCCGCCGGCGCGACCGCGAAGTTCGAGCATCAGGACGGCGCGGTGGACTCGTTGCCGAGTATTATCGCGCGGCAATGGTCCCTCACCCGCGAGGTCCCGCCCGAGAGCCTGATCAGCGAGCGTTACCTGCGCAGCCAGGACAATCAATCGCGGATGATCACGCTCAAGGAAGCGATTTACGTGGCCCTGCGCAACAACCCCGGCATCGCGGCTGCCCGGCTCGATCCATTGGCTTCGGTCGAGGCGATCAAGGAGGCCAACGGAACCTTCGATCCCGATCTGACCGCGCAAACCGACGTTATCAAAAGCGTAACGCCGACCACTTCGATTCTGCAGACCGGCGGCGCCGACGCGTTCACACAGAAGTTCTACGATTGGGACTTTGGAGTTAACAAGGTGTCGGCGCTGACTAACGGCACCTTCGGAGCAACCTTCAACAACGAACGCGCGTTGTCGAACTCGGCCTTCGCGTCGATCAATCCGTCGTATACGCCGAGCTTAACGCTTTCGGTTTCGCAGCCGCTGTTGCAGAATTTCGGATGGCGTTTCGCCACGATCAACGTGCGGATCGCGGAATCCGGACAAAAGACGGCGCAATGGAATTACGAGCAGAGCCTGCAGGACTTCGTCCAGCGCATCGGACAGGAATACTGGAACGTGGTGCTGGCCGAGGAGAACCTCGAAGTTGCGCGCGCCGCGTTGCGCTTCAACCAGGATCTGGTGCGGCAAAACTCGATCTCGGTCAAAGTCGGAACCCTGGCGCCGCTGGACTTGCAGGAGGCGCAATCCGCCGCCTCGACTTCCGAGGCCAACGTCTATACCGCGGAAGCCAACCTGAAAACCTCGCGCGTGCAGCTTCGCCAGGACGTAATGCTCAATCCGGCCGAGATGTTTGTTCCCGAGGAGCTGGAGCCTGCCACCCGTCCGAATCCGGAAGAGCAGATTTCCGAGAATCAGGAGCACGCGCTCGAAATGGCGGTCGAGTATCTGCCGTCGCTGGCCTCGATGCGCGAATCGATTCGCAGCTCGCTGTTACAGGTCAAGTTCGCGGAGAATCAGACGCTGCCCCAGGTCAATTTGGGCGCGCAGTTTGGAATCACCGCCACCGCCGGCACCAGCAAGTGCCAGGAGAGTTTTGGCGCGAGCACCACGCCGACCAACTGCAACACCGGAATTCCCAACACTACCCCTCCGCCCAAATTTGTTGGAGGCGACAAACTTCCTTTCGGCGGAATATACGGCAGCGCGCTAAACCGATTGTGGAACATGAGCTTCTATAATTACGCCGCGGTGCTCTCGTTCCAGATGCCGCTGGATAACGCCACTGCGCGAGCGGCTCTATCGCAGGCGCGCATCCAGTACGAGCAGACGCGGCTGACGTATAGATCCTCGCTGTCGCAGGCGGTGGTGAATGTCGAGTCGGCGATCGCGAACCTGTTCGCCGATCAGCAACGCGCACAGGCAACCGCTTCGGCCACCTACTACGCGCGTCAGGCGCTGCATGACGAGGAAGTGCGCTTCCGGGTCGGGATGGCGACGACGCACGACCTGTTGCAGTTCCAGGAAGAGGAAGTCAGCGCCGAGGGCAACCAGGTTCAGGCCGAGGTTGATTTGGAAAATGCCAAGCTCGCGCTGCGCCACTCGGAGGGGACGATCCTCGACGAGTTCGATATCAGCTTCCAGCTCCAGGATCCGCACCAGACGCCGTGGTACGCGACTTTCTGAGCACGCGGCACTTCGCGAGATAAAAAACAGCACCGGATCGCAAATGCGGTCCGGCGCTGTGCTCTTCATGCAAATCGCTGGCGCGCGCGAAATTCTCAGGCGCGGCCGTCCATGCAGACCTTGCGGCTCTGATAGCGCCAGCGTCCATCGACCCGGCGCAGCTTGTCGCGATAGTTCGCGACCGTGCTCTGCTGCACCCGCCCTTCCTTGCAGTGCGAATAGAGCAGATAGCAACTGGCGTCAGCGGCGTCACCGTCGATCGTGAACAGCAAATTGGTGATCACATGGCGCGCCTGCGCTCCGCCAAGGCTGTCGCGATAAACCCGGGTAAACTTCTCAAGCCCGGCGCGGCCCTCATGTTTTCCGAAACGCGTGCTCTCGAACGAGCCGTCGTCGGTGAACAGGTCGAGCCATTCGTTGTAGCGATGATTGTCCAGCGTATCGGCGTAGCGCGCGTACAGGTCACGAATTTCTTCGCGGTCTTCGATCGTTCCACTGAAATTCGCCATAACTCTGACCTCTCGCTCGCGCCTGCTTTCAGATGACGTTCGCGTCACGCAACCGCGCAATATCGTCCCACGTGTAACCGAGCATCCCGGTCATGATCGCCTCAGTATGCTCGCCAAGCTCGGGCGCGTGCCCGCGCGGATCGCCCGGCGTTTCCGACAGTTTCACCGGCATCCCGAGCAGGCGGGTCGCGCCGAGTTCCGGATGCTCATAATCGACCACATAGCCGTTAGCTTTGACCTGCGGATCTTCGGGCAGATCGGAGACCGAATTTACGACCGTGTAGATAAAATCTCCGCCGGCCTTGAGCGCGCGCATCCATTCGTCGCGCGTGCGAGTCGCGAAAACTTCGTCGAAGATCTCGACTACCTTGATGGCGTTGCGTCCCCGCTCGCGCATCTCGGCGAAGCGCGGGTCCTCGATCAAATCGGCCCGGCCAAGCGTGGTGCAGAAATCCTTCCAGTAGCGATCCGGCTGAAGCATCCCGAGGCACAGCCACTTGTCGTCGGCGCATCGGTAGTGATTCCACAGCGGATTGAACGCGTTGGCTCGCGTGTTGCGATTAAACTCCTTGCCGTGAATCGTGCGCGAGGCCACGTTCAACCCCTGCAGCATCATCATCGATCCGAGATGCGACGCACCCACCTCCTGCCCGATTCCGTAACGCTCGCGCGCGACGATCGCGGCCAGGATTCCGTACGCCAGCATCACCGCCCCCATCTGGTCGGCAATCCCGCCAAAAATGTAGGTCGGAGTGTTGCCGTCGATTCCGGCAGTGTTCATGATTCCGGAGCGCGCTTGCCCAAGGTAGTCGAACGACGGCTCGCCGCTGTCAGGTCCCTCGGGTCCGTAGCCGGACGCGCTTGCGTAAATCAGCCGCTCGTTATGCGCGCGCATCGCCTCGTAGCCGAGTCCCAGCCGTGCGGCCACGCCCTTGCGGAAGTTCTGCACGAACACGTCGCTCTTTGCCGCGAGCCGGTACACGATCTCGCGCGCCTCGGGCCGCTTCAGATCCAGCGCGATGCTCTGTTTGTGCTTGTTGTTCGCTTCGAAATAGAAGTTGCGGCTCGATTTGCCGCTGGTCGAGGCGCCCGCCACCGCGGCGATTCCGCGTCCGGGATCGCCCTTGTCGCGCTCCTCGATCTTGATCACCTCTGCGCCGAGGTCGGCCAGCATCTGGGTCGCGACGGGACCCTGCTGCCATATGGTCCAATCAATAATTCTAATACCGGTAAGCGGTCCGTTCATGAGTCTCTCTATACCACAATAAGAGAAAATCCCCAGACGGTCTCGCTTGTCTTTGGCGCGTCGCGGAATCAACTATTGACCGATGGGCGCGCTCACGGAACTGATCGATTTTCTCTACCCTCCGCGATGCGCCGCGTGCGGCGCACGCTTCGCCGCCGGTGCGCAGCGCCGCGTATGCGCCGAATGCCTTGCGCGCACCGAAGTGCTGCCCGAGCCACTGTGCACCGTGTGCGGCGGACCGGTCGAGTCGGCGACGAGCGGCGCGGTGCGATGCGCGCGCTGTATTGCGCATCCTCCGCACTTCCGCCACGCCCGCGCGCTCGCACGCTACCGCGCGAGCGCTGAAGACGATCCGCGCTCGCTGCCTGCTATGCTGCGGCGGCACAAGTACGGCCTCGATCAGGCGGCGGGCCGCGCGCTCGCGGAATACCTGGGAGCCGACTTGCGGATCGATCCGAGCGCTATCGATCTGATCGTGCCGGTGCCGCTTCATCGGCGGCGACTATGGTGGCGCGGCTTCAACCAGGCGGCGATTTTAGGCGAGGAAATATCGCGACGGCTCAAGGTTCCGCTCGACGCAACCGCTATTGTCCGCAGACGGGCGACCGCGGCGCAGACCTCTCGCGATCATGACGCACGGCGGCGCAACGTGCGGCGCGCCTTCGCCGTCGCCAAGCCCGCACGCGTCGCCACGCGCGCCGTTCTGCTGGTGGACGACGTGATGACTACCGGCGCCACCGCCGACGAATGCGCGCGCGTCCTGCTCGAGGCGGGCGCGCGCAGCGTTGACGTGTTCACGCTCGCGCGGGTGCTCTAGACTATCGCCGCGCGCTGTGGACGGCGGACCATCGGCGCGATGGCCTGCCGCACCAGTCTTGGATAGGTTTCTGGTATCCCGGCAATTCGAAATGATCTTGGGGATGGGCGGCAGATGGCCAAGCGGATGACCTATAAATCGGCAGGCGTCGATATCGAGCTGAAACAGGCGCTGGTGCCGATGTTCCGCGCGATCGCGCGGCCGAGTTCTGGTGCGCGTTCGGGCGCGCACGTGATCGGCGAAATCGGCGGGTTCGGCGCGATGGTGGCGCTGAACGGCGCGCGCAAGATGCGCAGCCCGATCCTCGTGTCCGGCACCGACAGCGTTGGCACCAAGCTCAAAATCGCGTTCGCGACCGGACGCCACGACACCGTCGGAATCGACTGCGTAGCGATGTGCGTCAACGACATCATCTGCCACGCCGCACGTCCGATGTTCTTCCTCGATTACATCGGAATCGGAAAACTCAAAAAACAGATCGCGCTCGAAATCGTCAAAGGCGTCGCGCGCGGATGCGAGCTCGCAGGCGCACGCCTGGTGGGCGGCGAGACCTGCCAGGCGGGCGACCTCTACAAACCCGGCGAATACGACCTCGCGGGCTTCGCGGTCGGAATCGTCGAGCGCGCATTGATCCCCGATCCGCGCAAGATTCGCGCAGGCGACGCGGTCGTCGCGATCGCCTCGAATGGGATGCATTCCAACGGATTCTCGCTGGCGCGGATGGTGTTGCTCGAGCGCGCCAAGCTGCGGCTGGGCGCGCGAATCGCGGAGCTGGGATGCACGCTCGGCGAAGAGCTGCTTCGTCCGACGCTGATCTACGCGCGCGCGGCCCGCGCGCTGTTCGAGCGCTTCCGGATAAAAGGTCTTGCAAATATCACCGGCGGTGGCGTGATCGAGAATCTGCCGCGGGTGATGCCCGACGGAGTCTCGGCGATACTCAAGCGAGGCGCGTGGCCGGTGCCGCCGATTTTCGACCTGATCCAGCGCACCGGAAAAATCACCCAGCGCGAAATGGATCGGACTTTCAATAACGGGATCGGGATGGCGGCGATCGTCGCCGCGGCCGACGCCGACGCCGTGATCGCGTCGCTGCGCCGCCGCAAACACGATGCGTATATCGCGGGCGAGATTCGCCGCGGCGCGCGCGAGGTGTCGTTTGTCTGACGACGCGCGCATCGCCATCCGCGCCCCCGTCAAGCTGGGAGTCGTAATCTCAGGCGCGGGGACCAATTTGCAGGCGATCATCGACGCGATCGCGCGTGGCGATCTGCGCGCGGAAATCCGCATCGTGGTCTCGAATCGCGGCGCCGCAAAGGGCCTCGAGCGTGCGCGCAAGGCCGGGATCGCAACCCAGGTGATTGACCATCGCAAGTTTCCCTCGCGCGAGGATTTCGATCGCGCGGTCCTCGCGGTGATGCGCGAGCATCAGGTCGAGCTGGTCGTATGCGCCGGCTTCATGCGCCTGTTCTCCTCGGTGATGCTCGAGGCGTTTCCTAACCGCATCCTCAATACACACAACGCGCTGTTGCCATCGTTCCCCGGAATTCACGGCCCGCGCGAGGCGATCGAATACGGCGTGAAGATTGCCGGATGCACCGTCTTCTTCGTGACCGAAGGTACCGATACCGGCCCCGTGATAATCCAGGCGGCGGTCCCGGTAAATCCGGACGACGACGAGGAGCGGCTCGCCGACCGCGTCAAGGCCGCGGAGCATCGCATCCTGCCCGAAGCGATCCGGCTCTATCAGGAAGGCAGACTCGAAGTATCGGGCCGCAAAGTGATCGTCCGCGGCCATCATCCGCCGCCATCCGACGTCTTCCTGATTGTTCCGCCGATCAAGTGAAGCCATGCCATTCGTCCGGGATTATTCCCGCGCGTCAGCGAGGCGTGAGGAATGACAACGCGGCGCGATCTGGACTGCGCGCTCGATCCCGTGAACAATGTGGAGAGGAAGGACGTACCCGTGGCCAAAGTTGAAATCTATACCACCAGTTCTTGCCCCTTCTGCGTTCGCGCCAAGAGCCTGCTCAAGAGCAAAGGCATTGCGTACACCGAAATCGACGTGACCGACGACGACGCGATGCGCGATAAAATGGTCGAGATGTCCGGCGGCCGCCGCACAGTTCCCGAAATTTTCGTAAACGGCGCGATCGTAGGCGGCTATGACGAGCTGCGCGCGCTCAACGATCGCGGCGAACTGGACAAGCTCCTGGCCCAAAGCGCCTGATTCCTCGCGCTCCTTTCTTATCCCTCGCCCTGAAAGGAAGAGGCCAGGTGAGGGTCGCTATTCAGCGCGGCGCCAGAGCGGCGCTCGATTATTAAAGAAAGCTCTCCGCAGGCCGCCCTCTCCCGGCGGGAGAGGGTATTTCGAATTGATTGCTCCGAGATCGCCCGCCGATTTGCGCTGTTCGAATCCGATCAGTTTCCGCTGGGCGAGGCCACCAACCCTTCATTCATGTGATGCAGCGCTTCGCGATCTTGCGTCGAGTCATACGCAATCGCCTGCGCAGTAACCGTTACGGTGCTACCGTCGGCGGAGACGTTGCTGTCCTCTTTGATAATCGCGTCGATCGTGTCGGGCCACTTCGTGTAGGCAATCTTCTTCAGCTTCTCTTTCATCTCGGCGGCATCGATCGCGTCGGGCGTGAACGGCACCGTGTACGAGATTGGACCCAGCACGTTATATGGCTTTCCCGGAGGCGCATCACCGGTGGTCACCCAGATATGCGCGTAGTCGACGCGCGTAACAAAAGCCTGCTTCTTGGCTGCTTCCGCCTGGCGCTGCGCTTCGACCACGCCGCACGCCGACAGCGTCAGGGCAAGCCCAATCAACATCAATTTCGATAGTGTGGATGAACGCATCGTATGATCCCCGTATAGTTCCCGTTATGTCCCCATCAGCCGGGTTAGTTTCATTATAATGCCGCGCGCCCCACTTTTGTACAGTCTGCCCGGCAGGCCGCGGACACGAATAGCTTTATTCCACTTAGCAGGGCCGCTGTGCAAACCCCCGCGTGCTCCCCGTTGCCGCAGCGGAGCCGTTTGTCACTTCTTTGGGAATCTCGCCGGCGCGGCTATGATGCGCCCGTGACCAAATTCGCCGCCTGCTTCCTCCTCGTGTTCGGCGAGCTCGCCTTTGGCGGGATGTTCGCGCTCGCGATACCGCCGTTCTTCAAAATCGAGCGCGGATTTTATAAATCGAGCGGCGGAGTCTACCTCGGCTCGGGAATCGTTACCGGGATCGGCCTTGCGATGCTGGCGTCGCGCGGCGCGCATCCTGGACAGCCCGGCGTGATCGCTATGTGGATCGCTGCGGCGCTCTGGCTATGCTTCTCAATCGCCGGCGCACTCTACGTCGCAAGCATGTGGACTGACTTGGGCCGGCTCCGCGCGCGCGCCTACACTGCCACGCTCGTTACAGGACTGGCTGCAGTGATCGCGACCGTGATGCTGCTCAAGCCGGCGGACTTTGGCGCGCTCGCGGCAGTCACTTACGCGATCACTGCGATCACTTCCTCGCTGATGCTCGGGCTGGTCAGCGCGGGAATGATGTTCGGGCATTGGTACCTGATCGACCCGAATCTGCCGGTCGAGTACCTGATCTCGATCGTGCGGATGCTCGCAATCGCACTTTGGGCCGACCTTGCCGCGCTGCTCCTGGCGCTCGGGGTTCTTGCGCTTGCGGGAGGTGCGCCGCAGGCCGCGGTCGCCACGCTAATCGAAACTCACGGGATGCTGCTGATCGCGCGGATGGTGCTCGGACCGATCGCGACGCTGGTCCTCACCTGGATGACCTGGCAGACGCTCAAGGTGCCGCAGACGATGGCAGCGACGGGGCTTTTGTATATCGCGGTGATGGCGGCGATAGTCGGCGAGATGCTCGGCCGCTTCATCCTGTTCCGCACCGCGGTGCCGCTATAGAGGAGGCCACCCGACTGATCGAAGTGCTTGCCCCTCTTCCAAAAGAATTTGGTAGAGGGTGGTGCGCGCCGCGCGCGACGGGACGCGCGACGGGTAAGGGGCTACGCCACGGCATTGTAGGACGGAATTAATTCCGTCGTACTTTTTAAGCTTTTCCCGCGCGAGCGCGGATGCTTTACTCGATAGACGATGGCCGACGAATTCGACAGCGAACGCTTTCCGGGCAATTTCTATCAGGGGATGATCCTGCGCCTGGACCGTGCGCGCGGACGCGGTATCGTGCGCTCCCACAGCGGACGTGAAGTCGAGTTCGAGTTTCCTTACGTGCTGGTGATTGGCGCGGGCCTTGGCGGCAGGATGCCGGGAATCGAGCTGCTCAGCGAAGGCGACGTTATCGGCTTCGACGTGGGTTGGACTTCAAAGGGCCTGCGCGTCACGACTCTGCGCCCGCGCTCCAGCGCTGAACGTCCCCGCGAAAGGTAACCCTCACGCCGCCGGGCGCTTGCGCTGGAACATCCGCCACATCCGCACGCCGAGCGGAAAGATCTCGCCCATCACCTCGTAACCCTTGCTCGAATAGTAGGCAACGTTGGCTTCGGTCGCGGTCTCGAGGTAAACCCCGGCTACATCGAGGCGTTCGGCAGCTTGCACGCGCAGATGCTCGAGCAGCGCCTGTCCGCAGTGCTTACGCTGATACTCCGGATCGACGCCCAGAAGATTCAAATAGAGATGCGGCTCGCGGGGATGATTGCGCGCGAGCACGTCCATGAGCTGAACCGAGCGCCTAAGACCGCCCCATCCGACTGCGGAGACGA
>JBARDN010000319.1:0-2136 GCA_049795175.1 Binataceae bacterium (SeqCode) | reverse complement strand
TCCGCGAACAATTCCAGAGCGTGCTCGGTCGGACCCGCCGGGTCAAGCCATCGCAGTTCCGCGTCGGCGCGAAACCAGGTGAGCTGGCGCTTGGCCAGACGGCGCGAGTCGCGCTTGGCGAGCGCTATTGCTTCGGCAAGGGTGAGCTCGCCGCCAAGATGCCGCGCTATCTGCTTGTAGCCAATCGTCGCGAGCGGCGGACGCTCGGGCGCGTAACCCGCCGCGAGCAGCGCGCGCACCTCATCCAACAATCCGGCGGAGAGCATCGCGTCGAAGCGCGCATCGATCGCCTGGTAGAGCTTTTCGCGCTCGGGCGATATCCCGAGGGTCAGGCTTTCGTACTCGCGCGCGGAAAATGCGTGGCGCGCCTGATGCGCGCTTATCGGTTCACCGGTCAGCTCGAAAACTTCGAGCGCGCGCATGATACGATAAAGATCGTTGTGTCCGATACGCGCCGCCGCCACGGGATCGATCTCGCGCAGGCGGCCGTGCAGATGCTCGAGTCCGTGCTCGGCCGCCTCACCCGCAAGCCGCGCGCGAACTTCAACCGACGCGCCCGGACCGCGGAAAATTCCGCCGCGCAACGCGCGCAAATATAGTCCGCTGCCGCCGACGATCAGGGCGCGCCGGCCGCGCGCCGCAATCTCTTTGATCGCAGCGCGCGCGATCTTAACGAACCCCGCCACGTCGAGCGGAGCGTCGGGGGCGCTCACGTCAATCAGATGATGCCGCACGCGGGCGCGTTCGGCAGGCGTCGGCTTTGCGGTGCCGAGATCCATTCCGCGGTAAAACTGGCGCGAGTCCGCGTTGACAATTTCGGCACCGAGCCGCTCGGCTACATCGAGCGCGAGCGCGGTCTTGCCCGCACCAGTCGGCCCGACGATAAACCCAGCGCGAATTCGCGTGCGCGGTGCAGGCTCAGAAAAACCGGACGGCGGGTCAGTTTGACTAACGACCAGTCTTTCATCTGCCGTTGTTCCCATTCGACTGTTACCGCGCGTTCCTCGTTGTCATTCCCGCGCCTGGCTGCCGCGCGAGGAATCCCGGTCTCACCGTCAGGCTCTCCGCCGCTCACGGGTCGTCAGTGCATGACCGCCTCGGGATTCCTCGCGGGCGGCAGCCACGCGCGCGGGAATGACACGCACGTTGCGCGTCATCGCCGGAACATCCGCTCGATCTGTCCGCGCGCAAAGCGGATATGCACCGGCCGTCCGTGCGGACAGTTGGTCTTGAATTCCGTGCGATCAAGCTCGGCCAGCAGCGCGTGAATTTCCGCCGCTTCGAGCACGCGGCCCACTCGCACCGAGCCGTGGCAGGCGAGCTGCTTCAGCAGATTCTCGAACGCTGCGTCGCCGCCCGCGCGAATCGGCGCCTCACCGATACTGTCGATCATGTCCGCGAGCAGCTTCGCGCCGCCTTCGGCTCCGAACACCGCCGGCGTGCCCTTGAGCACCAGCGAAGTTGGGCCGAAGCTCTCGACATCGAAGCCCATCGCGCGCAGCTCCGGTATTGCGCCGTGAATCTGCGCCGCACGCGCCGGGTTGAGCTCGATCGTGGCCGCGACCAGCAGCGCCTGAACACGGACGCCGCCGTCGCACAACTCGGCGCGCAGTTTTTCAAACGTGACCCTCTCGTGCGCGGCATGCTGATCGACCAGCAGCAACCCTTCCTCGCTTTCGAGCGCGATATATCCGGCAAAGATCTGGCCGAGCACGCGCAGTTGCGAGTAGATCGGCACCCCCGCTTCCGGATGCGCTCCATCGCGGACCGGATCTGCCGCAGCGGCGAAGCCCAGGCCGAGCGCGCGTTGCGACGCGATCGATCGCACAGCGTCAGGAACCAGCCGCAACGCACGCGGAGCGTCCGTCGCGGGCACCGAGAAATCACGCGGAGGAAAAATATCCGGAGAAGGATCGAGCGCACGCGCGAGCGTCACGGACGCTTCAACGCCTGCTGCCGAGACCGGGACGGCGGTGTCCTCGACCCGATCCGGCGCGCCGGCGCTCTGGTTCGAGAGCCGGTCGCGCAACGCGTGATAAACCGCCTCGAACACCGCGCCCGAATTGCGAAACCGCACTTCGGTCTTCATCGGATGGACATTCACGTCCACTTCTTCATGCCGCAGCTCGACGAACA
>JBARDN010000318.1:0-4892 GCA_049795175.1 Binataceae bacterium (SeqCode) | reverse complement strand
CCGCCCCTACGAAGAGAGCTCCTGTTGTCATTCCGGCGCGTGACTGCCGCGCGAGAAATCCCGGGCGAAGGACCTCTGCATGTGATGTTGGCGTCGAGCATGGACGCCTCGGGATTCCTCGCCCAAGGCTCGGAATGACGATCAACGGCTGGGCTGAGACTGCGATAGTAATTGCCCCCACACACTTTCATGGCAGGATGACGGATAAGGGGGTCAGCGCTGGGATGCTCTTTACAGATACTTGCGCAGAGCGGGAGTCGCTAGGGCGTCGGTCACGCGGCGGATTGCGTCGGACTTGTCGCGATGCGCGATCAATATCGCGTCGCCGGTGTCTATCGCGATCACGTCGTTCATTCCGAAAATTACCATCAGGCGGGAATCGGAATGGGCCAGGATGCGCTCGGAATCGAGTGCGAGCACGTTGCCGCGCGTCACGCTTGCGCTTTCGCCGCCTATTGCCTGGCGCAGCCCTTCCCATGAACCTACGTCGTGCCATCCGAAGCGCGCGCGCACGCCCATCACGTTGCGGCTGCGCTCGACGATCTCGCGATCGAACGAGTCGAACTTGAGTTTCTTGTAGGCGCGCGCGAACTTCGCGCGCGGAATCGTGGCGAGCGCTTTCGCGGCCGACGCGAGCGCCGGGCTATGCGCGCGGAGCTCGGTTTCGAGCGTGCGCGAATCCATCACAAACATCCCGGCGTTCCACAAAAACTTGCCCGAGCGGACCATCTTGCGCGCGCGCGCGAGCGTGGGCTTTTCGATGAATTGCTCGACCTTGAAGCCGGCGCCGATCGTGGCGCCGATTTTCTGGTAGCCGAATCCGGGCTCGGGACGAGTCGGCCCGATTCCGATCACGACGAGCGCGCGCCTGGACTCTGCGAGCGTTGCCGCGGCCGCGATCGTCGCGCGAAATCCGGCAGCGGGCTCGATAATGTGATCGGCCGGCATCACGGCGACGATGCCGGCTCCCGCGCGCCGCTCGATCGCCGTCATCCCGTATGCGATCGCGACTGCGGTGCCGCGCGCCGCCGGCTCGACGATCAGATTTCGCGCCGGGATGAGTCCGCGAAGTGCGCGCCGAAACGCGCCCGCATGCGCGGCCGCCACCAGAACAAAAATTCGCTCGCGCGGGATCAGTGGATGAAGCCGCGCGATCGTCGCTTCGAGCAGCGAGAGTTTTCCGTCGGCGGAAAACAGCGGCTTGGGCTGATGCTCGCGGCTGGCGGGCCACAGCCTGGTGCCGCGTCCGCCCGCGATGATGAGCGCCGAGAGCGCAGCGCGCGGAGCCATCGCTAGCAGGGTGCGGAACAAGGACTTTCCGCACCCTCCCGCCCTCTCTGTAATCTCCCCCGGAGGGGGAGAGCTAAAGGATTGCAGCCAGCTTTCTTCGCAGAGTGCGGAAACCGTTGTGGCATGGAAGTTTTCCGCACTCTGCTAGATCGCGCCCAGTTCCTTGAGCTTGTTCTCGAATAGCGCGCGGATTTCTTCCATCCGCGCGGGGTTGTCGGCCTCGAAGCGCATCACCAGGGCGGGCTGCGTA
Source organism: Binataceae bacterium (SeqCode) (assembly GCA_049795175.1). Taxonomy (GTDB): domain Bacteria; phylum Desulfobacterota; class Binatia; order Binatales; family Binataceae; genus JBARDN01. The sequence goes on along the minus strand of JBARDN010000318.1, from coordinate 3,352 downwards.
TTCGAGGCGCGCACGAGGCCCCATCCGTCGGGAAAATTCACCCGCACGCCGTCAATATCGGTCGTGTCATATTTGCCGCGAAAATATTCGGCGGCGCGGCGCACGACCTCGAACTTGCGGTCGTCAGGGCAATCAAGGCGAATCTCGGGCGTGAAGGTGCTCTTGGGAAGATCGGCCAGAATCGCGCCCAGGCCGCGGCGTTCGTCGCTCACGATTTCCAGCAATCGGAACGACGCGTAGATCGCGTCGTCGAATCCGAAATAACGGTCGGCGAAAAACATGTGCCCGCTCATCTCGCCCGCCAGTGCCGCGTGCTCAGCCTTGAGTTTGCTCTTGATCAGCGAATGGCCGGTCTTCCACATGATCGGACGGCCGCCATTGCGCGCGATATCGTCGTACATCCGCTTGGAGCATTTGACGTCGCCGATTATCGCCGCGCCCGGGTTGTTCTTCAGAATCGCGCGCGAGAACGCGACCATCAACTCGTCGCCCCAGACGATACGCCCGTTTTCGTCGATCGCGCCGACGCGGTCGGCGTCGCCGTCGTAGGCGATTCCGACCTCCGAGCCTTGCTCCTTAACCGCGGCCTGCAGGAAACGCATATTCTCTTCGACTGTCGGATCGGGATGATGATTCGGGAAGCGCCCGTCCATCTCGATGAACAATTCCTTCAAGTCGAGTCCAAGCTGTTTCATCAGCGGCGCCGCGATCACACCGCCGCATCCGTTGCCGCCATCGACCGCGACCTTCATGCCCCGGCGCAGCTTGAACTGGCCTAGAATGAACTCGTTGTACTCGGGAATGATCGGTTTTTCGGAGAGCTTGCCCGGCGCGCCGTTCTTCACGTAATCGCGCGACTCGATAATTTTGCGGACGTTCTGAATTTCCTCGCCAAAAATCGTGGTCGGTCCGACGCCCAGCTTGAATCCGTTGTATTCCGCCGCGTTGTGGCTGCCGGTGATCATCGCGCCGCCGTCCATCTTCCAGTGCAGCACCGAGAAGTAGAGCAGCGGCGTCGGCACCACGCCGATATCCACCACGTTGATTCCGGCCGGAAGCAGACCTTCGAGCAATCGATCGTGCAGCGAGGGCGACGACAGGCGGCAATCGCGGCCCAGCGTGATGGTGCGCTTGCCCGCGCGGGAAAGCACGGTCGCATACGCGCGGCCGAGGTCGCGAACGAATTGATCGTCGAAATCCGATTCGACGATTCCACGGATGTCGTATTCGCGAAAGACTTGGCTGTTCATCAGCGTTAAGCGGCGACTATTCGCCCCCCTCTTGCCGCATGGGAGGGTTCCCGCACGCGGCCGCGATTTATGCTAGTCAGTCTGTGCAACTCGGCCGCGTAGCGCAAGTATCTTTTGCGAACGCGGCGCGCGGGCGCAGCGGGGCGCATGGGATACGCGCATGGGAGAATCGAATCCAGACAAGGTCGCGATCGTCACTGGCGCCGGCCGCGGAATCGGCCGCGCGATCGCGCTCGCGCTTGCGCGCGAGGGCTATGCGCTATGCCTTGCCGCGCGCACGCGCGAAGAGCTGGCGGAGACTCGCGCGCTCTCGGGACTCGCGCCCGAGCGCTCGCTGATCGTGCTGCTCGATCTCGCACAAGCCGAGGCGCCGGGCGCTCTCATCACGACCGCGATCGAGCACTACGGGCGGATCGACCTGATTATCAACAATGCGGGATGGGCGCCGGCGCGGACCGCGCTTGCGAAGATGAGCCCAGACGACGTCGATCGAATCCTCGCGGTGAACCTGCGCGCGCCGATCGAGATTGCGCGGCTCGCGCTCGATACGATGACGGCACAGGGCGCGGGAACGATCATCAATATCGCGTCGTCAGCCGCCAAAAGGACTCCAGCCGGAGAGGCGGTTTATGCCGCCGCAAAGGCCGGCCTCGTCGCCTTCACGCACGCCGCGTTCGCCGAGCTGCGGAGCCGCGCAATCAAGCTCTCGGTGATCGTGCCGGGACTGGTCGATACCGCGCTGATTCCGGCGAACAAGCGGCTCGACCGCGCCGCGATGCTGACCCCGGGCGACATTGCCGGCGCGGTGATGCAGATCGTGAAATCGCCTGCGCGCGTGTGCCCGGTCGAGATCGTGCTCGAGCCGCAGATTGATCCGATGCGGACGAAATAATCGATATCGCGCCGATGCTGAAATCGTTCACCGCAAAATTCGCGATCGCGCTCGTAATCGGGCTTGCCGCCGCCGTGATAATCGCGCCGTTTGCGGGCCTCGCAGTCGCAAGGGCGGGTTTCCGGATTCCGTTCCCGCGCATTTTTGATCGCGTCGTGATGCTCGCGCTGTTCGGCGTGATCGTGTACGCCGCGCGAGCGCTGGGGCTGGTTGCGCTGCTGTGCGAGGGCTTCAGGCGTCCGCGCGCGGGAGTATCGCGAGCGATTTTGGGATTTGCGGTCGCGATCCTGGTGATGGCGATCCTGTTCGCCACCGCATTCGCCCTGGGAGCGGCGCGAGAGGGAGCAATCGCGCGCGCAGGACATTTGCTTGCGAAGTATCTCCTTGCCGCAATCGCGATCGGAATTCTCGAAGAGGCTTTTTTTCGCGCGTTCCTGTTCGGCGGCATGTGCGAGGACTTCGGCCGCACCGGTGCGCTCATCGTAAGCGCGGCGGTTTACGCGCTCGCGCATCTGGTGCGCTCGCCCGCGCACTTCTATGTCACCGGACTCGATCTGACCGCCGGAGTCCGCACGCTGGCCGGCTCGAGCGCGCAATTCGCGCATCCCGCCACCGCGCTGCCAACGCTCTTCGGACTCTTCCTGCTCGGAATCGTGCTCGTGCAGGCATACATCGTGACGGGATCGGTTTATTTCTCGATCGGATTGCATTCGGGCTTCGTACTCGGCTCGAAGCTATGGCCCAAGATGATCGCGGAACGCGCAATGCTCCCCGGATGGCTGGCAGGATGGGGACATCAGCCGCTAATCAGCGGGGCCGCCGCCTGGATCGCGGCCGTCGCAATCTTTGCGATTCTAACGCTACTGCCGAGGTTGGCTAGCGGCCGGGCGCAAGGGCGTAATCGCTCAGTCGCTTAAATACAGGTACAGGGTTTTTCCGCGCCGACCAGCGTTGAGCTTCTTCTTAAAAAGATTACGGATATTTGCCGCCCCAGCGGTTGAGGAAGGTTACTTGCTCGGCCGGCGCGCGTGAAACTGGTCCAAAGTGCCCGATCGGATAGCCTATCGGGATGATCGCAAAGGTTTTGGCCGTCTCGGGCAATGCCAGGATCTTATCAACCTCTCTCTCATAGAGTAGATGGCGCGTCGTCAGCGTCGCGCCCAGTCCCAACGCGCGCGCGGCAAGCAAGATATTTTGCACGGCAGGATAA
>JBARDN010000317.1:0-1623 GCA_049795175.1 Binataceae bacterium (SeqCode) | reverse complement strand
GCTCGAACAGGAACTGCGCCGGAATCGAAAGAATCGCGGCCGGCCCGCTGATGATCGTCTCGCTGTCTGTAAAGGTGAACGTGTGCCGGTCTTCGGCCAGGGTCGAAAGATTGAGCGTCCAGATCTGGTAGGAGCCGGTGAACTTGGCCTCCGAGCCGGTCTGCACGACCTTGAACGAATCGGTCGGCAGGCTGACGACGATCACGGCGTCGAGCCTGTCGTCAAGCTCGCCTGCGACGAAGCGCTTTACGCACGCGTCAACGTCGCCGGGCGGCTGAATCGGAACGGCGGTGACGTTCGGCATCGCGCCGACCAGCTTCTCGACGTCGTTTTCAGCTTGAGGCGAGATCGGACCGAGCGCTCCGACTCCGATCTTGACCTCGGCAATCGCGGGAGTTGCCGGCGCTAATCCAGGAATCGCCGCCGCGAGCGCGATCATAAATGTGATTGCGAATTTGCGTGTCATTGACTTGGAGATCATTCTGCAACGCTCCCTTGCGCGACCCGCCAAGCTATCCTGAGTGCGCGTCGAAGTTCAATTTGAGAGAGCCTACCGCAGCGGAGCGGCTTGAGTATCCGGTGCAAAAGCCGCATTGTCTAGCGGGATGTATCCCCTTCCAATGACGGTCGTGGTGCGATGAGCGAGCGGCTGATCCACATCCTGCCCGAACAAGTTGCGAGCCAGATTGCGGCTGGCGAGGTGGTCGAGCGGCCGGCGTCGGCGGTTAAAGAGCTGGTCGAAAACTCGCTCGACGCGGGCGCCGGCAGGATTGATATCACGATCGAGCGCGGCGGATGCGCGCGTTTTGCGGTCGCCGATGACGGCTGCGGGATGAGCCGCGAGGACGCGATTCTCGCGCTGCGGCGTCATGCCACCTCGAAGATTCGCAGCGCCGCCGACCTGGTTGCGATCCGCACGCTCGGCTTTCGCGGCGAGGCCCTGGCCTCGATTGCGAGCGTCGCGCGGATGACGCTGCGCACGCGCTCAGCCGACGCGGCGGCGGTAGAGATTGCGGCCGTGGGCGGCGAGATTGAGGAGATGCGCGACTCGGCCGCGGCGCAGGGCACGCAGATCGATGTCCGCGATCTCTTCTTCAACACTCCGGCGCGGCTCAAATTCCTGAAAACTGTCGCGACCGAGCAGGGCGCGATCGCCGAGGCGATCCAGCGCGTCGCGCTGGCGAATCATCGGGTCGCATTTTCGCTCAATGCTGATGGCCGAGTGGTGTTTGATCTGACCCGCGCGGCGTCGCCGCTGGAGCGCGTCCGGCAACTCTTCGGCGCGAAGCTCGCCGAGCGGATGCTCGGATTCGAGGGCGGTCGCGAGCCGGTTCGGGCGCGCGGCCTGGCGACGATGAGCCAGGAGTCGTTCGCGTCGGCGCGGATGATCTTTACTTTCGTCAACGGCCGCGTGGTTCGCGACAAGCTGCTCGCGCGCGCGATTGCGCAGGCCTATCAGACGTTGTTGCCGCGCGGACGCTATCCGGCGGTGGTGCTGTTCGTCGAGCTGCGGCATGAAGAAGTGGACGTGAATGTCCATCCGATGAAGACCGAAGTGCGGTTTCGCAATTCGGGCGCGGTGTTCGAGGCGGTTTATCACGCGTTGCGCGACCGGCTCTCGAA
>JBARDN010000316.1:0-2708 GCA_049795175.1 Binataceae bacterium (SeqCode) | reverse complement strand
TTGCGGGCGATCTCCTGACCTTGGTGCGCATGGGAGAGGTTAAAGACGACTACCTTCCGCCTTTCGATGGTGATTACTTCGAAGGAATCGACCTCGTCCCAGCGGACCGAGTGAGCTCTGTATAGTGAGCAGACCGTGAAGCCGGTGGGATCCAATTTGAGGTATGCGCTACCAGGAAGGAGGAGCAGGCAAAATACAACCACGCAGAATCCGAAGAACAGGACTGGTGCCCATCCTAAGGGGGCGCTTTCTCGAACCATCAGTGCGCCGCCGGCAACCAACCCTGCAGATAAAGCGGCAAGCCACAGGAACCGGAGGCGTTTAGGTCTGAGTATCAGTTCCATTCCCGCGAACTCGACAAATGCATGGAAAAATAGACTACTCGGAAAAGCGAGCTAGTCCGAGTATTGAGTGCGAAGCTTCGGAGCTGGAGACCGAGATGCGAGAAACGGCCCACGAGCAGTGCGGAAATCCGCCGCGCGAGCGCGCGCGCGGATTCTCGCCGCAGATTGCGGCGGTCACAATTCGTCCGAGGTTTTCGGCCGCCGCGGGGCGTCCGGGAAATTCGCGCCATCCGCGATGCGAGATCGCGACGATCGCCGAGCCCGGCGCCGCGGGTGCCGCGTCGGATTCTCTGTGATGCGTTCAGACGCGTTCTGCCGCGCGCAGCCATACGCGCACTTGAAGCGCATCGGCGGCGGTTGATAGCTTCGATGGTTATCGTTGTGGCGGGGAATCAAAAGAGCACGTGGCCGATCGACTTACGCTTGTGCGGATTCCTTGCCGCCGTCTGGGCGCTCCATCTTGTGCTCAGAGTATTTGACGCCGATCCGATGGCTGATGCGGCCGAGCCGATTCATGCGCTGGTCGGCGGAATTTTATTTTACGGCGAGCAGGCGCGAATCCTGAAGCTGGTCGAGGCCGGGATTTTCTGGGCGATCGCGGTCGGGCTGATCATGAGCCGCGGATGGGGGCTGGTGCTCGCGCTGATTTACGGCGCCGAGGTCGTGATGAGCCATCTGGTGTTCGTCGTCGCGTACCTGGACGTGCGGCCCGAGTGGTACCATGTTCACCTTGCGGCCAATGAGGGGCCGTTCGTCGTGCTGATGACGCTGTACCTGTGGATCCGCGCGTGCGACGTGATCTTCACGGAGCCGCGGTCCGGGCCGCCCAAACTCTAGCCGCGCAGCATCAGGCCGCCGTCGGCGCGAATTCCCGCGCCGGTTACATAGCCGGCGTCGTCGGAAGCGAGAAACAAAATCACGCGCGCCATGTCCTCGGGCTGGCCCAGCCGGCGCAGCGCGGTCTTTTTTTCCCACACCCGGCGAATCTCTTCGCGATCGAAATTCGCCCGCGTCATCCCGGTATAGATCGGGCCGGGCATGATGTAGTTGCAGCGGACTCCGTGTTTGCCGTATTCGAGCGCGACGGTGCGCGTCAGGCCGGCCACGCCCGCCTTGGACGAGCAGTACGCGGCGAGGCCGTAGTCGGTGACTTCCGCCATCACCGAGGCGACGTTGACGATCGAGCCGCCGCCCGCCTTGATGAGCTCGGGAAGCGCGCGCTTGATCAGCATGAACTGTCCGCGCACGTTGACGTTGTGCACGCGATCCCATTCGGCCAGCGGCAGTTCGCCGACGATCGCGTTGGTGCCGGTGCCGGCGTTGTTGACCACGGTCGTGAGTTTGCCGAAGCGCTCGAGCGCGAGCCCGACTAATCGCGGCGCGGTATCCTCGTGGCTCACGTCGGCGGCGAGCGCGGCGCTGGCCGCGCCCGCAGCTTCGAGCATCCGCTGAGTCTCGGCGGTAGCCTCGACGGAGAGGTCGCTATGAATCACGCGCGCGCCCTCGGCGGCGAGCAGCATCGCGGTAGCCCGTCCGATTCCCGAGCCCGCGCCAGTTACGATCGCAACTTTTCCGGTCATTCTGTCAGCCATCAGTAATCTCCATGCCAAGTGTATCGCGGCCCGGTTGAAAAGGTTTCACGGCCCGCGCTCTCTTTTCTATCTCTACTGTAGAGCCTGTCGATTCTCTAGCAAGCGCTCAGTTGTTGTCATCCTGAACGGAGTGAAGGATCTCCGCGAAGCGATTAGTGCAACCAGCCTGGGACTTCCGCACTAATCGCTTCGCGGAGATCCTTCACTCCGTTCAGGATGACGGACGGGGTCTTCGATTATCGACAGCCGTGCTCTACCTAGGGCGATCCTTTCTATGAAATCAAAGGGTGATGGGTCAGTTTGAGAATTGACGTGACCGTGGTGTGTCATTCCCGTGCGTGGCTGCCGCGTGAGGAATCCCGGACGAGGGGCACGGCATGGGGCGTGGACTCCGAGCATGGCCGCCTCGGGATTCCTCGCCCAAGGCTCGTAATGACGATCGGGGGCTCGGCTGAGGTTACGATACTCATGCATTAAGCCCTCATCCGTCATTTCGACCGAAGGGAGAAATCCCGAGGCGTCCATGCACTCATCCTCGGGTGATGTAAAGGCCAGGGTCGAGCACTGGTTTCCTTGCGCGGCAGCCACGCACTGACAACCGTAAACACGCGCAACAATGGAACACCAATGACTTATTGACTGGAAGGCACCAGAGTCTCTTCGTCAAGGTTGCAGTATTTTTGGTGGCGGCGGTAGGAGTCGAACCTACGACACTGCGGATATGAGCCGCATGCTCTAACCAACTGAGCTACGCCGCCACCGTGAATTGCTC
>JBARDN010000315.1:0-2010 GCA_049795175.1 Binataceae bacterium (SeqCode) | reverse complement strand
AGGACGGCGAGCCGCTCGAGTACATGGCGCGCTCGACGCTGATCCTCGCAACCGAGCCGGTGAACAAAATCACCGGCCGGGTGACCTACAGCCAGGAGCTGATGAAGGAGTACGGGCTGTTGAAAGAAGGCCGCGGGATCGGCTTCGATCGCAAAGGCAGCGGCTACAGTTTGATCTAGTGACCTCTGCTCCCTCGCCCTGCAAGAGGATGTCGATTTTTTCGCAAACCGCTGTTGTCATCCTGAGCCGTAGGCGAAGGATCTCCGCGAAGCGATTAGTGCAACCAACGCGAAGGCTTCGCACTAATCGCTTCGCGGAGATCCTTCACTCCGGCAGCCTTCGTTCAGGATGACGGACAAGAATTCGGCATTTATCGACAGTTCCCTGCAAGGGCGAGGTGACAGATTACGCGCCGCGTTTGAGATCCACTCGCGGTTTGGGTTGCGCATCGGGCTTGGCTGAGAAGCCGGTGCGCTTCAGGTCCGGGCGCACGACTTCAATCGGATCGCGCAAGTCGTCGACATAGCCAAGCGCGTAGGCACCGAGCCTGTAGCCCATCAGGCGCAACAGATCGACCGGAAGCGTGCGCGCGATTTCGGGCGGCGTCGCCAAATACTGATTCTCTTCCTGCCGGAGCCACGAAACATTGTAGGTGATGTTGATGCCGATGCGCGTATCGTTCGAGCGGTTTGCGCCGCCGCCGTGATAGACGCTGCCCGAGTAGAACAGGATCGAGCCCTTCGCCATCTCCGCGGGTATCGAGTCCTTCTCCTCGAAGCGCAGGCGATCCTCCAGATGATTGCTGCCGGGAATCACGCGGGTCGCGCCGTTCTGTTCGGTGAAATCGGTCATCGCCCAAATCGTGTTGCACTGAACCTCGTAGCCCTTGGGAAAGGGAAAGAAGTCGAACGCCCACTGGTCGCGATGAATCGTCTGCGCCGGTTCGTTCGGACCGATCGCGATCACCTGGGTCAGATGAATCTGGTAGCTGGTCGCATGGCCGAGAAACTTCGCGCACGCCGCGAGCACCAGCGGATGCATCACGAAGTCGCGGCTCATCGGCGACCGCGCGATAAGGCCGCCGGTGCGTCGGGTACGGCGGCCGGAAAAATCATCGGGACCCGCCGTGGTCGCGTCGATAAATGGCTGCAGCTCGGCGTGCAGCGCGTCCATCGCAGCGGGCGTGACGACATTGTCAACGATCACTGCGCCATCGGCGGTGAGTGTCGCGGAAATCTCCTCTCCGGATGTAGTCGCCGGCAGATGCTTCAGCGCCTTCGGCGTATCGGTCGCGATAGTCATGAAGGTCGTCCTCCGTCCAAATAATCTCTAGCACAAGTCGCGGCGTCTGTGGCGCGGTCTGGATCTCGGGCGTGAAGATTCAGAGCAGGCGGCCACTAAGACACCAAGACACGAAGAAGGCTTCGTGCCTTCGTGTCTTAGTGGCCGGTTGACGCTGGACTTATGCGGCGGCGGGAATCTTGAGCGAGATGATTTTCGAGATTCCGGGGCGGTCCATTGTGACCCCGTGGATTTGGTCGGCGCGCTGCATCGTGCGCTGGTTGTGCGTGATCACGATAAACTGCGACCGATCTTTAAGCTCGGCGAGAAGATCGGTGAAGCGCGCGAGGCTGAACTCATCGAGCGGCGCGTCGACTTCGTCCATCACGCAGAACGGGCTCGGGTTGAGCAGGAACAGCGAGAACACCAGCGCCATCGCGGAGAGCGCCTTCTCGCCGCCCGAAAGCAGGCCAATCTCCTTGACCTTCTTGCCGGCAGGCTGCACCAGGATCGAGACCCCCGCTTCGGACGCTTCCGTCGCCTCGATCAATTCCAGGCGGCCCTTGCCGCCGCGCATCAGCTTGGGGAACAGCTCCTCGAAATTCTTTGCCGCACCCTCGAAAGTCTCGGCGAAGCGGCGGCGCGCCTCGCGATTGAGCTTGGTGATGGTCTGGGTCAGGTCCTGCAAAGCGGACTCGAGGTCGGTCTTCTCGGCTCCCAGAGCCGTCG
>JBARDN010000314.1:0-5090 GCA_049795175.1 Binataceae bacterium (SeqCode) | reverse complement strand
ACCGGAGCGGCGCAGGGAATCGGCCGCGCGATCGCCACGCGTCTTGCTGGCGAAGGTGCCGCGGTCGCGATCGCCGATATCCAGACCGAGGCAGCCGAACGCACCGCTGCGGAGTTGCGCGCCCTCGGCGCGAAGGCGATCGCGGTCAAGCTCGACGTAACGAAGTTCGAAGACGCGGAGGCGGCCGCATCGGCGGTCGAGCGCGAGCTCGGGCCAATCGATATCCTGGTGAACAACGCCGGATGGGACAAGCTCGAGCCGTTTATCGAAAGCCTGCCTGAAACCTGGGACAAGATTATAGCGATCAACTATCGTGGCGCGCTGAATTGCTGCCGCGCGATCGCACCGCGGATGAAGTCGCGCGGCTCCGGCAAGATCATTTCGATTTCGTCGGACGCCGGGCGCGTCGGCTCGACCGGTGAGGCGGTGTACGCCGGCTGCAAAGCGGCGATTATCGGATTTTCGAAAACCCTCGCGCGTGAACTCGCCCGTTATAACATCAATGTCAACGTCGTATGCCCCGGCCCGACCGACACCGCACTTCTGCGCGACGCGATGGCGGGACGCGAGGGCGTGCTCGAAGCCATGGCGCGCGGAATCCCGTTTCGCCGCCTCGGCAAGCCCGAAGATCTGGCCGGCGCGGTCGCGTTCTTCGCCTCGGCGGACTCCGACTACGCGACCGGCCAGGTTATCAGCATCAGCGGCGGCCTGACCATGGTGGGATAGCCGCGCTTGCCAGTCCCGTCTTGCGATGCTTTACTGAACTTTCGTTCAGAACAGGTTGTTAGACGAACGCCGCGAGGATAGGGCCTTGGATCATCAGACCGAACATTCCGAACAAGTGAAATTCAGCGGCCCCGATGCGCTGCCGCCCGATTACAAAGACTTGCTCGTCCGGATGCTCTCAATTCAGTCGCGAATCGAATCCGAATACATGCTGATGCCTGAGCGCACGCTCATGAAGCCGCTCGCGCTCGCGCCCACCGCGGAGGACAAGGCCGAGTACGCGGCATTCTGGTCCGACGAGGTCCGCCACGCGAGCTACTGGATGCGCCTGCTCGCCGAGCTAGGCGTGATCGTCGATGACGCGTTCATGTCAACGCCGATGCCGATCTATATTTTCGAGATGCGCGATCGCGCCGAGGATTGGATCGAATACGGACTGTTCAGCTTTTTCGCCGACCGCCAGGGCGCGTACATGGGTTACGAATGGGTGGGATGCTCCTATCATCCACTCGCCAAAATCGCAGAGCGGGTTTACCGTGAAGAGCTCGGCCACGCGGCTTTCGGTTATCGGCTGATGCGCAGGTACCTCGAGCGAGAAGGAGATCGCGGCCGCGCGCTGCTGATCAAGCATCTAGCCAAATGGTATCCGGCCGGGCTCGACATGTTTGGCAAGTCGGGTTCGAAGCGGCAATTCGACTACGTGAAAATGGGACTCCGGCGCCGCAGCAACGAACAGATGCGCGCCGAGTTCGAGGCCGAGGTCAACGATCTGCTGACCAAGCTCGAAATTCCCGCGCCCGATCCAACCGCCGGTCGCCGCTATCTGTGATCCGTGCTCTATCAGTTGAGCGGCTTGCGTTCGTACGCGTGGCGGGCAAACCTTGAACGGGAGGCCTCGCGTTTGAAGAAAGCCATCGTTCAACCCGCCGTCCGGCGCGTCACGCGAATCAAATCGACGTCGCGCGCACTGGCTCCCGACGAACGCTACGACGCCAATATCGATCACATCCTGCACGCCGCGGCGGCGGTGTTCGCGGAGAAGAGCTTCGGGCTCGCGTCGATTCGCGATATCGCCGGACGCGCGCGAATCTCGTTCCCGCGCATCTATTATTATCTGCGCAACAAAGAGGAAATTCTGTACCTGATCTCGCGCCGCGCTTTCGAGGAGTTGCTGCGCAACGCCGAGCAAGCCGCCCGCTCGGCTCCTGGAGCCGACGCCCGGATGCGCCAGTTTATCGCCGGCCATCTTGAATATCACATGAGCAATCTGGCCGAGATGAAGGTGCTGGTGCGCGAGGCCGACTCGCTCTCCGGCCGCTACCAGGCCGATATTGCGCGGCTCAAGCGCGAGTACTCGCGGCTGTGCCGCAAGCTCGTCGAGCAACTCGCCGAGGGCCGCGGCCACGCGCTCGACCGCGAGCAGAGCCGCATCATCACGTCGCTGCTGTTCGGTGCGATGAACTGGTTTTACACCTGGTATGAGCCGGCCCGCGACTTCGAGCAACGCGCAAAAATTATCGACGAGGTTTTCCTGATGGTCACCGGATCGATCGCTAACCGCTAGGAATCGAACCTATGGCTGAAGGATGGACTCCATATCCGGCCGAGGCCGCCGAACGCTATTTGCGCGCAGGCTACTGGCGCAGTGAAACGATCGCGCAGGCGATAGGCCAGGCCGCGCGGCGTCACGCAGCGGAGCGTCCCGGCAAGGTCGCGATCGCAGACGCGCGGCGCAAGCTCGATTTCGCCGCGATGCTGCACGAGGCGGCCCGCGTCGCCGCGCTGCTTGAAAGCTGCGGCATCGCGCGTGGCGACCGAATAATCGTGCAGCTTCCAAACTGCGTCGAGTTCGTCACGCTGATGCTCGCGTGCGCGGAAATCGGCGCCGTCGCGGTCATGGCGCTGCCGGCGCTGCGCCGCGCCGAGCTCGAGCATCTGATCGCGCTCGCAAATCCTGTCGCGATTGCGGTCGCGCCGACGTTTCGCGGCTTCGACCATGCGGCGCTCGCGCGCGAGCTGCGCCAGCGTTCGCCCAATTTGAGAACGATCTTCACCACCGAACTCTCGGATGAAACAACCTCGCTCGACTCCGCAATCGAGTCGCGCGGCGAGATCGGTTCGCGCGGCGGAGATCCGTTCGACCTCGCGATACTTCTGCTCTCGGGCGGTACCACAGGATTGCCGAAACTGATTCCGCGAACCCACGCCGATTACCTTTGCGGCGCCCAAGCTTCCGCACCTGTATGCGGATTCACCGCCGATTCGCGCGTACTCATCGCGCTGCCGGTCGAGCATCACTTCGCGCTCGGAGCGCCGGGCCTGGTGGGCGCACTGATGGCGGGCGCGACGACGATCCTGTCGGAGTCGGCGCATGCCGCCGATATCGTACGGCTAGCAGCCGCCGAGCGGGCGACGCATCTTCCGTGCGTCCCCGCTATGGCGATTTCGATTCTTTTGCTTCCCGGGAAAGCACGCGCCGGTCTGGAAACTTTGCGGGTGATCATGGTCGGCGGACAGCGGCTCCAGGAGCCGACCGCGCGCGAGTTGCGCCGTAGTTTTCCAAATTTGATGGTTCAGCAGGTGCTCGGGATGACCGAGGGCGTCCTGTGCTACACGCGCCTGAATGAAGGCGACGATCTCGCGTGCACGACTCAGGGACGCCCCGCCTCGCCAGGCGATGAAATTCGCGTCGTCGGGCCTGATGGCGCGGATATGGCGCGGGGCGAAATCGGAGAGCTATGGTGCCGCGGACCATATACCGTTCGCAGTTACTATCGCGGCGACGTGGAGAATCGCATCTGCTTCACTCCGGACGGGTTTTACCGCACCGGCGATCTCGTGCGGCAAACCGCAAGCGGGAACCTGGTCGTCGCGGGACGTATCAAGGATCAAATCAATCGCGGCGGAGAAAAGATCAGCGCCGAAGAGGTCGAGTCGCACATCATCGCACATCCCGCTGTCATCGCCGCCGCTGTGGTCGCGATGCCGGACGCGCGGATGGGCGAGAAAGCATGCGCGTTCGTCACGCTCGCGCCGGGGGCAGCCCTTTCGCTCGAGGGATTGGCGGGCTTTCTGGCGGAGCGCGGGCTTGCGCGCTTCAAGCTTCCCGAACGGGTCGAGGTAATCGAAGCGATGCCGCTGACCAATGTCGGCAAGATCAAAAAAGCGGAACTGAAACGCGCGATCGAAAGCCGCATCGCCGCCGAGCAGGCCGCCGGCGCGGTCAGGTAACCGCGCTGACGCGGTTCTTGTCGCGAGGAGAATTCTACGATGGACGTGCAGAAGGGAATCGGCGAGTTGAACGCGCTGATCGCGCGGCTGGAGCGCAATAGTCGCACGCTGAAATCGCACCCAACGATTGAACAAATCGAGCGCGGCGAACTCACGATCGATCAACTGCGATGGTGGGCGACGCAGCTCTTCATCGGCAACAAGGCGCACAACGCCAATATTCTTGGATTGATCTACGCCAGGTGCGACGACTTTCCCGCGCGCAAATCGATCGTCGAAAACCTGATCGAAGAAGAGCTCGGACGCGTGTCCGGCGTCGGCAGATCGCATCCCGAGTTGTATCTCGAATTCGGCGAGGCGATCGGAATCCCGCGCGCGCAGATGCTCACGGCGCGGATGTCGCCCGACGCAACCGCGATGAAGCACTGGATGTACTGGCTGGCCGACTCGAAGCCGTGGTACGTGACGCTGGCGGGAATCAGCCTGGGTTCGGAGCTCTTCAATCCTGACGCATACGTACGCGTGATCGACGGGCTACGCCGCAACTACCATCTGTCCGACGACGCGCTGCTGTTCTTTTCGGTCCACGTCAAGGTCGATAAGGACCACGGCGACACCAGCGCCGGCTCGATCTTCAAAGCGATCCCCGAAAGCGCCGCCCCCGAAACGCTATGGGCAGTAGAGTCGCACATAGAATTCATGCGCCGCCTCTGGTCGGACATAAATCCCCCGCGCGCCTAAAATCCCCTGATCGCTCGCCCGTTGACTGATTCCTCGCCCTGAAAGGGAGTGGTTAGGTGAGGGAGATTACTCAGGGCGGCGCGATTAGAATTCCGTGAACGACCCACAGAACCGGCGCGCCGAACGACCTAACCCCTGACCCCTTCCCGCACGGGAAGGGGAACCATGACCGGATGTAACCGGTCGTGCGCCTCACCCGCGCGTCACGATGCTTGCAAAAGAAACGCAAGCATCGCGCCGCGCCGCCCTCTGCGGAGAAAGAAGGTATCTGCAAGAGTCGTTCTGATGAATCTATCCACGCCGTAGGTCTTGCAGAATTTCCTTCAGCGTTCCGCGGTCTTGCTCGTTGTGCACTGGCATGTCGAAGCCCAGGCGGTTGATATTGGCGAACC
>JBARDN010000313.1:0-6514 GCA_049795175.1 Binataceae bacterium (SeqCode) | reverse complement strand
GTGCACATCTTTTACGAGCCGGCGCGGGAGTTCTATCGGCTGGAGCGCACCTGGGTTGACGCCACGGCGGTCGCGCTGCCCGAGCCGATTCGCAGCCAGGCCAAAGAGCTGCGCCTGCGCGCGCTCGCCTGAACGACGGGCGCCACGCGTGCGGCGAGCTTTTTCGCGGCTCCCGGAAGAGGCCGCCGAGGTGGTATTGGATCACGTTGAAGTGTCGTCGTTCGCTACGGGACTAATTGTCGGTAATCTTTCTAGCCACGCAAGACGCACAAGCCACTGTGGCCATCGAATCATCGTGATACCAAGAATCAATGCCGAAAGTGTGTATATAACGTTCGGAGCCAGCATCGCCGTAACAAAAGTCCGAGTGACGGCAGGCTCAAATTCCCATTGCGCGAGAGCAACGTAGAGACCGCTGAGTCCGTGCATAAAAACGAGGACGCCCACACCTCGGACCAAGACGCTAAATAGCTGTTTCTCGCTCACCTTACCCTCCCTTCGAGGTCTGCGCGCGTTGCCGAACTCATAGGTTCAGCGGGTTGCGCCACTGGAGCATCGAATCGAAGGATTGTACCGCGTCGGCCTCCCTATGGGAGAGGGAATTTCAGGCGGCTCCGCCTCTTATGTATGCGCCGCCTGTATGCGCCTCTCCCTCCGGGAGAGGCCGCGAAATTACTTCGCATCGCGAAGTGATTCGCGGGTGAGGGCGGCCTACTGCAAACCCAACGCGTCAAGGATTCGGGATATCACCGATTCAGTTTCAGTGAGCACCTCGTTATTCCAAAAGCGGATTACGCGATAGCCTTTGCGTTGCATATACGATGAACGCTCATTGTCGTACGCGGCGTTCTCGGAGTGTTGCCCGCCATCAAGCTCGATCACCAACGAATGCTCGACGCAGCAGAAATCCGCGAAGAACGGACCGACGGAATATTGGCGGCGAAACTTTATGCCGCCAAGCCTGCGTCCGCGCAGGAGCTGCCAAATCTTCCGCTCCGCATCGGTCATATCGCGGCGGAGTTTGCGCGCGGTGCGGAGACGGTCCGCGTCAGTTGGCGGATTGCGTGGGCGCGGCATCTCGAGTCGGCGGCTGGTGCCGGGTCGCCCTCACCCGCGCGTCACGATACTTGCGAAAAAAGCGCAAGCATCGCGCCGCTTGCCCTCTCCCGGCGGGAGAGGGAATTTCAGTGGGCTCCGCTTCCCTGTGTGCGGCGCTTGTATGCGCCTCTCCCTCCGGTGGGAGAGGAAATTGCCAATGTTTTTCTGGCGTCAGACTTCGCCGCGAATCAGATGCGCGATCCACACGAGGATGACCGCGCCGATCGTTGCAACGACGATCGCGCCGATTACTCCACTGGGACCGGGTACGTTGAATATACCGCGGATAATCCATCCGCCGATAAGGCCGCCGACCAACCCCAAAATCAGGTCGCCGAATATTCCATAGCCCTTGCCGCGGACCAGTTTCCCCGCCAGCCATCCGGCGATGATTCCGATAATTATGGCTCCAATCATCGGGAGATCCTCCTCATCGATCGATCATCTTTTGGCGATAATCCTGAGTCGCCGCGCGCAGCCGCGGACTACTTCTTTTGTTCCATCGGAGCGCCGCAGCATTTGAGCACGCCGGTGCCGCCCTTGGTCACGATCACCTGCGAGCCGCATTTGGCGCAGATATAAACTTTGCCCAGTTGATTGGCCATCTCACCATTCCTTTCACAGTCGGATTCGTCACGCGCCGCGGAAAATCGGCTTGCGCTTGTCCAGAAACGCGCGCACGCCTTCGCCACGGTCGGCAGTCGTTTGTAGCAGGGCGTACAGATCTTCCTCAAGCCTCACGCCCTGCTCGATAGTCATATCGTATCCCTTAAGGACCGCATCTTTGACCAGCCGCGCCGCGAGCGGAGCGCGCGAAAGGATCGCTTCGGCAAGGGCTCCTGCAACCCGCGCGAGGTCGCGCTCGTCTTTGGCCAAGTAAGTTGCGATACCGACGCGCTCGGCCTCGGCGCCGTCAAGCGCGGCACCGGTCAGGAGCATCCTGAGCGCCTGCGCCGGTCCTGCAATTCGCGCCAGACGCTGGGTTCCGCCGAAGTGCGGAAGCTCGCCGCGCGCAAGCTGGGTCAACGCGATCCGGGCGCGGCGGATCGCCACGCGGATATCGGCCGCGAGCGCGAGTTCGAGGCCTTCGTCGATCGCGATGCCGTTGATAATCGCGACGGTTGGTTTCGAGATCGCGGCGAGCGACTCGACGATGCGCGGATCGACGTCGTGGCCGAAGCCTTGGCAGAACGAGGCGCCAGTCCCAGTGATCGCGAGCATCAGGATCGAGTCGTCGTCCTCGACCTGCTCGAACAACTCGAGCATCCGGTTGGCGGCGGCGGAGCCGAGCGGGCGGCGAGCGTCAACGATTCGCGCGGTGACGCATCCGCCGGTGCGCGAGATATCGATCGGCTCGCGCGGATCAGCGCGCCGGCGGTTTTTCGCGCGAGGTGGCGTTGGTCAGTCTCCCGACGGCGCGCGCAGATCCTTGCGCAGGATCTTGCCCAGCGGATTTTTGGGCAACGCGTGGATAAATTCGATCTGCTCGGGGCGCTTGAAGCTCGCCAGGCGCGAGCGGCAGAACTCGCTCAAATCCTCGCGCGTGATCTTTTCGCCCGGACGGCAGACTACGAACGCTTTGACGGTCTGGCCCCATTCAACTGAGGGAATTCCAATCACCGCGCATTCATCGACGGCCGGATGGCTCATCAGCACGGTTTCGATTTCGGCGGGCGCGATATTCTCGCCGCCGCGGATGATCATGTCGTCCTTGCGGCCGGCGAAAAACACGTAGCCGTCTTCGTCGATCCAGCCGAGGTCGCCGGTCGCGCGCCATCCTTCGGCCAGCGCGGCGTCGTCGGTGCGGCCGGCGTAGCCCTTCATGATCCGCGGGGTGCGGATGACGATCTCGCCGACCTGCCCGTGCGGGAGCAGTGCGCCGTCTTCGTCGCGCACGCGGATTTCGACATCGGGGAGCGGTTTGCCGATCGAGTTGAGGCGGCGGAGCTTCTGTTCCTTTTGTTCAGGGGTGCCGGTGACCCGATGGTCGTCGGGGCCGAGCACGGTGAGCGACGACGTGGTTTCGGTCTGTCCGTAAGCGTTGACGAAGCCGACCGTGGCGGGAAATGCCTCGATCGCGCGGCGGATTACCTGGATCGGCATCGGCGCGCCGCCGTAGGCAAGATTGGTCAGGCTCGAAAGGTCGGTCGATTTGAATGACGGATCGTCGAGGACTTGCTTCATCATCGTGGGCACGACGAACGCATGCGTGACCCGCTCTGTGGCGACCAGGGCGAGCCACGCCTTGGCGTCGAACTGCGGCATCACGACGAGGCGTCTGCCGGTCCAGATATTGGTCATGTACGCCGTGGTTCCGGCGATATGGTAAAACGGCACGCAGACCAGGGCGACGCCGCGGTCGGTGCCGTCGGCCATCTCGATGTTCGCCGTCACGTACGCGGTGAAGTCGCGGAACGAGAGCATCACGCCCTTGGGCAGGGAAGTGGTGCCGCTGGTGTACATCAGGATCGAGGTGTCCTCGTCCTCGACTTCGGCTTCGGATTCGTCGGGCTCGGCAATGGCTATCAGATCGGCCAGGCGCGGGACTCCGCTCTCGCCCTCGCCGATTGCCAGGACCTTTGCGAGTCCCAGGCGCGGGCGCAGCCGCGTGATCAGGTCCAGATAGCGATCGCCGGCGAGCAGAACTTTGGCGCCGGCAGTATTGATCATGTATTCGAGCTCGGCTTCCTTGGCGCGGTAGTTGAGCGGCAGGAAAGTAAGCCCGGCTTTGGCGGCGGCGTAGTAGGCCGCGATATAAAGATCGGAGTTGGTGTCGAGCGCGGCGACGACGTCGCGCACAGCGAGCCCCTGCTGCTTAAAGACCGTGGACAGGCGCGCAACGGTATCGGCAAACTGCGCATAATTCAGCCGCCGATTCCCAAAATCGATAATCTCCTGATCGGGAACGATCGACGACGGAATCGTCAAGAAATTAACGGTGTTCACTTAACCGCGTTACCTCCTGAATTGTGCCGCTTGATATCGTTGCGTTGCGTCAGTATAGCCATGCGCCGGGCGAGCCTGCGCTCGAGATCGAGCCCCTCGCCAAGCGGCAGGTCGAGCCCGCCCCACACCGCGAGTTTGGCGATGGCAGAATGTTCTCTGGGCATGCGAGCAAGTCCGCGCGCGATATCGAACGCGCGCCGCTCGAGCCGAGACGGCGCAACGACTTCGGCGACCAAACCTATAAGCAATGCGTCTTGCGCGTCAATCCAGCGGCCGGTGAGGTTCAGATCGAGCGCGCGACCGAGCTTTAAGCGCCGCGAGGCCGTCTGCGTGCCGGCCACCCCGGGGATCATCCCGACCCCGGTCTCGGGCAGGCAGATGCGAGTATCGTCGGCGGCGATCGCGAGGTCGCACAGCAGCGCCATCTCGAGTCCTCCGCCGACGGTGAAGCCGTGCACGGCGGCGAGAGTCGGGACCGGCAGGGATTTGAGGCGGCCCCACACGTCGCGCCGGAAACGAATCCATCGCGCGGCGACCGGGGACGGCGCAGTGCCGAACTCGTGCAGATCGCCGCCGGTCGAAAACGCGCTGCCTGCTCCGCACAGCACCATCGCGCGGACCTCCGGGTCGTCATGAATCGCGCTCAGAATCTGGAACATCGCATCGCGCATCGCGACATTGTAGGCGTTCAATTGCGCCGGACGATTGAGCGTGACCCACGCAATCGCGCCGCGCTTCTCGTAAAGGACCGCGCTGTCTTTTTCCGCGGACGGCATGATCAAGCTGAATGAAGATCCGCGCTGTCGCTGTGGGCGACCGCGGGACGGCCGCGCTCGTAAACGACACGGCCAGCGATAACCGTCAAATCGACATTGAGCGCGAGCAGTTCGGGAGCGCCAAGAGTCATCGGATCGCGCTGGAGGACCACCATATCGGCAAGCATCCCGGGCTCAATCTCGCCGGCCTCGAGGCGCTGGAGGCGGGCGGCGTCGCGGGTGAAGAGTGCGAACGCGGCGGCGGGAGGCAGCCGCTCTTCGGCGCCCAGGACCTCGCCGTCGAGGGTCGAGCGGGAGATTGCGGCAGCGACGCCGGCCAGCGGACGCGCAGGCGTGACAGGAGCGTCGGAGGCGCCAGCGAGCTCGATTCCCGCCGCGCGCAGCGAGGCCGCGCGGTACAGATGCGGCGCGAGTCCCGGTTCGGCCGAGTACTTGGATCCGCGAAAATAAACGAACCCCGGATTGGTGACGACCCACGCGCGCGCGGCCACGATTCGCGCGATGTGATCAGGCGAAATGACGCCGCCGTGCTCGATTCGGCAGACCGCGGAGGCCTCGGCCGCGCCGATCTGGCGCTGGGCGAGCTCGATCGCTTCGAGCGCTTCGTCGAGCTCCTCGACTTCGGTCGCATGGAACGCGCAATCAAGTCCGCTTGAAAGGGCGATGCGCACGCGGCGCGCCGCAGTCGATCCGTCGTAGGCGGCGCCGGGCATGAACTTGATCCCAGCCAGCCGGATTCCGGCGGCATGCGCAATCTCGGCGCTTTTGGTCGCGGCTTCGAGATGCCGCGCGCCGATCATCATCGCTACGCGCTGGCAAATCGCGCCGGTCGATGCGAGCTTCGCGAACAGCGCGACCTCTTCGGGACCGTTGCGCACGGTCGCGTCGGTGAACGCCGTCACTCCGGCGGCGCATAGCTCGCGGCTCATCGCGCGTGAGCGTGCTTCGAGCTCGGCGTTGGTCACCAGCGGCAACTGACGGGTCAGCCATTCTTCCATCCCGACCACCAGGCCGGTGAGCCTGCCGGTTCCGTCGCGGAAGATGGTCGCGCCGGCGGGCGGACGAAAATCTTTGGCCTCGAGGCCGAGCTGATTTATCGCGCGGGTGTTGAGCCATGAGGCGTGAAGCGTCTGATGCCGCAGGCGCAGCGGATTTTTCGCAACCGCCTGATCGAGCTCGTCGCGGGTGGGACCGCGCTTGCCCTGCATCAGCGTCTCGTCGCATCCGAACGCGCGCAGCCAATTGCCGGGAGGAGTTCGTCCCGCGCCGACGCGCAAGTCGGCCAGGAGATCCGCAACGTTGCGGCATCGCCATACCGCGAGGCCGCTGACGGCGGACGCGGCTTCGAGAAAATGCAGGTGCGCATCGACAAAGCCCGGCGCAAGCGTGCGCCCCGCGAGCTTGATCAGATGCGTGCGCGGACCGACCAGCGCCTTGAGCTCGGAATAGGGGCCGTGGCTTACGATTCGACCGCCGCTGACGGCGACCGAGTCGCTATCGCGATGACCAAAAATCACGCCCTGATGCAGGACCAGGTCGGCCTTTGCGGAGGTGGCTGCCACTGGCATCCGATGCGGCGCGCCGGTCCTAGTCGGAGGAAGGAAGCGGCTTGGCCTCTTTGATCTTCATCTGCAGCTCGCAGCATTCGAGCTCGCCGGGACCCGCCTTGTTGCACAGGACCTCGGTGCCGCACT
>JBARDN010000312.1:0-5409 GCA_049795175.1 Binataceae bacterium (SeqCode) | reverse complement strand
TATCACGACTCGAACGGCAAATGGTTCTGGCTCCTGGGATTGCAGGGCGATCGGATGTGGCCCGACGTGCTGCGCGCGATCGCGCGGCCAGATCTTGATCACGATTCGAGATTCAACACGATGGCGGCGCGGCGGGAGAATGCGGCAGTGCTGGTCGATCTGCTCGATTCGATCTTCACGCAGAAGACTCTCGCGGATTGGGCGCCGATCTTCGATCGCGAAAACGTGTGGTGGGCGCCCGTGCAGACCACCGAGGACCTGCTAGTTGATCCGCAAGCGCGCGCGGCCGGATTATTCGTGAAGGTCCCGACCGCGGACGGCGAAGCGGAGATGGTCGCGACGCCGTGCGACTTCGGCGGCACGCCGTGGGCGCCTTCGGCGATGGCGCCCGAGCTGGGACAGCATTCCGAAGAAATCCTGCTCGAACTCGGTATCGATTGGGAAGAAATCGGCCGCCTCAAAGACGCCCGCGTAATCCCATGAGTGACCGGCGACCCTCGATGCGTCATCCCGAACATGATCGGCTCTGCGACGAAGTTCGCTCATGGTACCGAACTCCTTCCGAGGCCATCGGATATTCAATCGAGCGGCGGCGGTTCGGATTCTATCGCCACAATACCGCCAATCCTGATTCCGCGCGGCTGATTGTGGATGGCGCCACACCAGGTGATGTGCCCGCAATGCTGTCCGACGCGGCGGACTACTTCGGCGACCGCGAAGTCAAAATTTGGATCGATGATCACGGCACCGACAACGTGCTGGGACCGGCGCTGCAAGCATCAGGATGCGCTCGCGAAAATGCGACCATCTTTCTAGCGCACACCGGATCGATAACACCCGTTTCGGCCCGCGCCGACGTCTCGATCGAGACAGTCACCCCGGCGACTCTCGCCGAGTACATGAATGTGAAGCTCAAGGGCTTCGCGAACTCGGAAGATGAACCTGCCGCTGAGCGAGTCGCCGAAGAAACCGCCGCGCGCGCCGCAGAGCTGCGCGGACCGGGCAAATTCTTCATCGCACGGCTAAAAGGCGAAGCAGCCGCGGTTCTCGCGTACTACGCTGGCGACGACCGGTTGATATTCAATCTCGCGACGCGTGTTCCGATGCGCAACCAGGGCCTCGCGAAGATCCTGCTGTGCGGCGCAATCGGCCGCGGCTGTCGCAACACGATCATCAACACTGATCCCGATGACACGCCGATCAACTGGTATCGCCGTCTGGGCTTCGACGACGAGATCTACTGGCTCAGGAACTACGCGTACCGCCGCGCGAGCTAGCCGCTCGTCGAGCAATCGCGTCATGCTTAGAGTTTCGAGAGCAGGTACCAGACGCTGGAGCGACCGTGGAGGAATCACGATGAATAACTTTCTCGCTCCCATCTGGCAGGCAAGAAACATCGTGTTCATCCGATTGGCCGTCGGCTTGATCTTCTTCACGCAGGGACTGCTCAAATTCATCGACCCCTCCATGGGGGTTCTACGCTTCGCCAGGATTGGATTCCCCTACCCCGGGTTTACCGCGCATTTCGTCGGAGGTTTCGAGATCGTTTGTGGCGTTCTGGTTTTGGCTGGCCTTCTCACCCGGCTCGCGAGCATTCCACTCTTGATCGTCATCCTGACCGCGATCGCGACCACCAAGATTCCCGAGTTGTGGCGCCCGAATCAGGGCTTCTGGTTCATGGTAAGCGACGCGCGGACAGATTTTGCGATGACGATGGCGTTGCTTTTCCTGATCAGCGTCGGATCTGGTGCGTGGTCTTTCGATGCTTGGTTTCGGGGCGGAACTCCGAGCACGCGAGCCTGACTCATTGCCGTCGGGCAGAGTCCAAACCAGGAGATACCCACTCGCAATGCTGCGCGCCGGTATACGCGTGCGAACAGCGCTATCGCACTCAGGCGATACCAAGGTCCGAATAAACCCCGTCGAGGGTTGCGATCATTCGCGCGTCGTGGCGGCCCTCTTGAGATTCGAGCATCCCGTTGAAGACGAGCGCGACGACCACCTTGTGCTCGGGATCGACCAAGCCGGTCGATGAGACATAGCCGCTGTGGCCCCAAGTGCGGCGCGAGCATCGGTTGCCGAACCATGTCGCCGCATTGCAGTACTGCTTTGAATCGATCACGACGCCGAGACCGCGATCGAGTGGATAGCCGAAAGTATGGTCCCGCATTCCTACAACGTGGCGGGCTGAGATTGCCGCTACGGTTTGCGGCCGGATAATCCCGCCGCCGCCTGCGAGCATCGCTTCGTAGAATTTGCCGAGCTCGCGAATTGGGCCGCGCGCGCTCCCTCCCGGACGGCAGACGGCGAGCGCCTCGGCGCTGTCGCCCCAGAATGAGTAGTTGTGTGGGACGGGTTTGCTTAGGCCAGTCGAAAAATGCATCGGCGCGATCCGCCGGTCGGCCGCGTATTCGCGATGCCGCTCGGCGGGCATCCCGAGCCAGGTGTCGCGCATGCCCAGCGGCTCGAAGATTTCCTCGCGCGTGTATTGGCTATACGCGCGGCCGTCGAGCCGGCGCACGATTTCCGCCAGCGCATACCATCCGGACGCGACGTGATAGCCCATCCGCTCGCCGGGAATCCATCCGGGCGCGAGCGGCGACGCGCAGAGCTCGGCGATAATCTTGTCCCACGGCTCCGCACTCCAGCTAATCACGGCGCCGGGAAAACCTCCGGTGTGCGTCAGCACGTGCCGGATCGTTATCTTCTCTTTGCCGTTTGCCGCGAACTCCTGGATGTGGCGCGCGACGGGATCGTCAAGGTCCAGTTTGCCGCGCTCCCATTGCTGTGCGATCGCGACCGCCGTGATCGGCTTGATCGACGACATCCAAAGCATCAGCGTGTCGGGCCGCATCGCGAGGCCCTCGCGCGATTCTCCGAACGCGAGGTCTGCGATGGTCGAGCCGTCGCGCGATACGTAAAGCTGGGCGCCGAGGTGCAACCGCGCGGTGATTCCGCCGTCGATTACCTTTTGCGCCCGCTCGAGCATCGCGTCAGCAGTCTCTTCATCAAGCGCGCGGCGCGATCACATATTTTCTTCGTCGCCGTCGGTCGAGCCGAGTTTGCGATAGGTGTTGGTGTTGCGCTCGTCGTCGAAGCGGCGCTGCGACTTGGCCTCGTGCTCCATGTCCTGCTGGCAGTCGCGGCACAGTCGCGTAAACGGCATCGCGTTCAGCCGTTCCTCGGCGACCTCGAGCCCGCACGACTCGCACACCCCGTAGGTGTTGTCGTCCAGGCGCTCGAGCGCGTCGTCGATCTGCTTGACCTTCACGCGCTCGCGGTCCGATAGGATGAAATTGATCTCGCGATCGCGCTCTTCGGAGGCGAGATCGTAGGTGTCCATCCCTTCGTCCTTGTTGCCCTCGCGCTCGGCCCGCAGCTCGGACTCGATTTCGCTGTGCAACTTTTCTTTCATGTCCACCAGATGCTCCCGCATCCTGGCCAGGAACTTCTTGCGACTCGTGGCGGCTGGTTTTTTAGCCATGATTTGCCACCCTCTCCTCTTCGCCGGGCGATGCCTCGGCGACACGCGCATGGAGGTCATAACTAAGGGCCTTTTCGATCCGGGCGTGGACGAATTCGCCGGGCTCCGCCTCTCCCTTGAGAAAGACCGAGCCGTCGATATCGGGCGCCTGTCCTGACGTTCGCCCGCGCAGCCGCGTGGCGCGTCCGGGAAGAGGACCCTCGACCAGAACCTCGACTTCGCGGCCCACCAGGCCGCGATTCTTCTTAAGTGATATTGCCGCCTGCGCTTCCATCAGCGCGGCGCGGCGGTCGCGCTTGACGCGCTCTGGAAGCTGCTCCGGCAGATCGAACGCGGCGGTATTTTCTTCGCGCGAGTAGGTGAACACGCCCACGCGGTCAAACTCGATCTCCCGCACGAAGTCAACCAGCCGGCCGTACGCAGCATCGGTCTCGCCGGGGAATCCGACGATAAACGAAGTGCGGAGCACGACCCCGGGAATTCGCGCGCGAATCCGTTCGAGCAGCTTATAGAGCGCGGCGCCCGAGCGCTCGCGGCGCATCGCACGCAGCATCGCGTCGTCGGCATGCTGCAA
The DNA here is from genome assembly GCA_049795175.1 of Binataceae bacterium (SeqCode). Classification (GTDB taxonomy): domain Bacteria; phylum Desulfobacterota; class Binatia; order Binatales; family Binataceae; genus JBARDN01. The sequence continues at coordinate 1,351 of JBARDN010000312.1, read as the reverse complement.
TGGGATATCGATATACTTCACGACCGTCGGAAGCTCCGCGATCGTATCGAGCAGCTCGTCGGTGACGAAATTCGGATAGCAGTAGAGCAGTCGAATCCAGTGTAGCTCCTCGACCGTCGAGAGCTCGCGCAAGAGCGCCGCCAGCGACGCCGAGCGTTCGAGATCGCGTCCATAGGCGGTAAGATCCTGCGCGATCAGGTTGAGCTCGCGCACGCCGCCGTCGGCCAGAGCGCGGGCCTCGGCCACCAGGTCGTCGATCGGACGGCTTTCGTGGCGTCCGCGGATTTTCGGGATGATGCAGAACGCGCAGGTATGGTTACATCCCTCTGAAATCTTCAAGTAAGAGGTGAAAAAATTTCCGGTCTTGACCCGCGGCGCTGTTGCGCGCGGCAGCAGATGCGCCGCGCCCGGATACGGCATCGCGCGCGCCTCGGGCGATTCGGTGCGGCGCAGAAGCTCCGGCAGGTCGAGGAAGTTGCCGGTGCCGACGAACACGTCAACCTCAGGCAGCTTCTCGCGCAACTCCTCGCTATAGCGCTGCGACAGGCATCCGGCGACTACCAGGCGCTTGCCTGCGCCGCGATGCTTGACCTCGGCCGCATCCATAATCGCGTCGAGCGATTCCTTCTTGGCCGCCTCGATAAACGCGCACGTATTGACCACGAGAATCTGCGCATCTTCAGGATCGAGAGTAATCTCGAATCCGGCCTGCGTGAGCGCTCCCAGCATCAGCTCGCTATCGGCGAGATTTTTGGGACAACCCAAGGTTAGAAGGTGCACTTTTTCCATGATCGGCCCATCGAGGGGCATATATTTCTACTCGCCGGTTGTAAGCGAGGCAATCGCTGTGCCAAGGATGCGAAAAAATTACGTGAGGCGGTCAGCGCGGGAGCGTAGGGGAGACGATGTCCGCGCCTGCGGGCGGCGTGAAATCAAACTCGGAATCGGTAATTTCCACATTGTCGCGCACCTCGCTGAATTCGAGCGAGGTCTTGTTGCCGAGCTGATCGGTGATCCCAAGGCGCCGAATGTCGCCGCTTTTGGGCTCGATTCCAAGCTCGATCGTGTTGCCGCCCTGCCGCGGCGTGAGCCTCACATAGGTCAGGCCGTCGGTGGGCGGAGACGATGGCGTCGTCGCGATAAAGTCCTTGCGGATATTTCCCGCTCCGAGCAGGAACTCGGTCGCGCCCGGCGTTCGCAAGGCGTCTTTTAACGGCGTCTCGACGACCTGATTGAGGCCCGGGTCGTAGCTGAAAAGCGTCTGGCCGTTGCTGACCAGCAGCTCCTTGTTGGGCGACTCGAAATCCCAGCGCATCCGTCCCGGCTTGCTGAACGCAACAGTGCCCTCGCG
>JBARDN010000311.1:0-7958 GCA_049795175.1 Binataceae bacterium (SeqCode) | reverse complement strand
GCCCGCGCCGCGCAAGGCGCTCGGCGTCACCGAGCTGGTGCGGCTCATCAGCGGCACGCTCGAAGCCGGCCTCGATGAATTCTGGGTGACTGGCGAGGTCTCGAACGCGCGCATTCCCGGCTCGGGTCATCTGTATTTCACGCTCAAGGACGATCGCAGCTCGATCAGCGTCGTGATGTTCAAGAGCGCATATTCGAGGACGAAATTCCGGATCGCCGACGGGATGGCGATCCTGGTGCGCGGACGCGCAAACCTGTTCGAGGCGCGCGGCCAATTGCAGGTTATCGCAGACGCGGTCGAGCCGCGTGGCGCGGGCGCTTTGCAGCTCGCCTTCGAGCAACTCAAGCGCCGGCTCGAAGCCGAGGGGTTGTTCGCGGCGGAACGCAAACGCCCGATTCCGTTTTTGCCGACCGTGATCGGAATCGTCACCGCGCGTTCGGGCGCCGGTTTGCGCGATATCCTGCGCGTGCTCGGTGATCGCTATCCCGACCGTCATCTGATTTTCCGCCCCGCGATCGTGCAGGGCGAATTCGCGGCGAGTGACATCGCCGAGGCGATCGACGATCTCAACCGTGACGGCCGCGCCCATGTGCTGATCGTCGGCCGCGGCGGCGGCTCGCTCGAAGATTTGTGGGCGTTCAACGAAGAGATAGTCGCGCGGGCGATTTTCCGCTCGGTGATTCCGATCATCTCGGCCGTCGGCCACGAGATCGACTACACCATTGCCGATTTCGTGGCCGACGTGCGCGCACCAACTCCGACCGCCGCCGCGCAGATGGTGATTGCGGCCAAGGCCGAACTTGCCGAACGCGTCGCCGCCGCCGCCGAGTCGCTCTCGGTTGCGATGGAGCGGACGCTCGACGGCCTGCGCGAGACGCTGGACGATCTCACGATCCGGCTGCGGCATCCGGGCGCGATGCTGGCCGAGGCGCACGAGAACCTCGCGCGGACCGTGCTCTCGCTTGCGCGCGCGATACGTGCGCGCGCGCGCGAGGACGAGCTGGGCGCAAGCGCGCTGGCACAGAGGCTCGCGGCGGCAGGCGCAAAAACGATCGCGGCGGCCCGCTATCGCGTCGCTGAGCTGGCCGCGCGGATGGACTCGATGTCGCCGCTCAGGGTGCTCGAACGGGGTTACGCCGTGGTCACCGACACGCGCACGGCGAAAGTGATCGTCGATTCCGCCGCGGTCGCACCCGGCGACGAACTGGAAATACGGCTGATGAAAGGCGCGCTCACGGCGCGCGTGACCGTGCGCAGAAGTTAGCTATAGATCTTCGGGAGAGATTCTCGGGAGAGATCGTCAATGGTTGCGAAGACGAAAAAATTTGAAGACGAACTGAGAGACCTTGAGACGATCGTCAACCAGATCGATTCGGGCGAGCTTTCGCTCGACGAATCGATCGGCGCATTCGAGCGCGGCGTCGCGCTGGTCAAGTCACTTAGCTTAAAGCTCGACGAGGTCGAGCGCAAAGTCGAAGTCCTGACCCGCAACGCCGAAGGCAAGCTCGCAACCGGGCTGCTCGATGACGGCGACCCCGCGCCGCGCCCGGCGCCCGCCGACGACGACGATATCCCGTTCTGAACCGCGCGGCGTTCATCGCGATTTCGAGCATCGAGATACCGCGTTCGCACCGCGCGCTGCGCGCGTGCCGAGGCGTGCGGCGATGACGCGGCAGCGGCTCGATTCCGAGATGGCGCGGCGCGGACTTGCGCCGAGCCGCGAGGCGGCTCAGCGGCTCATCATGGCGGGACGAGTGCGCGTGAATTCGCAGCCCGCTGAAAAACCCGATCTGCGCGTTGCCGCCGACGCCGAGATTGTCGTGCTGGCAGGCGCGCCCGAGTATGCGAGCCGCGGCGCGCACAAGCTTATCGCCGCGCTCGATCATTTTGCGGTGCCAGTTGAGGGTCGCCGGGCACTTGATGTAGGCGCTTCGACCGGAGGCTTTACCGACGTGCTCCTAAAGCGCGGCGCGGCGCACGTGATCGCGCTCGACGTCGGCTATGGGCAGATTGTCGAACGCCTGCGCGTCGATCCGCGCGTGACGGTGCTCGACCGGACGAACATCCGCCGCGTCAATCCCGGCGAGCTTCCGTACGCGCCGGAGCTGGTGACGATCGACGCGAGCTTCATTTCGCTGAAACTCGTCATTCCCGCGGCGCTTGCACTTGCCGCCCCAAAGGCCGAAGTTATCGCGCTTATCAAGCCGCAGTTCGAAGTCGGCAAGGGAAAAGTCGGCAAGGGCGGAATCGTGCGCGACGATGCCGTGCGGATCGCTGCGGTCGACGCGATCATTGAATTCGCGCGTGGTCTCGGACTGGCCGTTGAGGACCCGCTCGAATCGCCGATCGAGGGCGCGAAAGGTAATCGTGAGTACTTGGCGGTAATGCGGCGGTGACCGCCCGGATCAGATCGATCAATTGAAAATCCCGCGGTGCGGAATCGGCGTTGCGGGAAGAGGAGCTATGCCTGCGCGTTACGTAATCGGACTCGACATGGGCGGAACTAATATCCGCTGCGCGGCGGTGGCTCGCGATGGCCGGGTATTGTTTGTGCGCCGCGCGCCCTCGCAGGCGGACGCGAGTGGGCCCGCAGTCGCATCGAATATCGCGCGCCAGGTTCGCGCGCTCGAAGCCGACGCGCGGCAGCGTGGGATGGGTGCGGCGGACGCGATCGGCGTCGCGGTTCCCGGTCCGCTCGATGTCTACCGAGGCGTTGTGATGGCGGCGCCGCACGTCAAGGCATGGCGCGCGTTCCCGCTGCGGGCGAAGCTGAAAGCGGAGCTCGGCAGACCCGTCGTAGTCGAGAATGATGCCAATGCGTGGGCGCTCGGCGAGTTCTGGCTCGGTGCCGCGCGCAAGCATCGCGAGGTCGTTCTGTTGACGCTCGGCACCGGAATCGGCGGGGGACTGATCGTCGGCGGAAAGATTTTCCACGGGCGCAGCGGAATGGCGGGTGAGCTGGGCCATATCACCGTCGAGCCGGACGGGATGCCGTGCGATTGCGGATCGCGCGGATGCGTCGAGGCGTATGCGTCGTCGAGCGGGATACGCGGGCTGGTCGCGCGGCGGCTGGATGCGCGCAAAGCAATTCCCGCGAAGTATCTGGACGCTGACGGAAATTTCAGCGTGCGCGCGATGACCGTTTGCGCGCGCGCGCACGACCCGCTGGCGCTCGAAACGTTTGCAGAGGCGGGACGCTACCTGGGAATCGCGATCGCCTCGCTGCTCAACATCTTCAATCCGGACCTGGTCGTGATCGGCGGCGGCGTCTCCGGCGCGCTTCCCTACATGCGCAAAACGATGACCGCCGAGGTGCGCCTGCGCGCCTTCACCGCAATCGCCGCGCAAGCGCGAATCGTCCGCGCATCGCTGGGCTCGATCGGCGGAGTAGTCGGCGCAGCCTACGCGGCGATGCATCCCGCGCGTCGATGACCGTGCTTCGGTCTCGCTCTGACGCGGTCAGAAAGACTAAACACACCAAAGAAGACAAAACCACTAAGACCCGAGGAATCCGCATTTGCGCGCGCGGCGCGTGGAAATGCGTCAATTCTTTGTGCCTTGATGTTTTGGTGGTTGGATTGATGACTGCGCCTTGAGGGCGAGCTAACAATTTTTGCGTCCCTGTGCCATTCCGAGCTCGCGATGCTGCGGGTGAATTGCCCTGTGCGCTTCACGCTCGGTCAGGGTCGCGAGGAATCGCGCCTTTGGGCATCGGCATATCTTCGCGATAGGTTACGAACAGATGATCTGGCGCAAAAATAACCCATTTGCTCACGAAGGGTATTCTAATACCCTATTTGTCAAGCCCTTGGTGGCGCTCTATGACCGCGCTACGGATAATTGATAAAGCCACCCGAATCTGCCTCGCGGCGATTTTTGCATTCACCATAGCTGCGCCCGCATTTGCCCAAAACGGTAGTTTCTCGGACGAGGATATCCCCGCCTCGACAGCGCCTGCCGCACCCGCTGCTGCGGTCGATACCGCACCGAAACCGCCGCCACACGCCCGCTCGATCATTCCGTACACGATCCGTCCGGGTGACACGCTGGGCAGTGTCGCGGCGATGTTCGGACTCACGCCTGAGCAGCTTGCGCACAGCAATCGCATCAGCCTGGACGAGGAACTGATTGCCGGCGACGAGTTGAAAGTGCCCAATCCGTTCGAGGCGCAAGCGAAGTCGATGCGGAAGGAGATCGATTCGCTGAGCGCCGAGGCGCAGACCGCCGAGCAAAAGGCCGAAACCGCGCAGCATGATCTGGTCGCGTTGCAGGAGAAAAATCAGGAGCTGGGCGAAGACAACCAGTCCCTGACTTCGAGCCTCAAGATGCTGCCGTGGTGGCGCGCGAGCGCGGTTTCGACCACTGTCGCGGCGGTGCTGATGTTCGGCGTGATGATCGTCACGCTGTTCGAATGGTGGCGGATGCGCCGACGCTACGTGGCGTTGGCGAATCTGTCGGAGGATCTGAGCCGGCTCGATTACAAGTACAAGGCGATGCTGGCGAAGGCGGAGTTGCGGCTCCAGCAGCTCTACGGACGACGGCGCGGAGGCCTGACCGAGGGACAGCCGCGCCCGAAAATGCCAGAGGAAGTCGAGATCGAGCGCCTGGCCGAGGATCTGAAAGAGGTCCTCGAGCATCATTTGGTGAAGCTGGGCGCGCGTCCGCGCAGCGCCGGCAAGCGCGCGAAATGGCGCGAGATGATCGGCGAAGTCGATCCGCGAGTCGAAGCGCCCTCGGCGCGTCGATAAAGGACGCGATTTTTTCTCTTGGCGAAGCGGCCTCATTTCCGCAATAATCGGCGAGTCACCCGCATCCGAGTTCCGCTTTGAGTTTGAGGCGCCTCTGCGGGGGTTGTTGCGCTAAACAAATAACCTGGCGAATGAACTTGGGAGGAGTCTCATGAAACGATTTCTGATTGCTGGTCTGGGTTTGATTCTTTCGGTTGGCCTCGCGTCGTTTGCGATCGCGGCGGAAACCGGAACCGCGAAGTCGGTGACCGGCACGCTCGAGGACAGCTTCTGCTACGGCACGATGGGCGCGCATGGCGCGAGCCATCAGAAGTGCGCGATGGGATGCGCCAAGGCGGGAATTCCGGTGTCGCTGGTCGAATCGGATACCAAGAAGATCTACATCCTGATGCCGGCCAAGAACGCGCAGTCGCTGCCTGACGATGTGGTCAGCAAGATGGAAGACACGGTCACCGTGTCGGGCAAGGAATACAGCAAGGGCGGCGTCAATTTTCTGACCGTCGATTCCGTGAAGTAAGGGTTTGCTCGAACGGATTTTTCCGGGAGCGTCGCAGCTACAGAACTTTCACCCGATCGTAGTTCATTTTCCGATCGCGTTTCTGTGTGGTGCGGCGCTCCTGTACTTTCTTGCCGCGGCTATCGGCAGCGAGTCGCTCAAGTGGGCAGCGCTATGGTCGCTGATTTTGGGAACCGTCGGCGGCGCAGTTGCGATCGCAACCGGACTTGAAGCCAGCGAGGGCGTGATGATCGCCGAGTCGGTACGCACCGCCCTGCTCGAGCATCATAAGCATCTGATGATCGCGACCGCCGTGATCGCCGTCGCGCTGACGATCTGGGCGCTCGCGGCGCGGCCGATGCCCTCGCGGTTTCGGTGGGCATTCCTGGCGGGGCTGGTCGTGATGTGCGCGGTCCTCGCGCGGGGCGCCGACTACGGCGGCCGTATGGTCTATGACTACAACGCAGGCGGCAACGCCTGCGGCCAACCAATCGATTTCACGAAATAGTGCTGGCGCAGGCAGACGCGGCGTTAATCGCCTCGATCGCGACGGCGAAATTGAGCGCGCCTGAGTCAGTCGCTCTTGTACGATCCGATTACCTTTCCGGTCGAATCGATACAGGAAATATTTCTGTTCGTCTCAAAAAAGGTTCCGGTTGTTTCTGAGGTGCAGGTCACGCCGTTGGGCAACTGGACCTCTGTCGTATGACGTTCGGTGCTACATGCAGATAGACTCAGAAAAATCGCGACGATTCCCGCAGCTACGGCATACTTGCGCATTGGAATGATCACCACATCGGGCCCCCAGGCCCTGTCTTTAAGTGTTCAGAAAGCACTGTCCCGGATCGATCGGTAATTTCCATCCTAACAGCCTCGTCCTTCCCTTGATCGAAAAAATTCAGCTTCTGCTTGCGCCGCAACGCGCTTTTCCGACGGCGGCAACGCGCGGTATAAGCGTGAGATAGCGGGCGCGCGGCCGCGGTCACCTTGGAGGTTCCTTCGATGGATTACACGGCAATCCTGGTCGATATCAAAAAGGGCGTGGCGACGATCACGCTCAACCGTCCGGAAAAGCTCAATGCGTTCAACGCTGCGATGGGCGCGGAGCTGTATCAGGCATTCGCCGAGCTTGATGGCGACGATAATGTGCGTGTGATCGTAGTGACAGGCGCGGGCCGCGCGTTTTCCGCCGGCGCCGATCTTTCGGGCGCAGGCGGCGACACCTTCAACGCCGACAAACGCGCCGAACGCGGCGAGATGCCGCGGCGTCCGGCGGTGCGTCCGTGGAACATGAAGAAGCCGATCATCGCAGCGATCAACGGCCCCGCAGTCGGGATGGGAATCACGCTGCCGATGCAGTGGGATATCCGCGTCGCGGCCCAGAGCGCGCGAATCGGATTCGTTTTCGTGCGCCGGGGAATTATTCCCGAGGCGCTCAGCCTGTGGACCGTCGCCCGGCAGATCGGACTTGCGAAAACCAACGAGTTGCTGCTGACCGGAAAGATTATCAACGCCAAAGAGGCGCTCGAGTTCGGAATCGTCAGCCACGTATGGCCCGACGCGGAGTTCATGGACAAGGTGCGCGAGATGGCGCTCGATATCGCCGAGAACACCGCGCCGGTTTCCGTCGCGATGACCAAGCGGCTCACGTGGGGACTGCTCGCCGAGGACAGTATCGAGAAGGCGCAGGCGGTCGATTCCAATGCGTTCTGGTGGGTCGGCAAGCAGCCCGACTCGCACGAAGGCGTCAGCGCCTTTTTGCAGAAGCGCAAGCCTGCGTGGAAGATGAAGCCGTCGAAAGATTTCCCGGATTTCCTGCCGCCGATCAAATAGGCGCCGGGCCGCACGATCAAAAGAGCGGACGCCGACCAATACGCGGCGCGCACAGGTTGAGGCCGGTCTCTCCCTGTGCGTAAATTAGAAGAGGCCGGAGCCAGATTTTTTCGTTTGTATCCCCGAGGTCCAAGAGTGCAAAGAATGCAACGGCCGCAGAAACTAGCCGATCGGTATGCTGATGCATAATCAACTGCGGGCCGGCGCGCGATCGCGTCTGTGGGCCGGCGCGATCGCGGCGATCCTGATGGTTGCGGTGATGGCCGCGGGCTGCTCGACCACAAACAATGAGGACACCGACGAGGCCGCCGACGCCGGACTGGGAGAACCGATGCCGCCGCCGAAGGCCACCGTCGAGATCACCTATCACAAGAGCGGCGACACGCTGGTGCGCGCGACCGTGACAAAATTTTTCGGCGCCGAGATTATCGCGAATGCGGCGGGAAGCGGCGGCAGGGTCGCGTCGGTGGTGCGCTTCGACGGCGGCGTGCCGATCTGGGACATAAAAACCGACCGTGGCATCACCGCCGAGATCTCGGCGTTCGGAAAGGCCGACTATGCGCCAAAAAATCTCGAGTACGGAAAACTTCCCTCGCACTACCAGCAGATGATCCCGGACGAAGGACCGCCTGAACCTCTGGATCGCGGGTCGTTCTATGTCTTCACGATCGAGCGCGCGTCGGGCTCGATCAGCTACGAGGCGGTGAAGATCCTCGCCGATGGATCGCTCGAGGCCTATGCCGCGCAGCCGCGCGCGGGCTCGAGCTACGTGATGTGCTGCAACCTCGCGGCTGACTTCACCGAACCGGTGGTAGTGCCGGAGGAAGTCACGCCCGACGAAAGCTCGCCCGACAATCCTGATACCTCCGACCAGCCGTCCG
>JBARDN010000310.1:0-4536 GCA_049795175.1 Binataceae bacterium (SeqCode) | reverse complement strand
CTACCTTGCGCAACTTCTGCATGATCGTGAACAGATGCGTTTGCACCATCCGCGCCAGTGCGCGTTCCATCACTTCGTCGTCGCCGGCGGTTTCTTCCGCGATTACGCGCGCCTCTTTGATCGTGAGTCGTACCGCCTCTAACTGGCGTGCAAACTCTTTTGCTTCGTCGTGCGGCTCCGCTTTGGGCGGGGGCGCTTTGCGCGGGGTTGTATTTTCGCGATTCTTGTTTCTGCCTCTGGTAGCCATCGCCGCTTACCAGTACTTGCGCGGACGCGCGACGCCGGCGGGCGCCGTCTGGTTGTACTCGACCACGTCGACTCCGCGCGCAGTGAGCCGCGCGAACCAGGTGCCGGTGTCCTGCCCCTCGAGCTCGAGCAGATCGAGGTCGGCCAGGTAGCTCAGCTCGCGGCGCACTGCGTTGAGCGAGAACGGAAGCTTGATATCGATCAACACGCGCCAGATGATTTGCTCGGAGACCACGCTGGGACGTCCGGCGTCCACCACGCGCAAAATCCGCCAGCGGGCTTCCTCGCGCTGTTTTTGTTCGAGGTCGATTGCATCAGCCATAGAGTCTTTCCTTCAGAGTCGCGATTTCCTGGCGCATCTCTTCGCGCATCGCATCCAGCTTCGCGTCGAGCGTGGCGCTGAACCGGATCCAGTCCTCACGCCGGACATACTCGAGCGGAAGTAGTGCGCGCAGTTCGTAAAGACCGCGTTCGATTTCGCTCCAGCGGGCCGAATCGCGCAGCACGGCTTGCTGATGACGCTCGAGAATCCAGCGCACCGTGCCGACGTTCAGGCCCGCCAGGGTTAATCCCGCGGTCAGGAAGGCCGCCACCGCGTCCCAGCTCACCTCGCACCTCCGTGGTTATCGGAGCGGTCGTCTGGACGAACTTCGAGACGATGTTCGCCGCGGCCGTCGGCGAGATGCCGCTCGTCGCCAAGTTCAGTTTCGGCGTCCGGCTCGGTGCTCCGCTTGATCGCACACGCACCCGCCATCGCGAGCATCACGAGGCCGAGGCCGCGCCCATAGGCGTCGGCATCGGTGGCGCCGAAATGGCGCGTGGTCGCGACCTGGATACACCAGAACACGATGTAGGATAATGCGCCCAATACACCGACCACCCGCGCCGCGTCATAGGTGAGGTTGTCCTTGCCCGTAAGGATGTCACTGAGAAATTTCACCGGGATGCTTCCCTTGCACCTGCGGAGCGGCGCAGGCCTCAAGCAACTGGTCGCGCTCGGCCACTGCGGCCTTCAGAACCACGACCGACGCGGCGTACGCGCGAATCGTGTCGGCGGGCGCGGAGTCCGGCCCAAGGCTCGCAATCTGGAGCGCGGGCCGCGGCGGCGCGGACGCGGCGCAATACACCGGCTCGGGAATCGGGACGCTCACTTTCATCGGCACGGCGATCGGCGCCGCCGCACGCGCGCATCCGCCGATCGCCGCCGCGATCCACACCGCCGCCAGGATTCGGAACCTGCGCTTTACCATTGGCCTAACTCCCGCGCCCGCGCGTTGCCCCACTTGATCGCGGCGTCGCATCCGGGTGAGACCACAGCCTGCGTCATTTGTGCGGCTTGCGCGCCGGCCTTTTCCATCCCGACGGAAGCGGCGGCGGCGAGTCTGGCTTCGCGCGTGCCCGCGGCGTCGGCAACGCTTTGCGCCGACGCGCGGATCGCCTCGACTGCGGCGTTCTGCTGAGCGACCACGCTTTGGCAGGCGGCGTTTTCGGCTTGGACAGCGGCAAGCCCGGACTGAAGCGCCGTGGCCTGTTTGCGCGCCGAGTCGCGCTGGTGGATCAGCACGACGGCTCCCAGAGCCGCCGCACCGAGCAGCGCGAGAAGCGCGAGCGGCCGCCAATTCGCCGCGAACAGTGCAAGTAAGGCAGGCATCGCGATCGCGCCCTACTTCGCCGCGGACTTTGCCGCCGCCGCGCTCGACTGGATCGCGCTAGCGAGCTTCTCAGTCGCCTGCGCATGATGCTCAAGCGCGGCGCGATGCTGCTCCACCGCCGCCGTCGCGGGCGCCGCCGCCGCAGTGCTCGCCACTGAGGACTCGAGCGAGGTCAAGCGGGAATCGAGTGCGGTAACCATCGCGATCAGATCGGCCACCAGCTTGCGCCCGAACAACGTGCCGAGTGCGAATCCGCCGGCCAGTGCGATTACGCCGGCCGCCAGCGCGGTCATCTTCAGTGCGTCAGTCATTGGAAAACCTCCGTCGTACGACGGTCAATTGTGCGGGCGTTATTCGTAGGCGCGATTCAACCACCCGATCAGAAACTCGCGGTCGCCGTCCGGACGCGCATCGCGCGCGAACGCAGCCATCACGCGGTAGTAACCTGCGGCCTCCGAGCGCAGCGCCGCCATCAGGGCCGCAGGCTCGGCCGCATGCGATGCGGCAGCGGTTTCCGGTCCGAGGACATTGTCCTCAGTCACACGGCGGCCGACGGCGCGCAGCGCGCGCTGCAGGCATCCGATCGCATGCGCCGGACCGATATTGACCGCGAGATCGAACACCTTGGCGGCGATCGGGCCGGGCGCCGCGGCAAAATTGAAGGGGCGCCAGTAGTCGCGATAGTAAATCGCGATCGCGCCGTCGCGGGTCAGATGCGCGATATCGAGAGCCGGGTATTCGCGCGCCGAAATTCCAAAGCGGGTGATTCCGCCCGGATCTTCCGGCGCGGTTTCGGTGCCGCCTTCATCGCCGAGCACGCGGGTTACCGCGGCAAGAAATTCGGGCGAATAGGATTCGGTCTGCGGCTTTGAGAGGGCGGATGCGTCGTCCACTGCAATACTCACTGCGGGCAACGCGGGCGTTTAATCGGCGTGGGTCGGGGCCGCCGAGAGGCACAATGTAGCGCGAATGGAAAAGTTGCGTAAGGCTGAACAGTTCAGCCTTGTTTTTTCCCCGATAATACCTTGTAGACGTACCTCTCTGTGCAACCTAGCATTCTTGCTATTCTCGACACACTCAGACGCCTCCTGCGCAGTGCAATTATCTGCGCGCGGCGCAACGCACGATCGGGATGAGCCGGGATCATCACGCGGTCGCCGCCGTACAGACGAGCGAGCCTTGCCGCGGCGCCGACTCCGATCGATCGCGCAATCTGATCTCGCGAGGATACTTTGGCGGGAATATAAACCCGGCGGCCGCCGAAATCGCGCGCCAGATGCGACGTCGCCTGGATTCCGATCACCCGTGTGATATCGCCGATAAGCGACGTGCGGCTTAGATCGTAGCCCTCATGCTTGGTGGCGCGCGCGGCACGCGCGAGCAGCTGAAACAGGCGGCTGCCCGAGGCGGCAGCTCTCACAAGCTGTAGGCTGCGCGCAGATTGGGCGGGATCGAACCGATCCTGCGCTCGCGATCGTACACCACGCGCCAGCTCAGCTCCGCGACTTCGGCGGTGCACAGCGGACAGACTCCGCGACGCTTTACCGCGACCGCGTGCCGCATCGGCGCGCGGCACCATAGGCATTTTGTCATCCGCTCGGCGGTCCGGACATGGCGGGCGCGATGGTCCTGCTGGAGCATGGGAATTTCCAGACGGCATTCGCCGCGAGGCTCGGACGTGAAGGCGGGCATGCGGGAAAAAATCCGGCGCGCATTCGTCTGACATGAGCAGCAGCGGCAGGCTGGGCAGTCCGGTGGGCGAGTCGGAACGCGGGAAGGGTTCGAGTGCCTGTGGATAGTCGACGGGCGTTTCCAGTCCAAAGCTTGCTTTGCCTGTCATCTCCATGCCAAAACAGCTATTCCACAAATGGTGGATACTAGTCAACACAAAGTGTTTACACACGAAGACGCAGAATTCCGCTCCCGCCTCGCCCAGGTGCTTGCCAAGTTCGGCTCGGTCGCCGCGCTGGCGCGCGCGATCGGCGTGTCCAACAACGCGATTTACAAGTGGCTGCAGGGCGACGGACAGCCGAATTTGTCCAACCTGGTGGGGCTTTCGCGCGCTGCCCGTGTCTCAATCGAATGGCTTGCGACAGGACGCGGCGTGGCCGCGCGAAAAGGCGCCGCGGCGCCGCATGCGCCCGGCGCGGGATACACCTTCATGCCGCGCTTCGATGCTCGCGGCGGCGCGCGCGGCAGGCCGGGGCTGATGAACGATCAGATCGTGGACAGCCTGGCGCTGAGCAGCGAATGGGTGCGCACGCGGCTGCATACGGAGCCGCGCAATCTGCTGCTGCTCGAGATCGCCGGTGACTCGATGGCTCCGACGCTGAATGAAACCGATCTCGCGATAGTCGATTTAGGCGAGCCGCGCTTTCGGCGCGACGCGATCTACGTGCTGCGCCACTCAGACGAGCTGGCGGTGCGGCGATTGCAGCGGCGTCCCGACGGCAAGCTGATTATCAAGAGCGACAATCCGGCATACCAGCCGGTGATAGCGGCGTCCGAAACGATCGCGATCATCGGCAGCGTGATCTGGTCAGGCACGCGCCGGTAGATAGCTCGCCCGATGCCTGATTTTTTGCCCGAAAAGGAGAGCTTTGCATACTCCTTTAGCCGCAAAACAAATGACCTCTCC
>JBARDN010000309.1:0-5174 GCA_049795175.1 Binataceae bacterium (SeqCode) | reverse complement strand
TAGGCCGAGCTCTTGCCGAAGCCTTTGACCAGGCGCTCGAGTTCTTCTTCGGTGAAACCGGCCAAGAGCCGCGCCTCGCGCGCAATCGTGACGCCCTGGTCGATCTCGATATCTTTTCCATTGATGTGCTGCATGATTTTGCTGGCCTTGTCGACCGTGGTGCGCGTGCCGGCAAAGTTGAACAGGTCGTCGATGCTGTTCTGAAAGTCCTGCGCCTTTTTGTAGCGCTCGGGATCGCCCTCGGTCAGCTTGCGCATCCAGCGCGAGCCCATCCGCACGTGCGTGATTTCGTCGGCCAACACGTAATCGACCGAGCGCTCGATCACTTCGTCGCCCATCTTCTGGGCCAGGCGAATAAGCTGCTCGAACACGTCGCAGGCAAGGCCCTCGAGGCCGCGGTTGATCCCCGCGACGCGTGCGGCCGGATCTTCCGCCTGGGTGCATGACCACAGCACTTCGCTTTCCGGAAATTCGCCGTAGAACGAACCCGCGTAGTCGAGCAGCTTCATGTAGATTTCGGCGTGGCGCGATTCGTCCCACACCTGGCGCGCCATGTCGAGCTGGAACTCCCACGGCGCGTCGGGGAAATCGAACACGGTCCGCCCCGCGGCCTCCATCGCCTGGAATTCACCGGCGCAGATTCCATGCAGACGGGCCTTCAGAAAATCTTCTTCATAGGGCATCGCGCTGTTGGGCGTCAGCCCCTGCTCGACGCGCGCGCGCCGCGAACGCTCGGCGGGAACCAAAATATGATCTTCGGGACGCGCGAGCTTATCCACCGCAATCATTCGCTGCATGATCTTCTCCTGCTTGCTCCTGGGTGCTCTCTTACCGGGTCCATGCTGACCGTACTTCGGTCAGGTTGTTTGCTTCGCGGATCGTCCAGCGGCCGTCGTCTTTACTGTCCCTATCCTGTCCAAGCCGGAATTGAAGCGTGAAGGGCTTCGCGGTGCGGCCGGTCAGGCGCGCCTTGGTGTACCAATGTTTCGCGATTCTCGCCTGTCCGATGATCGTGACTTTATCATACGCACCCGGTTTGACCGAGTCCGCGATCTTGAGCATCGCCTCGCGCGCCTGCTCGTCCGAGGCCTTTTCGATCTCGGCGCGGCGTCCCGCAACGATTGCGCTCAGAATTGCGTCGGCGGCGGTGATCATCGACTTTGGCGGCTCGACAATCTTCGCGATCGGCTGCGGACCCATCACGTTGGCGCGATTTCCCAAATCAGCCATTCAACTTGCCCTCGCGTTCAACCGTGTAATGCTGGATGTCGCTCCACGGCGACGGCTTGGTGCTGATATCCTCGGCTCCCGCGATCACCCAGGTTCCGTCTTCGGTTTGTTTCCACCTTATGAGCAGCTTCGCGATTCCCTTTTTCCCGGTCAGCCTGAGCTTCGAGATAAACTGGCCGCCGATCTTCGCCAACGCCAGCATCTCGAAATTATCGAACGGGCGCATCGGCGCGATCGTGCCGGTCGCCTCGCGGTAGCTCTCGCGCGCCGAGTCTGCCAGATACGCATCGGCGTCGGCGCTGCCCGCGAGCATCGCCATTCCGTGCGCGATAATCCGATCGTCGAGTACCGGGACGGTCATCTTAACTGCGGCCGAACTTTCTCGGCGCCTCCTTCTCAGTATCGAAGCCCGTCACTCCGCCCGACGCCGCCAGCAGTTCTTCCAGATGCGATTGCCACTGCGCGGCGCGGCGATGCTTCTCCGGCGAATCGAGCAGGTCGCCCAGCAGCACCAGGCCTTTCTCGACATGCGCGCTTTCTTCTTCGAGCATCCGCTCGAGGATCCGAATAGTAGGCGGCTCGTACACCGGGTTCGCCGCGCTGATCAGAGCGCTGTAATGCGAAATCAGATGCGGCTTCAGCACCCGGTAGATTCCGGTCAGCCGCTCGATCGTCTCTTCCCACTGTTCCTTGTCTTCGAGCTCCTGCATGAAGGTGACGAAGTTTTCATTCGCCGGCTTCGAGACCTGCGCCTGCGCCCGCAGCTCCGGCAGCCGCTTGCCGAGCGCGTCGGTATGAAGAGCGTCTTCGTAAACCTGCCGCGCCATCTCGAGCTTCACCGGAACTTCCGGCGTGATCGCGATCCATCCCGCCATCATCCGCATCATCCGCTCTTCGGCGTAGCGGTAGTTCATGATCTGGTTGACGCTTTCGCGGACGCTGTAAACGCCGTCGAGTGTACGCCGGTCGTAGAATGCCATCGTCTATGACTCCTCGAATTGCCCCAGCTCGGTAGCTTCTCGATGCTTCCCCGGCTGCTTCGCACTTGAGACCGCAAAAAAGCGGCCTTCGATTATTCCGGCGATCTCGCGCCAGTAAGTTTCCTTGTCGATCCCGGCCAGCGCCTTTCCGCCGGTCGCCCATCCAGCGCACAGCATGTGGATGATATGCACGGCGCTGTTCAGGTTTTCATATTGGATAACGCCCGCAGCGCGTCCGCGCTCAAGCACTTGTCCGACCGCCTTGAAATAGCGATCGCTGACTACGCTCATCGCCGGGCGGTAGCGCGGGCGCCGCGCGAGGTAGCGTCCCTCGTGATTCAGCACGTTGAACGCTTCGCGGTAGCGATCGATTACGTCGAGAATCGTGCGCATCATCGCGATCAACTCGCGCCGCGGGTCGTCGCCGCTACTCTGACGGATTGTCGGCAGCGCATCGATCAGTTCCGCGACCATCGACTCGCCGATCAGCAGCAGGATTTCGTCCTTGCCCTGAAGATAGACATAGATCGATCCCGCCGCGATTCCGGCTTCGAGCGCGAACTCTTTTACTGAAGCCTCGTGAAAAGATTTCCGTTCGAGCACCCGGCAAGCCGCAAGAAAAATCTGCCGCCGCCGCTGTTTAACCAGCGCGTCATCATGAGGAACAGATCGAAGAGCTTCGGCCATCGGACTGAGACGCGCTACAAGGAAAACGACGGCAGCAGCGCGCCATTTACTGCTCGAATCCTATTGAATGAACGTTCATTTGTCAAGAATTCGGTAGGTATCCCCTCGAGGTAGGTAAAATGAAGTCATCTTATGGTAAGCTGCTTGCACCGTATCGACCGCCCCGGCTAGGGCTTGGAGAGAGGTGCCAATTGCGTCTGCCACAGGAATATCTTGATTGCGTCGTTTTCATCTGCTCGCCGGGCGAGAGGAAGCGGCCCGACGGAACGGCGTTCTTCGTTTCAGTTCCAGATGAAGTTGAGCCGCACATAGAATGGATTTATCTGGTTACGGCAAATCACAGCTTGGATGAAATTTCAGGACAGCGTGTAGTCGTTCGTGTGACGGCTACTCAAGGCGGCCATCTCGAACATCTTTCCACGCGGAAAGACGATTGGTTTCGTCACGATCTTGCCGATGTCGCAGTGCTCCCAATTCCTAATCCCGAGGTTTACAAATTTCGTTCGTTGCCGCTTTTTATGTTTATCGATAGAGACTATCACTGGATCCCTCATCAGATTGGGGCTAACTACGAAAGATCAATTAAGCACAGATACAATAGTCTCGCTGTCCCCGTAGAGCTTGGCGACCAAGTCTTTTTTCCAGGATTGTTCGTTCAGTCTGCGGGTCAGAATCGAAACTTGCCGATTTTTCGATTTGGAAACATTTCACGTATGCCGGGAGATGAGTTAGTTCGTATTCATACGCGCTTGGGTGATCTGAAAATTCGGGCATACCTTACGGAAGCCCATTCATGGGGCGGCCACAGCGGTTCACCTGTCATCTGGTATCATGAGTTTCATACCAAGGAGAATCTACCCAGCGATGAGCAAGACAGCGTATCAAATCCCCGGCTCCATCTTACTGGTTTACTAGGATTGGTTTCCGCACATTTTGATATACCAATCCCCACCACTGGCATCCCGAGTAAGCTGGAGACTAAACTCAATTCTGGAATCGCGGTCATTACACCCAGTGAGAATATCAGGGAGTTGCTGATGCGAGATGACGTTAGAGCGGATCGCGTTCGTTTGAGCGATCGATCGCGGCGCGAAGCCGAAGAACAACAGGCCGCAACCGCCGACAGCGCCTTGACGAGTAAGGAAAAGAATCGAGACATTCCGATCCCGCCAATAACCCGAAAGAAATTCTTCTCTGATCTTTCGAAGGCGACTGGACGCAAATCCTAAGAAGCCTTTTTGGTGATTCGATTCACAAAGGCGTCGAACATATTTCGCTTGCCGAGGCTCTTTCGCCGATTGAAACGGAACGCGTACTCATTCAAATACATCTGCAAATATTTTGTGCTGACGTTGTGGTATACGCCTCGAATGCCGTTTTTGGTTAGCGACCAGAACCCCTCAATCGTGTTCGTGTGAACGTCGCCATCGACGTACACGCCCTGCGAATGATTGACGCGCCGATGCTCAAATCCCATCGAGCGCAACGCTTTGTAGGTAGGCGCTTCATCTGTGAAAATCATGGTACGTGGCAATACCCGCTGGCGGATCGGCGGTAGCATAAAACCTTTCCACGGTAGTTCTACGACTTTGGCCGAAACGCGTCCGCCACGTTCCACCATCCCGACTACCGGCTGTTTCGCCATGCGGCTAGAGTGGGTCCGCTTGTTTGCGTGTTTATTCTTTTCGCTTCCGCCGTAATAAGCCTCATCGACTTCGACCTTGCCGCCCAGTTTCGGACCGTCATCCTCATTCAGAAGTGACCGAATCCGATTGAACATGCGCCACGCGGTTTTGTATGTCACGCCAATCTCGCGTTCGATCTGCTTGGCGCTGACACCGCATCGCGTCGAAGCCATCAGAAAGATCGCGTGAAACCAAAGCTTCAGCGACGTAGCTGAATCTTCGAATATGGTTCCCTTCATCGGATGAACATGATGGCCGCAGAATTGGCAGGCGTAGGATGTGCGCGTTGTGATGCGATGATGCTTCGTAACCTTTTGGCATTTCTCGCAGAAGATGCCATCGGGATAGAGCCGATTCTTAAGCCATTCGAGACAAGCTGCGTCGTCAGGAAACTCCGCATCGAACTCCATCAGCGAGAACGTTCCTTCTGAAGATTCACTGCGCGTTGGGTTATTGCGATTAGACTTGCTCATATCCGTATTTATACCCAAAGCAGGTACATACGTCAAGGGGATACTTGCCAAAATTCGATCGAGCATGTGAGAGGGGAGCTTAGATCACGCTGCGCAATGTATGCGCCTCTCCCTCCGGG
>JBARDN010000308.1:0-1683 GCA_049795175.1 Binataceae bacterium (SeqCode) | reverse complement strand
GCCGCGACCAGCGCGTCGAATTTTTCCTGCATCTGGCGCCGTCGGCAGCGGGCTAGTGCGCGAACTCGACCAGCACCTTGGCGCGCGCGCCGGGATTTCTTAGGGCCGCGAACATCTCGGGAACTTTGTCGACTGCGACCACGTCGGTGATCATCGGTTTCGGATCGATCTTTCCCGACGCGATCGCCGCGATCGTTTCGTTGAACTCGGCGCGGTTGTATCCAACGATAAATTCGAGCCCTACTTCCTTGAACAGACAGGTCAGTGGAGTGATCTGGTCGGGCTCCATGCACGCACCCAGAATGACGACGCGGCCGTGCAGCCCGACCATGTCGATCGCGGAGCTGAGCGTGGATTTGACGCCGATACATTCGAAGACCACATCGGGCAGGCGTCCGGTCATCTCGGCGACCTTCTTGGCCGGACTTTCTTCATTGGGATTGACGACCGCCGAAGCGCCGAGCTTGAGCGCGAGTTCCTTGCGTCCCATCGCCAGCTCGGAGACGACCACCTTCGCGCCTTTGGCGGCAGCCCAGATAGTCGCCGAAAGCCCGATCGGCCCCGCGCCCATCACCACCACGCCCATCCCCGGCTGAAGATTCGCGCGATTGACTCCATGCAGCCCGACCGAGAGCGGCTCGACCAGCGCGCCCTCGCGCGAGCTGACGTTGTCGGGCAGCTTAAGCAGGCTCGACGCTCCGCACATCACGAATTCCGCGTATCCCCCGGGCAGTTGCCCCAGCCCCATGCCGCGGATGCGTTCGCAATGCATCCCGTCGTCACGGCGGCATCGCTCGCATTCGCCGCAGGAGATGAACGGCAGCGCGGTCACGCGTTCGCCCTTCTTAAAGCCGCTCACGCCCGAGCCGAGTTCGTGGATCTCTCCGCAGAACTCGTGACCCATCACTGTGTCGGGCTTAAGTCCCATCCCGTACTGGACGGCGTGGAGGTCGGAGCCACAGATACCGCAGTTGTGAACCTTCAGGACGACTTCGCCGGCGCCCGCTTTCGGCGCAGGAACGTCGATCACCGCCATCTCGTTGAGTTGTTTGAAAACCGCGGCTTTCATTTGTAAATCCTCCGCAACCCGTCACGCGGCCGCGCGCTTTTGTTCGATCAGCTCGATTTTGTATCCGGTCGGGTCTTCGATAAACGCGATCGCCGTGGTGCCGTGCTTCATCGGACCGGGCTCGCGCACGACCTTGACGCCTTTGGCCTTCAGATCGGTGCAGGTCTGATAGATGTCGTCGACGCCGATCGCGAGATGGCCGAAGGCGCTGCCGATTTCATATTTCGAGGTGCCCCAATTGTAGGTCAGCTCGACCACAGTCTGGTCGCGCTCGGCGCCGTAGCCGACGAAGGCGAGTGTGAACTCGCCGCCGGGAAAATCATTTTTACGCAGCAGCTTCATTCCGAGCTTGTTGCAGTAGAAGTCGAGCGATTCATCCAGGTTGGCCACTCTGAGCATCGTATGCAGCAGGCGCATCGCGGTTTTACCTCCGGGTTTTTCCCTGATCAGCGCCGGGCTTGCGCCGCGCGGCGATCGCCTTGTCGAGCGCGCCGCGAATCTCGTTGAAGAGATCCTCGGTCGGCGCGAAGCCCTGCTCTTTCATTTTGGCGACCAGCTCGCGCCGCCCGAGCTCGAGCATTTCGAGCGCCTCATGCTCATGCAGCCGCTTCGAT
>JBARDN010000307.1:0-2291 GCA_049795175.1 Binataceae bacterium (SeqCode) | reverse complement strand
AAGTCAGATGCGGTCGCGATTCCAGCAGATTGATTCGATCGGAATTTGGGCGGTTCAAAGCAGGCCCAGCCTTAAGGAAGCATCTGATGCGGTCGTACAATGAGAATCGCAACCTCTGGGCAATCATCTTGGCGGGCGGAGAGGGGAAGCGATTATCTCCGCTAACGCGACGGATTGCGGATGATTCCAGGCCGAAACAGTTTCGCTCTGTGCTCGGCGACTCATCGCTGATCGAGCAAACGCGCCATCGCGTTTCCCTGTCGGTCGCAGACGACCAAGTCTTGATCGCGGTGACTCGTGCGCATGAGCGTTACTACGAACCGCTGCTTGGAGCTGTGCGGCAGCAAAATCTCGTGATTCAGCCCGACAATCGTGGCACCGCCGCAGCGATCCTCTATTCGCTCCTCCGATTGTCGAAATTGGAGTCCACCGCATACGTAGCACTGTTTCCGTCGGATCACTTCGTGAGCGACGAACGCCACTTCATGCGCCACGTTGATCTGGCCTTCCACGCCGTCAGACTCCGCCCCGAGTTGACGGTACTCCTGGGTATCGCCGCGGACAGTGGTGAAACCGCCTACGGCTGGATCGAACCGGGGCCGGCTGTAGGTGCGGATTATACCGGCATTCGCGATGTGAAACCGTCGCCGAAGTTGGCCAAAACACTTCTGGAGCGCGCGTGCCTCTGGAATAGCTTCGTGATGGTGGCACGATTGTCCACGCTCTTGGGACTTATCATGGTGGCGGCGCCGAAGTCTACCGCTCCTTTGCTCGCATAAGTTCAGCACTCCTGACCAGCTCGGAGGACCGATCCGTCGAGAGGCTGTACGCTTCGATAGACGACACTGATTTTTCGCGTGACGTTTTGGCCAGACGTCCGACGAATCTGGCGGTCCTTCCAGTTCACGGATGCGAATGGAGCGAACTCGGCGAACCAGTGCACGTGATCGGCGTCCTGAACCGTCAGAAAATCCAACCTCGATGGAACGTGGCCTGATACATGGCGGCGAGAAAGGTCATCGCTCCCGCAATAGTGTCAAACCAGTTTTTCTGATTTCGACTTGCTCTCCATCTCCTTCCGGAGCGGCCGTGCGGACTCAACCTTTTTCCGAACAGCTTTCTTCGGGGCCGATGTTGAGAAGTGTCCGATCGGGTTTCGCCCGCTTCCGTTCGCCTGTTTCGCGTGTTCCATTCCCTCTAAATCTCCTTGATCCGTGAGGGCTCGTCGGGACATTTGCTCTGGTCGGCGCGTGAAGCGAGTTGTGCCCTGCGCAAAGCTCCATATGGTGTGAAATTCTGGGCTGCGGCGAGTAGGGTGCTAGGAAATGCGCGAGTTGATCCTCCGATCGGGCGGGTCAGTCCGTGTAGTCAGTATTTGCAATGTGGATTTTACGCGCTATGGCAAACCTCGCCACGCAATGCGTGATGCACGCCCGGTCGTCCGGGACAGTTGCGAGCTCGAGCGGCAAGCCAGGATCTGCGGAAGCCCTGCCGGTACCACTGAACCACGGTTGCCGGTTTGATCAGTACCATCACCTTCAGGCAGCGCGGCCAAGCTCGGTAGGGCCAGGCCCAAAGGAGACGGTCGCCTCGACCAAGCCACGGTCGGCGGGGCCGACGCCGGTGGAGAACTGCCACCGGATGTCTGAGAGCCAGCACCTCAAGCTCCAAGGAGGCCCGCCCTAAAACCGAAAGCAGACCAGAAACCATCGCCGACAAGATCGTAAGCATGCCGGCCACGATAAAACCTTCGGCGCATAACTCCAATGTTTACACAGCATACGGAATTATGAGCAGGCACAACCGGCAATCGGGGAAGCGATCTGCCAAGGCAATCAGCCCGCGGAACTCAACGCCGAGCCGCTGCTCAACCGCATCGATCTGCCGCACGAATGGCCGGCGCACCTGAAGGCGCTCGGGGTCTACTAAGGTTCGGGTTTCGGCTGCGTCGGTCTGATGCTGGTCGTTCTGTTACACTCCGACTCGATCGACTCGCAATTGAATGCTCGTCGTCCAATCGAAGAGGCGATGCATGGGCGAAGGTCGACCGGAAAGCATCCGGGTCCTTAAGCGAACCGAATTTTCTTCGCACAGAGAGAACTCGGGTCAATTCGCGCGGATTTGGTCCTGAGTGTGCTCTCTCTGGTGCGCCTGATGCAGAAAAGCGCGGAATTGTCGCCTTCTCCGGCTTGTAGGCAAAGATTACAGATTGTGGCGGAGAGGGAGGGATTCGACCCCTCGGTGCCGCGAGATGTTATACCTACCCAATGATGCCGAGGACTGGCGCCAAT